>JADBZH010000026.1 GCA_020402585.1 Phenylobacterium sp. | reverse complement strand
CCCATCGCCCTCGTGGGGGCGCCGGCGGAGGCCGCCGGGCTCTTTTCATCCTTCCTGCCGGTGATCGAGCTGCCCCTGCCGGAGCCCGTTCGGCCCGGTCATCCCGCTCCGAGCGCGGCGACATCTGTGACCAAGTGGATCGCTGCGGCGACCCGGGCCTGCCTTGCCGGCGAGGCCCGCGCCCTGGTCACGGCCCCGATCTCGAAGTCCGTCCTGAAGTCGGCGGGATTCCCCCATCCCGGGCACACGGAGTACATCGGCGAGCTTACAGCCGGGACGCCCTGGAGCGGTGAACGGGGGCCCGTGATGATGCTGGCGGCGGCCGACCTTCGCGTCACCCTGGCGACTATCCACCTGCCCATCGCCAGGGTGAGCGACGCCCTCAGCCTGGAGGGCCTCCTGCGCACAGCAAGGGTCACCGCACAGTCCCTCATGGGGGACTTCGGGCTGGCCCGCCCCCGCCTCGCCATGGCGGCGCTCAATCCCCACGCCGGGGAGTCTGGGGAGATCGGACGCGAAGAGATCACCTTGATCCGGCCCGCGGCGGACCGCCTCAGGGCGGAGGGCCTGGATATCGAAGGCCCCCTGCCCGCGGACAGCCTCTTCGCCCCTGAGATCCGCGCACGCTATGACGCCGTGATCTGCATGTATCACGACCAGGCTCTCATCCCGATCAAGATGCTGGACTTCTGGGGGGGTGTGAACCTGACCCTGGGCCTGCCGGTGGTGAGGACGTCTCCGGACCACGGGACCGCCTTCGATATCGCGGGCAAGGGCCTGGCCCGGGCTGACAGCTTCATCGCCGCCCTTCGCATGGCGGGCGAGATCGCCCGCCGGCGGGCGAATTGACCCTTCCCGTCCGGATCTCCGACCGCCTCGCGGCCCATGGCCTCCAGGCCAACAAGGGTCTGGGCCAGCACTTTCTTCTCGACCTGAACGTGACCCGGAAGATCGCCCGCCTGTCGGAAGCGGGGCCGGCCGACCATGTCATTGAGGTGGGCCCTGGCCCCGGCGGCCTGACCCAGGCCCTCCTGGAGAGCGGCGCCAGGGTGACGGCCATCGAGCGTGACGCCCGCTTCCTTCCCCTGCTGGACGAACTGGCCGCCGCCTTTCCCGGGCGTCTGGAGGTCCTCCACGCAGACGCTCTCAAGGTGGATGAGACCGCGATCGCCGGCCCGGAGGGCGCCCGTATCGTCTCCAACCTGCCCTACAATGTCGGCACGCCCCTGCTGGTCAAATGGCTGACCGGCGCCTTCCGTCCGCGATCAATGACCCTGATGTTCCAGAAGGAGGTCGCCCGGCGCATCGTCGCGGAACCTGGCGATCCGGATTACGGCCGCCTCGCTGTCTTGGCCGCCGCGATTACTGAGCGCCGGCTTGTCCTGGAGGCGCCGGCAAAGGCCTTCACGCCACCGCCCAAGGTGGACTCGGCGGTCGTTCACCTGGTTCCAAGATCGCGCCCGGTGACCGGGCCCCGGCTGGAGGCCCTGCAGAAGGTCACGGCCGCAGCCTTTGGGCAGAGACGCAAGATGCTCCGGGCCGGATTGCGGGCGCTTGGGGGAGAGACCCTCTGCCACACCGCCGGCGTAGATCCCTCGGTACGACCCGAGACCCTCGACCTGGAGGGCTTCCTCTCTCTTGCCGACGCCCTGCTCACGAAAGCTTGATCGCCGGTTTCTGCGGGCATAGGGTTTCGGCTGTCCAAGGGGCGATTCCGGAACCGTCGTGGTTTCGGGCGTGCCTTCGGTCATCTCGGGAGAGTTGTAATGAAGAAAGTCGCTCTGACTGTGGCCGCTCTGGCCGCCGTGGCTTCGCTGGCCGCCTGCAGCCAGCCCGCTCAAGAAGCCGCTCCGGCTGCCGAAGCCGCGGCCCCCGCCGCTGAAGCCGCTATGCCGGCCGACGCTGCTGCGCCCGCGGCCGCCGCCGCTGACGCCGCTGCTGCGGCTCCGGCCGACGCCGCCGCCGCCGCTCCGGCCGCCGCTCCGGCTGCTGACGCTGCCATGGCTGAAAAGAAGTAAGACGGCTTACAGCGGCCGGCCTCCGGTCGCTCTAGCCCAGATTCGGAAGGGCCGCCCGCTTGGGCGGCCCTTTTTCGTGGGTCAGACCGAAACCTCGAAAGGCATCCGCTCTGTATCGACACTGGCCTGCATGGCCGGGGCGTAGCGTGGGCCTGAAACGCTGGCGCCATTCACTGCAAGGTCGATCCTCTCCAGCAGGGAGGCCGGGAGGGCGATCCCCGAGGCCGCCATGTTCTGACGCATATGCTCTGGAGATGACGTCCCCGGGATCGGGATGAGGTCCGGGTCCTTGTGCAGCAGCCAGGCCAGGCAAAGTTGCGCAGGCGTGCATCCCGCCTCTCCCGCCAGGGCCTCAAAGCTCGCCAGGAGGGCGAGGTTGCTCTGGAAGGCGTCCCCCTGGAACCTGGGCATCCCCACCCTGAAATCGCTGGGGTCCAGAGCGGAGGCATCCTTCACGCCCCCTGCGAGAAATCCCCGGCCGACAGGGCTGAAGGCGACAAAGGTGACGCCGAGCTCCCGGCAGGCCTCGAGGACCGCGATCTCCGGATTGCGGGTCCAGGGGGAGTACTCGGTCTGGAGGGCGGCGATGGGGTGGACAGCGTGGGCGCGACGAAGCGTGGGGGCCGAAACCTCGGAGAGGCCGATGGTGCGGATCTTGCCTTCCGTCACCAGGTCGGCAAGGGCCCCGACACTGTCCTCGATGGGGACGCGCCGGTCCCAGCGGTGCAGGTAATAGAGGTCGATCACCTCGACGCCGAGCCGCTGGAGGCTCTCCTCGCAGGTCGCCTTGAGAACGTCCGGATGGCCGTTGAGCTCGCGTTGCTCTCCCCGGGACAGGCCGCACTTGGAGGCCAGGACGATGCGGTCGCGATGCGGCCGCAGGACCTCGCCGACCAGGCGTTCGTTGTGACCCAGGCCATAGACGGCGGCGGTGTCAAAGAAGGTGCAGCCCGCGTCCAGGGCGCCCAGCAGCACCGCCTCCGCCTGGTCCCTGGGGGGCGGGGGACCATAGGCCTGGGACAGGCTCATACAGCCCAGGCCGATCTCGGAGACGTCGAAGGGACCAAGCTTGCGGGTCTTCATGAGGGGGCCTTCCGGATCAGGACAGGGGTTCGGCGCCGAGCCGCCGGACAAAGTCCGGCAACCAGGGATTCCGGGCCGGCTTCATCCGCTCCGCCCGGTAGATGTGGCCGAGGTCGGCATAGGCGCGGTCAAAATTCTTGTTCACGATGACGTAGTCATAGTCATCCCAGTGGGTGATCTCTTCACGGCCCCGCTCCAGCCGGCGCTGGATCACCAGGTCCGAGTCCTGCGCCCGGGCGTTGAGGCGCCGGGCGAGGTCCGCCCAACTGGGCGGCAGGACAAAGATGCGTACGCTGTCCTCGGGCATGGCCTCGTGAACCTGCGCCGCTCCCTGCCAGTCAATGTCGAAGAGCACGTCCTGGCCTGCCGAGAGGGCCGCCTCGACAGGCGCCCTCGGCGTTCCGTAGCGGTGATCATGGACATGGGCCCACTCCAGGAATTGGCCGCCCTCGACCATTTCCTCGAAGCGTTCCGGGGAGACGAAGTAGTACTCGCGCCCCTCTTCCTCCCCGGGGCGCGGCGCCCGGGTCGTAGCGGAGATCGACAGCACAAGGTCGTCATGGTCCGAGACCAGCCGACGGGACAGCGAGGTCTTGCCGGCGCCTGAAGGGCTGGAAACGAGGAACAGAAGGCCGCGCCGCTGAACCTCCCAGGGTCGGGCCGCATCCGTCACGCTCATGACTTACTCCACATTCTGGATCTGCTCCCGGAACTGATCGATGGTGGCCTTCAGGTCCAGGCCGGTCCGGGTCAGGTCGGCGACCGCCGCCTTCGAACAGAGGGTGTTGGCCTCGCGCATGAACTCCTGGGTCAGGAACTCGAGCCGTCGGCCCGCCGCTCCGCCTTCCGCCAGCAGCGTACGGGCGCTGACCAGGTGACCCTCCAGCCGGTCGAGTTCCTCGCGAACGTCCGCCTTCACCGCCAGGGCGGCCGCCTCCAGGAAGGCGCGCTCGGCGATATCAGGACCGTCCCCCGCCAGTTCAGACAGTCGCCTCTGGAACCGGCCGCGGATCGCCTCCGTCTGCTCACTGGCGAGATCACGCGAGCGCCCGACGAGGGCTTCGATCTCGTCAAGAAGCCGGAGCAGGACAGCGCCGAGCTGCGCACCCTCCTCCAGGCGGGCCGCCTTGACCCCGTCCAGGGCCTCTGTCACCGCAAGGGCGAGAAGGCTGGCCATCTCGCCCAGGGCCTCGGCATCCGCCTCGGCGGACCCCACGTCGATCACGCCGCGAAGGGACAGGAGACCGTCCAGGGTCGGGCGAAGCACGCGACCCTCTTGAATCCAGGGTTCTCCCAGGTCGAGAAGGGTTCGGGCAAGGTCGCGGTTGATGCTCACAGGCGTCGCCGCCTCCAGTCGCCGGGCGGCGACAGAGACTGAGACCTGGCCCCTCTGGAAGCGCGCCTGGGCCGCTTCCCGGGTCAGGCGCTCCAGGGTGTCGAAGCCCGCTGGACCCCGGAACCGCACCTCGAGGCTGCGGCCATTCACGGACCTGGCCTCCACCACCCAGCTCCAACCGCCGCTGGCGCCCTCGGCCCGACCGAACCCGGTCATTCCGCTTAGTTGACCCATGTCAGCCGCCGCCCCCCTGCGCCCGCTCGATCTGCCGCCAGCGCGCGACGTTGGCGTTGTGCGCCTCGAGGGTTTCGGCGAAGGCATGCCCTCCGGTGCCGTCGGCCACGAAGAAGATCTCGCGGGTCTCAAGCGGGTTCAGAACAGCCTCCAGGGAGGCGCGTCCCGGGTTGGCGATCGGGGTCGGAGGCAGGCCCGCGTGAGCATAGGTGTTCCAGGGACTGCGGTTCGCCAGTTCCGAGGCCCTGATTCCGCGACCCAGGGGTTCGCCGCGGCTGACGGCGTAGATCACGGTGGGATCGCTCTGCAGCCGCATTCCCAGCTTCAGGCGATTGATGAAGACGCCGGCGACGCGACGGCGCTCGTCGGTCTGGCCGGTCTCCTTCTCCACGATGGAGGCCAGGATCACCGCCTCCTCGGGCGAGGCAAGGGGCAGACCCGGCTGCCGGGACGCCCAGAGTCGATCCAGCAGGGCCTGCTGGTCCGCCCTCATGCGGTCAAGCAGGGACTGTCGGGTATCGCCCCGCTCGGCCCGGTAGGTTTCCGGCAGGAGAACCCCCTCTTCCGGGATCTCGACGTCTCCGGTCAACCAATCGACCGCGCGGAGTTCCCGGACGATCATGGCCGAGGTCAGTCCTTCCGGAAGGGTGACGCTGCGGGCGATGGTGCGGCCCGCTTCGAGATCGGACAGGACGGCCATCATCGAGGCCCGGCTGGGTATGGCGTATTCGCCCGCCTTCAGAGACCCGCCGGCGCCCGTCGCCCGCGCCACCAGCTGGAAGATAGCCGCAGACCTGAGAACACCGGCGTCCTTCAGGGCGGCCGCGACGCCGGCGACCCCCGAACCCCGGGGTATCTGGACGAGGGTCTCTGACCCTGACCGGGCCTGGGGACCGGGGCCGAAGGCGAAGAGGAGGCTGAACGCAACAAGCGCAACGGCAAGCCCGGCGACGGCGGCGGAGATCCGTCGACGCCGCGTCGCCCACGACCTGCGGCTCACGGGACCTTCTTGAGGACGAGCGAAGCGTTGGTGCCGCCGAACCCGAAACTGTTCGACACGGCGATGTCGATCTTCATGGGCTTGGCCTTGTGGGGGACCAGATCCACGACGGTCTCGACCGAGGGATTGTCCAGGTTGATCGTCGGCGGCGCCACCTGGTCCCGGATGGCCAGGCAGGTGAAGGCCGCCTCGATCGCCCCCGCGGCGCCCAGCAGGTGCCCGGTGGCCGACTTGGTGGAGCTCATCGTCGTCCGGGCGGCGGCGTCGCCCAGCAGGCGGGTGACGGCCCCCAGCTCGATCTCGTCGCCCAGAGGCGTGGAGGTGCCGTGGGCGTTGATGTAGTCGACCTGTCCCGGGTCTATCCCGGCGTCGCGGACAGCGGCCCGCATGGCCCGGAAACCGCCGTCGCCATCCTCAGCCGGCGCGGTGATGTGGTAGGCGTCGCCCGCCATCCCGTAGCCGGCGACCTCCGCGTAGATCTTCGCGCCCCGCGCCTTGGCGTGCTCGTACTCCTCGAGGATGAGGATGCCGGCGCCCTCGCCCATGACGAAGCCGTCGCGGTCCTTGTCGTAGGGCCGACTGGCCTTGTCCGGGGTGTCGTTGAAGTTGGTGGACATGGCCCGGCAGGCGATGAACCCGGCAATGCCGATCGGGCAGATCGAAGCCTCGGCGCCGCCGGCGACCATGATGTCTGCATCCCCGTAACGGATCATCCGGGCCGCATCGCCGATGGCGTGGGCGCCGGTGGCGCAGGCGGTGACCACCGAATGATTCGGACCCTTGAAGCCGTGACGGATCGAGACCTGGCCCGAGGCCAGGTTGATCAGGGCCGACGGAATGAAGAAGGGGCTGACCCGGCGCGGGCCCTTTTCGTGCATCTCGATGGCGGTCTCGGCGATGGTCGCAAGGCCGCCGATGCCCGACCCGATGATGACGCCCGTGCGCTCGAAATCCTCGGTTGTCTGGGGTTTCCAGCCGGAATCGGCGATCGCCTCGTCCGCCGCGGCGATGGCGTACAGGATGAAGTCGTCAATGCGGCGCTGGTCCTTGGGAGGAACCGTGGCGTCCGGGTCGAAGGAGCCCTCTACGTCGGGCCCGCCGCCACCCCGCCCGTCCACGCGGGGCACCTCGCAGGCGACCTGGCAGGCATAGCCCTCGGGGTCGAAGGTGGTGATCCGGCCAGCGCCGGATTTCCCGGCCAGGATGGCCTTCCAGGTGATCTCACGACCCTGGCCCAACGGGGTCAGGAGGCCGATTCCCGTAACGACGACTCGACGCATGGAGTCCTCCGCAAATGCAAACCGCCGCGCCTCTGCGAAGGGACGCGGCGGTCAGATCCTCGACGTCCAGGAGGCGTCAGCCGCCCAGGCGCTCTCCGATGAACTTCACCGCATCACCCACAGTCTGGATGTGCTCGGCGGCGTCGTCCGGAATCTCGATGTCGAATTCTTCTTCGAAGGCCATGACCAGCTCGACATTGTCGAGGCTGTCGGCGCCCAGGTCGTCGATGAAGCTGGCCTTCTCGGTCACCTTCTCGGGATCGGCGTCGAGGTGCTCGATGACGATCTTGCGGACGCGTTCAAGGATATCGGACATGCGTTAGGGTCCCTGTTGTTCAGTTGTTCCTTCCGCGACCGGAGACGTGATGTCAACCGATCCCGGAGGCGGACTAGAGACCCGGGGCCTCATCGTTCGGGAGGGTGGTAGCACGCTCCCCCGGATGAGGCCAGCGGGTCAGATCATGGCCATGCCGCCATTCACGTGGAGCGTTTGGCCGGTCATGTAGCCGGCCTCGTCACTGGCGAGATAGACGCAGGCGGACGCCACATCGGCGCCCGATCCCAGCCGCCCGGCGGGGATGGTCCCGAGAATCTGGGTCTTCTGCGCCGCGTTCAGGGCGTCAGTCATCGGGCTCTCGATGAAGCCCGGCGCCACGCAGTTCACCGTCACCCCCCGGGTGGCGACCTCCTGGGCGAGGGATTTGGAAAAGCCGATCATGCCAGCCTTGGAGGCGGCGTAGTTGGCCTGGCCCGCATTGCCCATCACGCCGACCACCGATGTGATGCCAATGATCCGGCCGAAGCGACGCTTCATCATCCCGCGCAGGGCCGCCCGGGAAAGCCGAAAGTAGCTTTCTAGGTTGACCTTCAGGACCTGCTCCCAGTCCTCGTCCTTCATCCGGAGCAGGAGACCGTCCCGGGTGATGCCGGCGTTGGCGACCAGGATGTCCACCTGGCCGGCGGCGGCCTCGGCCTGACCGATCAGTCCGTCGACGGCGGCGGGATCCGAGAGGTTGGCGACGACAATGCTGGTGCGGCCGCCCAGCTCGGCGGCCAGGTCCGCAAGGACCCCCTCGCGAGTGCCCGACAGCACCACATGGGCGCCGGCGGCGTGGAGGGCCCGGGCGATCTCGGCGCCAATTCCGCCGGTGGCCCCGGTGACAAGGGCGGTCTTTCCGGTCAGGTCGAACATGGAGGTCTCCTCAGAGGCTGGCGGCGAAGGCTTCGAGGTCGGCGGGCGCGTTCAACGCCACGGCCTCGGCGTCGGGGGCGATGCGCTTGGCCATGCCGGTCAGCACCTTGCCGGCGCCGGCCTCGGCGAAGCGGGTGACGCTCCCCTCCCCGGCCAGCCAGATCAGGCTTTCGCGCCAGCGGACCCGGCCCGTGACCTGCTCCACCAGCAGACGACGGATCACCTCGGGGTCCAGGGTCGGCCGGGCGGTGACATTGGCGACCAGCGGCGCCCGGGGCGCCTGGATGGCGGCGGCGGCCAGGGCGGCGGCCATCTCGTCAGCGGCGGGTT
>JADBZH010000025.1 GCA_020402585.1 Phenylobacterium sp. | reverse complement strand
TCCTGCTGAACGGCCGCAAGACGGTGGTGTTCACCGACTAGGGGCTGCGGACCCCGTCGCCAATTGCTCCCCCAAGGGGGAGCTCCCGGCGAAGCCGGGTGAGGGGGTCCGCGGCGATTCAGTTGACCCCCTCCGACGCGCTTGCGCGCGCCACCTCCCCCTGGGGGGAGGAATCAGGGAGTCAATTGCTCCCCCAAGGGGGAGCTGTCAGCGAAGCTGACTGAGGGGGTCAACTGAATCGCCGCGGACCCCCTCACCCGGCTTCGCCGGGAGCTCCCCCTTGGGGGAGCAATTGGCGACGGGGTCCGCAGCCCCTAGTCGGTGAACACCACCGTCTTGCGGCCGTTCAGCAGGACCCGGTCCTCCAGCACCCAGCGGACCGCGCGGGCCAGGACCCGGCGTTCGATGTCGCGGCCCTTGCGGACCAGGTCCTTGGGCTGGTCGCGGTGGCTGATGCGCTCCACGTCCTGCTCGATGATCGGGCCCTCGTCGAGGTCGGGGGTCACGAAGTGAGCCGTGGCGCCGATCACCTTCACCCCCCGGGCGTGGGCCTGGTGATAGGGCCGCGCGCCCTTGAAGCCCGGCAGGAAGGAGTGGTGGATGTTGATGCACCGCCCCGCCAGGCGCAGGGCCATGTCCTCCGACAGGATCTGCATGTAGCGCGCCAGGATGACGAGGTCGGTCCCCGTGGCGGCCATCAGGTCGCTGAGGCGCGCCTCCTGGTCGGCCTTGGTCTCGGGGCTGACCGGCAGGTGGTGGAAGGCGATCCCCTTCAGGTCGGTGTGCGGGAAGCTGGCCTCCGGGTGGTTGGAGACCACCGCCGAGATGTCCATGGGCAGCTCGCCCTGCCGCCAGCGCCAGATCAGGTCGGCCAGGCAGTGGTCGGTCTGCGAGGCCAGGATCATCACCCGCCGCCGGGCCTTCGGATCGCGCAGGGTCCAGTCCATGGCGAGGTCCGCCGCCAGGGCCTCCAGCCCCGGGCGCACCGCGTCGGCCCCGCCGGGGCCGGGGGTGAAGACCACCCGCATGAAGAAACGGCCGGTCTCCCCGTCATCGAACTGCTGGGCGTCGACGATGTTGGCGCCGTGCTCGAACAAGAGGGTGGAGACGCGGGCCACAATGCCGGGCCGGTCGGGACAGGACAGGGTGAGGATCACGCAGAGGCTCCCAGGACGGGGCGGCGGATACCGCGAATGACGCCGGCCGGGAAGGCGCCCAGACTCAGAGGGCTCAAAGACTCAGGAGCCCAAAGACTCAGAGGGCGCCGAGCAGGGAGGGCAGTATGTAACGCTGGACCCCCTGCAGGAGGAGCAGGGCGATGATCGGGGTGATGTCCAGCCCGGCGATGGGCGGGATGAAGCGCTGCAGGGGCGCCAGCACCGGGCCGGTCACCGTCTCCAGAACCTGCTGGATCCGGCCCACGACGGGGTTGCGCAGGTTTATCACGTTGAAGGCGGTCAGCCAGGACATGATCGCCCCGATGATGATCGCCCAGATCATGATCTCGAGCAGGTTGTGCAGGATGAAATGTATGAAGCCCATGCCCGCCACATAAGCCGCCCGCCGCGCCCCGGCAAGCCGACGCGAAGGCCCGTCTTGACAGCCCCGCCCCAAAACCGCTTATTCCGCGCCTTCCTTGGGGCCGTAGCTCAGTTGGTAGAGCGCATCGTTCGCAATGATGAGGTCAGGGGTTCGATTCCCCTCGGCTCCACCAGGAAGCTTTCTCCAGATCAACTCCCGGCGATGTAGGCCTTCAGGCCGTTCGCCTCGGCCTCGACCTCGGAGATCTTCCACTTCACCAGGTCGCCGATGGAGACGATGCCGACCAGCCGCCCGGCCTGGACGACCGGCAGGTGGCGGATTCGCCGGTCGGTCATGCGCGAGAGCAGCGAGTCGAGGGTTTCGCCCGGCTCTGCAAACACCACGTTCGCCGTCATGTAGGCGGAAACCGGGCGCGACGTGACCATGACATCGCCGCCCGCCACCGCCCGGACGATGTCGCGCTCCGAGACAATGCCCACCACGCGATCACCCTCCGTCACCACCAGGGCGCCGACGCGTTTGGAGTGCAGGAGCTCGGCCACCCGGCCGACCGTATCTGTGGGCGCGACGGTGAACACCGCATCGCCCTTGGCCCGAAGAATCTGTGAGACCAGCATGGTGTCCCCCGTTCCCGTCCGTGATGGCGAAGTCTGCCTACGGGTCCGGTGACAAGGCAAATCACTCAATCGTTAGGCGCCGAACCCGGGCGGTGGGCGCGCCGGGCTGCGTCTTACCCGAGGCTCACCCCAGCCCTCGCAGGTACCCCAGGCTCGCCTCCACGCTCGGCCAGTAGGGCTCGGGCGGGAAGTCGTGCTCGACGAAGCGGTGTTCCACGCCCGCCTCGGCGCCGGCGGCCAGGAGGGCGGGGAAGTCGAGGGTTCCGGCGCCCACATCGGCCATGCCGCCGTCGGCCTTGTAGTCCTTCAGGTGGAGGAGGCGCACGCGGTCGCCCAGCTGGCGGATCATGGCCAGGGCGTCCTCGCCGCCGCGGGTCAGCCAGTAGACGTCCAGCTCGAAGCTGACGAGGGCGGGATCGAGGCCGGCGACCAGGCGGTCGAAGGGGCGGCGGCCGTCCGCGTCCGGGGCGAACTCGAAGTCGTGGTGGTGGTAGGCGACGCGGAAGCCGGCGTCGGTCGCGGTGCGGGCGAAGGCGTTCAGGTCGGCGATCACCCGGTCCCAGTCGCGCTGGTCGGGCAGGACGAAGGGCAGGACGATCCAGCGGCAGCCGAGGTGGCGGGCCATGGCCAGAACGGCGTCCGGCCGGTCGCGCATGTCGTCGATCCCGGCGTGGACGGAGGGGCAGTCCAGGCCGATGGCGGCCAGGTGGGCGCCCAGGTCGGCGAAGTCCATGGACAGGGGGGCGGCGAACTCCACGGCGTCGTAACCGATCTGGCGGATGCGGCTGAGGGTCCCCTTGGGATCGGCGGCGAAGGGCTTGCGCAGGGTGTAGAGCTGCAGTCCGTAGGCGGTCATCAGAGGACTCCGTCGCGGAGGAGGTCGGCGGCGTGGTTCGCCGTGCGGGCCGAGAGGGCCATGTAGGTCAGGGAGGGGTTCATCGAGGCGCTGGAGGCCATGACGGCCCCGTCGGAGAGGAAGAGGTTGGGAACCTCGTGCGCCTGGCCCCAGCCATTGACCACCGAGGTGGCCGGGTCGCGGCCCATGCGCGCCGTGCCCATCTCGTGGATCCGGTCGCCGGGCGGGGTGACCTGCTCGGCGGCCTCTTCCCAGGGGTTGAGGTCGACGCAGCCGGCGGCCTTGAGCATCCGCCAGGCGTCGTGGGCGGCCTCGCGCATCATCAGGTACTCGTTTCGGCCGTGGGCGGCGTCGATGATCGGGACGGGAACGCCCCAGGAATCCCTCCGGCTCGCCGAGAGGGTGACGCGGTTGTCGGGGTTGGGCAGGACCTCGCCGAAGGGCATGAGGGACATGGACCAGGGCATGCCGCCCGGCGCCTCGGACCGGCGGGTGCGCACCGCCCCGCCCTGCATGCCGAAGCCGCGCAGGTAGGGCTTGTCCGACTCCGTCACGTTGGCGTAGCGCGGGATGTAGATGCCCGTCGGGCGCTCGCCCGGGTCCGGCTCGTCCTGGAAGCCCGGCCAGCGGCCGACGATGGGCCGGGTGCTGACATGGTCCATCAGGTTGCGCCCCACCTGATCGCTGCCGTTGGCGAGGCCGCGCGGAAAGGCCTCCGACACCGAGTTCAGGAGCAGGGCGGAGGTGTTGATGCTGGAGGCGTTGAGGAAGACCATGCGGGCCGAATAGGTGCGCCCCTCGCGGGTCACGCGGTCGACCACGCGCACACCGGTGACCCGGCCGAGGACGGGGTCATGCTCCACCGAGGCCACCACGGCGTCGGTCACGACGGTCAGGTTGCCTGTGGCCAGGGCGGCGGGAAGGGTGGCCGCCTGGGTGGAGAAGTAGCCGCCCAGGTTGCAGCCGTGGGCGCAGGCCAGCTTGCCCTCGCAGCGCTTGCGGCCCAGGTCCTGGTGGGTCTTGGTGGTGCGGCTGAGGTTGGCGACCCGGCCCATGATCAGGTTCCGGGTGGGGAAGGCCGCCTCGATATTGGCCTTCACCGCCTCCTCGACCACATTCATGGGCCAGGGCGGCAGGAAGTCGCCGTCGGGCAGCTGGCAGAGGCCGTCATAGTCGCCGCTGATCCCGGCGAAGGCCTCCACGTGGTCATACCAGGGGGCGAGGTCGTCATACCGGATCGGCCAGTCGACCCCGTGGCCATCCTTCAGGTTGGACTCGAAGTCCTGCGGCGCCCAGCGGTAGGACTGCCGGCCCCAGGTGAGGGATCGACCGCCCAGCTGGTAGCCCCGGATCCACCGGTAGGGCTTGCCCGGCGCGGTCTCATAGGGGTGGTCGTAGTCGCTGGCCCAGAACTTCTTGTTGGATTCGAACAGGGCGTAGGAGACCCCGGCATAGTAGGGGTAGTGCTTCTCGCGCTCCTCCAGGGGGATCTGGTCCTCGCTGCGCCGGAGGGAGGCGGCGAGGTCCTGGCTGTAGTCCTCGCCATGGCGGATTTCCGGCCCGCGCTCGAGCATGAGGACCTTCAGGCCCCGCTCGCACAGCTCCTTGGCGACCCAGCCGCCGCTGATTCCCGACCCGACGACGATGGCGTCAAACATTCCGTACTCCCGCTTCGGCGCCGGCGTTGAAAAGGGCGATGGCGGCGGCGAGGGCGGCGACAGGCTCCCCGCGCGGCACGAATTCGTGGCCCACCCACTGGCCGTAGCCCTTGCGGGCCAGAAGGGCGGCGATGGCGGGCCAGTTGATCTCCTGGCGGTCGTCCAGGTCGCGGCGGCCCGGCGCGCCGGCGGTGTGGACGTGGCCGATCAGATCGAGATGGTCGACAATGGTCCGGCTCAGGTCCCCCTCCATCAGCTGCATGTGATAGCCGTCGTAGAGGAGGCGCAGGGACGGATCGTCCAGCTGGCGCACGATCTCCGCCCCGAAGGCGGTGCGGTCGCACTGGTGGCCGGGATGATCGACCTTGCTGTTCAGGAGCTCCAGCAGCAGGCGCACGCCCGCCGCCCTGGCATGGGCGACGACGGGGCCGAGGCCCTCGACGCAGGCGGCGATGGCCGGGGCGTCGGCGCCGTCGCCGATCCGCGAGCCGGAGAAGACGATGACCGCCTCGCAGCCGCCGGCGGCGGCGTCATCGATCCGGCCGCGGACCTCGTCGCGCAGGGCGGTGTGGCGGGCCGGGTCGTTGAAGCCGATCTCCAGGGGATGGCCGCTGAGGGTGACCACCGACAGACCGAGGTCCTGGGCCACGGGCCAGAGGTCGTCGGGCAGCATTTCCACGCCCTTCGCCCCCGCCCGGGCGGCGCCGGCCAGCAGGGCCTTCGGGTCCATATCGGGCGCCATGGCGAAGGACCACCAGGCGAAGCTCTGCCGGATCATTCGGAAACCTCCTTCAGCGGGACCCAGGCCCCGTCGGCGGCCGCGCTGCGCACGGCGGCGGTGATGAACCTCAGACCGTCCACCCCGTCGGCGAGGCCGGGAAGGCCGGACAGGTGGGCGGGCCGCGCCCGGCCGGCCCGGCGGGCGGCGACCAGGTCGGCGGCGTCGGCGTAGATCTGGGCGAAGCCTTCCAGATAGCCTTCGGGATGACCGGCCGGCAGGCGCGTGGCCTGGGCGGCGGCGGGGGACAGGCCGGGCCCGCCCCGGCGCAGGAGCTGGGGCGCCTCGCCCAGCCGGGTGTAGCCCAGGAGGTCGGGCGTCTCCTGCGACCAGTCCAGAGCGGCGTCGGAGCCAATGATCCGCAGGCGCAGGGCGTTGGAGGCGCCGATGGCCACCTGGCTGGCCCAGAGCTGGCCGCGGACCCCGCCCGGCCAGCGCAGCCGGATCTGGACATCGTCGTCCAGCCGGCGGCCGGCCACGAAGCGGGAGGTCTCGGCGCTGACCGCCTCGGCCCTCAGGCCGGTGACGAAGCCGGCCAGGTGGTAGGCGTGGGTGGCGATGTCGCCCAAGGCGCCGCCGGCGCCGGCCCGCTCGGGATCGCCCCGCCAGTCGGCCTGCTTGTGGCCGGGCAGGTCCCGGGCCAGCCAGTCCTGGGCGTACTCGGCCTGGATGACCCGCAGGTCCCCCAGCAGGCCCTCAGCCACCATGGCCCGGGCCTGCCGGACCATGGGATAGCCGCTGTAGTTGTGGGTCAGGACCAGGGTCCCGCCGGTGCGCGCCGCCGCCGCCTCCAGGGCCAGGGCGTCGGCCAGTCGGCTGGTCAGGGGCTTGTCGCAGATCACCGCGATGCCGGCCTCCAGGAAGGCCAGTGCCGGGGCGAAGTGCAGGTGGTTGGGGGTGACGATGGCCACGGCGTCCAGCCGGTCCGGCCGGGCGGCCTCGGCCCGGGCCATCTCTCCCCAGTCGCCATAGCAGCGGTCTTCCGCCAGGCCGAGGGACCGGCCGAAGTCCCGGGACCGGGCCGGATCGGCGCTGAAGGCGCCGGCGACCAGGGTCCAGCGGTCATCGAGGCGGGCGGCCATGCGGTGGACGGCGCCGATGAAGGCCCCCTCCCCGCCGCCGACCATGCCCAGCGTCAGTCGCGGCTCAGCGGTCAAGGCCGAGCATCCGGCGGTTGGCGGCGGCGTCGACGCCGGTGGCGACGAAGTCGTCGAAGCTCTTGCCGGTCACGTTGATGATATGGTCGCGGATGAAGGGCGCGCCCTCACGGGCCCCGTCCTCCGGCGCCTTGAGGGCGCACTCCCACTCCAGCACCGCCCAGCCCTCGTATCCATACTGGGCCAACTTGGAGAAGATGGCGCGGAAATCGACCTGGCCGTCGCCGAGGGAGCGGAAGCGGCCGGCGCGCTCCTTCCAGGGCTGGTAGCCGGAATAGACCCCCTGCCGTCCGGTGGGCCGGAACTCGGCGTCCTTGACGTGGAACATCCGGATCCGCTCGTGGTAGAGGTCGATGTACTCCAGATAGTCCAGCTGCTGCAGCATGAAGTGGCTGGGATCATAGAGCAGGCAGGCCCGGGGATGGTGATCCACCCGGTCCCAGAACATCTCCACCGTCGCTCCGTCGAACAGGTCCTCGCTGGGATGGACCTCGTAGCAGAGGTCGACCCCGGCCTCCTCGTAGGCGTCGAGGATGGGCCGCCAGCGCCGGGCCAGTTCGTCGAAGGCCTCCTCCACCAGGCCCGCGGGGCGCTGGGGATAGGGGTAGAAGTAGGGCCAGGCCAGGGCGCCCGAGAAGGTCACGCTGGCCGGCAGGCCCATCCGGCGCGAGGCCTTGGCGCCCAGGAGGACCTGCTCCACCGCCCAGGCCTGGCGGGCGGCGGGATTGCCGCGCACCTGCGAAGGAACGCCGCCGTCGAACATCTCGTCATAGGCCGGGTGCACCGCCACCAGCTGGCCCTGGCTGTGAGTGGACAGCTCCGAGACCTCCAGGCCGAGGTCGGCCAGCATGCCCTTGACCTCGTCGCAGTAGGCGTCGCTCTCGGCGGCCAGCTTCAGGTCGAAGAGCCGACGGTCCCAGGTGGGAATCTGCACCCCCTTGTACCCCATGTCCGCCACCCAGCGGCCGATGGCCGGCAGGCTGTTGAACGGCGCCTCGTCCCCGGCGAACTGCGCGAGGAAGATCCCCGGTCCCTTCATGATCACTCCCTAATCTGTCTTCGCTTCGGGGGCAAACTAGCACGCCCGGCGCGCAGGGCGAGAGGCGCCGTCAGAGGTCGCGCAACAGGGCGCGGACCGGGGAGGCGTCAGCGCCCGAAAGGCGCAGGGGCGGGGCGATCAGCTCGTAGGTCCCGTCGGGGACGTCGTCGAAGACCAGCCCCTCCAGCACCGCCATGCGCCAGCGGCCCAGGGCCCGGTGGCTGACCAGATCCTTGGCGTCCTGCGGGTCCAGGGAGGGGCCATCTATCCCCAGGAGGCGGACGCCGGCGACCCCCAGGGCCTCCACAAGGTCCGGCGACGGGGTGCGGAAGTGCGTCGGCCAGGCGTCGTGGGGAAAGGCGTCGAAGGTGCGCAGCAGCACCCGGCGGGCCCCGGCAGCGAGGCGCGACAGGACCTCGGCGGCGGCGATCCGCTCCGGCCCCTCCGTCACCGACAGGAGCTGGGCCGGACCGAGATAGGGAACCAGGTCCACCGCATCGATGGCCGCGCCGGCGGGGTCGAAGTGCAGGGGTGCGTCGGCATGGGCGCCGGAGTGGGTCGACAGGGTCAGGCGCGAGACATTGACCGGGCAATCCCCCTCCAGGACCCAGGTCCCCTCGATACCGAAGGGGGTGTCGCCGGGCCAGACCGGCAGGTCCGGCCGCAGGGGCTGGGAGATGTCGTAGAGCCGGCGGCCGGCCTCGTCCCGGGGGGCGGTCATGTGACCCTCTGCTTCTCGGCGAAGGCCGGGTTGCGCCAGGCGCCGGTCTCCATGATCCGGGCGAAACGGTCCGCCGCCGTCCAGACATCCGCCCGGCTGAGGAAGAGGGGCGAGAAGCCCAGGCGCATCAGGTCCGGCGCCCGGAAGTCGCCGACGACCCCCGCCGCGATCAGGGCCTGCACCACCGGATAGGCCTGCGGGTGGGCGAAGGCCAGGTGGCCGCCGCGCGCCTGCCTGAGGGCGGGGGAAACGCAGGTGAAGCCGTGGGCCTCCAGGGTCGGGGCGGCGCGGGCGAGGAAGAGGTCCGAAAGGCGGCGGGACCGCTCGAGGAGGTCTGCGGGATCGAGGCCGTCGAAGAGCTCCAGGGCTGCATGCAGGGCGGTCAGGGAGAGGATGGGCGGGGTCCCCGCCATCAGCCGGGCCGCGCCGGCGGCGGGGGCGTAGCCGGGCGCAAAATCGAACGGGCGCTCATGCCCCATCCAACCCGAGAGCGGATTGGCGAAAGCTTCGTGATGGCGGCGGGCCAGGAAGGCGAAGGCCGGGGCGCCGGGCCCCCCGTTCAGGTACTTGTATCCACAACCCACCGCCATGTCGGCGCCGGCGGCGGCCAGGCCGATGGGCGCCAGACCCGTGGTGTGGCTGAGGTCCCAGAGGGTCAGGACGCCGGCGGCCGAGGCCTGGCGGGAGAGGCTGGAAATGTCCGCAAGAGCGCCCGTCCGGTAATCTGCGTGACTCAGCACCAGCCCGGCGACGTCATCCGAGAGCGCCCCGGCGATCTCGTGACGCGGAACGCTCCGTATACGGATATCAGGCCTCAGGCGGGACAGGCCCTGGAGCATGTAGCCGTCCGTGGGAAAGTCCCCCTCGGCCGCCAGGAGGACCTTCCGGTCCGGCCTCAGGGCCAGGGCGCCCGCCGCCAACTTGAAGAGGTTCACCGAGACCGAGTCGGCGCAGGCCACCTCGTCGGGATCAGCCCCGATCAGGGGCGCGATGCGCTCGGCCGTTCGCGCGGGCAGGCCGATCCAGTCGGCGGCGTTCCAGCCCCCCACCAGCAACCGCCCCCATTCAGCCGCCGTCGCCCGGCGGACCGCCGCCTCGGACGCCCGCGGCAGCGGCCCGAGGGAGTTTCCGTCCAGATAGACGACGCCGGCGGGCAGGCGAAACCGCCTCCCCAGGGCCGAGAAGGGGTCAGCCCTGTCGAGACGGCGACAGGCGGCCAGGCTGTCCGGAACCGGTTCTGGGGCGAGGTCCGGGGCGAGGTCCGGGACGATGTCCGGGACTGGGGTCATCACCGGACCTTGATGAACACCGGGTTGGCGTAGAACCAGAGGTCGTCCCAGGGATTCTCGCCGGGGACGTCCATCGCCGGCTCGGCGTCGTCGGTCCCGGTTCCGCGCAGGCGGATATAGCCGGAGGCCTGGACGTTCCGCAGGGTGGTCGTGAGGGTGATGACCTCGCCCTCGCGCACCCAGTCGGCCGGGGTGAAGCGACGCTCGACACGGGCGGTGGGGTTCTCGTCCGCTGATCGGCTGGGCGCCGGACCGGTCAGGTCGCCGCGGATCAGGTCGATCCGCTTCAACTCCGGGGCGCGCCCGCCGAAGTTCTCGCCCGATGGATCCCGGACCCGGACGGTGACGCGGACATCCTGGCCGCGCGCCACGGTCACCTCGCCGCCGATCCCGGCTGTTTCCGCCCCGCGGGCGACCGGGCGCACGTCCAGGTCGACGGCGGACACCAGGTCTCCGGTCGAGACGAAGACCCGGCCTTTGCGCAGGCCGTCGAGAATATCGTCGGGCGTCCGGGCGGCCCTGACATGGGTCTTGGCGTACTCGCCGGGCCAGAAGTCGATCCCGCCATCCGTGTAGTGGCGGTGGGAGTCCGACGTCGCGGTGATCCACCACCGCCGGCCCTCGCCCAGCATGGAGTCCCAGAACCCGCCGACCCGCGCGGTCATCTGGTCGAAGCCGCCGTAGGTGGGATGCTGGCGGTAGGCGCCTCTCTTCTCCTCCGTACGCGGCGATCCGTCTGGATTGAGCCCCGCCGCCTGGTGGCCGGGCGCGCCCTCCATCCCGACCGAGACCTGCGGCGCCGCATCGTTCCAGTCGCGCAGTTCCGCCGGGGTCGTCTGGCCGTACTGGCCCAGCCCCTTGGCGGAGCGGGACGGATGGTGGGCGATGACCACCGGCGGCCGCGGCAGGGCCTTCATGTAGGTGAGGGCCTCGACCATCCGTCCTTCCTGGTCGCGGGCCGGGTCCACGGGCCAGGCCTCGAACTTGTCGAAGCGGCGCTCAAGGTCCGTCAGGTCATCCCGCTCCTGGGGGCTGTTGGGAACGATGATGCTGGAATGGTCCGCGCCCGGAGTGTTCAGCTCCAGTCCGAAGAAGAGGATCAGGTCGGGGACCTCCCGACGGGCCTTCAGGACCTCGGGATAGGCGAGATCCCGGTTCACGCGGGAGTGGTTCGGCCCCCCGTGGTCCGTCGCCGCCATCCAGGACAGGCCGTACTTCCGCGCCATGCGGGCGTTGGTGGGGATGGTGTTGTTCGAGTCTCCGCCGATCACCGGCTCCGGGGGCGCCGAGGGATCGGCCCCGGGCCTCCAGTCGACGCTGAACTGGGAATGGACGTGATGGTCCCCCGCCAGCCAGGCCCGGCCATCGCCATGCCCGTCGTGTCGCGCGCCCGTCTCATGCGCCAAGGCGCCGGTCGCGAGGGCCAGGATCGAGGCCGCCGCAAGGGCCGGCAGGCGGGATGAGGTGAAGGGCTTGCAAGCGGACATGGGGGGCTCTCTGCGCGGCGGAGGAAAAGACCAGCCTGGACCGCCAACGTGATGGTCCGGTGACGGGCGGCTATCAAACCGCAGGGCGAAAGGAAAGCTTGTCCATGGACACCGGAAGGGGTTCAGATCGCCGCCGCAACAACCGGGGGGAGGATGTCGGATGCATAACCGGAGAGGGCTGGGGCTCCTGGCGGCGGCGATACTGGTCGCAGGGTGTGCGCCCCGCGCATCGGATGAGACGGCGGCCGTCTACACCGGCGGCGACATCCTGACCCTGGCGGGCGAGACCCCGACCTATGTCGAGGCTCTGGCGGTCAGGGACGGCAAGATCGTCGCTGCAGGAAGCCAGGCTGAGGCGCGCAAGGCTGCAGGCCCCGGCGCCCGGACCGTCGACCTGAAGGGCGGCGTCCTGATGCCGGGCTTCATCGACGCCCACAGCCACCTCCTCAACTATGCGGACAGCCTGGTCCAGGGGAACCTCAACCCGCCGCCCGTCGGCGGCGTCAGCTCCGTCGCCGACATCGTGACCGAGCTCAGGCGGCTTAAGGACTCCCTGAAGGCGGGGCCTGGCGTCCTTCTCGTAGGACAGGGATACGACCAGGACTTCCTGGCTGAGAAGCGCCATCCCACGGCGGCGGAACTGGACGCCGCCTTCCCGGACAACCCGGTGATCCTCATCCACACCTCAGGGCACATGCTGGTCGCCAATTCGGCGGCGATCCGGAAGGCCGGCGTCACAGCCGCGACGGCGGACCCGGTGGGCGGCGCCATAATCCGCAAGGCGGGCTCCCGGGAGCCGGAGGGCCTGTTCCAGGAAACGGCCATGCACCCCTTCATCCCGCAGGTGCAGGCGCCGCGCCCCCGCGAGCAGGATCTCGACCTGATCAAGCGGACGGTCGAACACTATGCCGCCAACGGCTACACCACCGCGGCCGAAGGCCTGGTCATGCCGGACAAGATGCCCCTGCTCCAGGAGGCCGCCGACAAGGGACTCCTCAAGATCGACGTCGAGGCCCTGCCCGCCTACCTCATGGCCGACCAGCTGGTGGGGACGGGCAAGCTCGCCTGGGGCGAGTTCAAGAACGGGCTGAAATGGGCCGGGATCAAACTGGCCACCGACGGCTCCCCCCAGGGCAAGACCGCCTATCTGACCCAGCCCTACCTGACGCCGGTTCCCGGCTGTAAGACGGACTGCCGGGGCTTCCCCAACATCCCCCAGGATGAAATGAACCGCCTGTTCGCCCTGGCCTACAAGAACGGCGTGCAGGTCTATTCTCACAGCAATGGCGACGCCTCCGTCGACATGATGATCGCCGCCCACCGCCAGGCCGAGAAGGCCCTTGGCACGGTCGATCCCAACCGCCGGACGGTGATCATCCACTCGCAGATCATGCGGCCGGACCAGATGGCCAGCTACAAGGCCCTGGGCATGTTGCCCAGCTTCTTCACCAACCATGTCTATTACTGGGGCGACATCCACCTGGCCAACCTGGGTCCCCAGAGGGCGGCCTATCTCAGCCCCCTGGCCAGCGCCTTCAAGGCGGGGGTCCCGGCGACCAACCACACCGACGCCATCGTCACCCCAGTGGACCCGATGTTCCTGGTCTGGACGGCGGTCAACCGCGTCACCCGGTCGGGCAAGGTCCTGGGCCCGGACGAGCGGGTGACGCCCTACCAGGCCCTGAAGGCGATCACCCTCAATGGCGCCTACACCTATTTCGAGGAGGCCTCGAAGGGCTCGCTCGAGGTGGGCAAGACCGCGGACCTGGTCATCCTTGACCGCAATCCCCTGAAGGTGGAGCCGAACGCCATCCGCGACATAACCGTCGTGGAGACGGTGAAGTCCGGCCGGTCGGTCTATCGGGCGCCGAAGGGCTGACCCCTTTGGCCGTCAGTGCGCGTCGTCCCAGTTGGCGGCGGCGTTCACCTCGACCTTGAGGGGAACCGAAAGCGCGACGGCGGGCTCAGCGGCGCCCGCCATGATGCGTCGGATCACCTCCGACGCCGTCGCGGCCTCGGCCTCGGGCGCCTCGAAGACCAGTTCGTCGTGGACCTGCAACAGCATGCGGGTCTTCAGGCCGGCTGACGCGAGGGCCTCCGGCATCCGGACCATGGCCCGGCGGATGATGTCCGCCGACGCGCCCTGGAGCGGAGCGTTGATCGCCGCGCGATCGCCGAAGGCCCGCTCGGCCTGGCTGCGGGCCTGGACGGCGGGAATGTGGACCCGCCGCCCGAAGAGGGTGGTCACATAGCCCTGCCGCCGCGCCGCCTCCTTGGCCTGGTCCATGTAGGCGCGGATCCCCGGGAAGCGCTCGAAATAGGTGCGGATGTAGTCCCCGGCCTCATCCCGCGGGATGGAGAGCTGGGCGGCCAGTCCGAAGGCGGAGATCCCATAGACGATGCCGAAGTTGATCGCCTTGGCGCGCCGCCGGGTTTCGGCGGGCATGCCCTCAATGGGAACCCCGAAGACCTCGGAAGCCGTCATGGCGTGGATGTCGAGGTCCCGGGCGAAGGCGTCCTTCAGCTGGGGAATGTCGCCCACATGGGCCAGGAGGCGCAGCTCGATCTGGCTGTAGTCGGCGCTGATCAGGACGTTGCCCGGCTCGGCGACGAAGGCCTGGCGGATCTTGCGCCCCTCCTCCGTGCGGATGGGGATGTTCTGCAGGTTGGGGTCCGTGGACGACAGCCGGCCCGTGGTGGTGGACGCCAGGGCGTAGGAGGTGTGCACCCGTCCCGTCGCCGGTGCGATGGCCGCCGCCAGGGCATCGGTATAGGTGCCCTTCAGCTTGGACAGCTGGCGCCAGTCCAGGAGGACGCGGGGCAGGGCGTGGCCCTCGGCGGCCAGCTCCTCGAGCACCGAGGCGTCCGTGCCCTGGGCGCCCGTGGCGGTGGTGCGGCGCGACTGGAGGCCCATCTGGCCATAGAGGACCTCGCCCACCTGCTTGGGGCTGCCCAGATTGAAGGGATGGCCGGCCAGCCGGTGGGCCTCGGCCTCCAGCTCGCCCATGCGCACCGAGAAGTCGTTGGACAGCCGGCGCAGACGGTCGGGATCGACGCGCACCCCGGCGTTCTCCATGGCCGCCAGCACCGGCGGCAGGGGACGCTCCAGGGTCTCATAGACGGTCAGCAGGCCCTCTTTCCGAAGGCGCGGGCGCAGGACCCGGTAGAGCCGCAGGGTGACGTCTGCGTCCTCGGCGGCGTAGGCGGTCGCCGGCTCCAGGGCCACGTGGCGGAAGCTCTTCTGGGCCTTGCCGGTTCCCGCCACCTGCTTGAAGGGGATGGGGCTGTGGCCCAGGTGCAGGCGCGACAGCTCGTCCATGCCGTGGCCATGCAGGCCGGCCTCCAGGACATAGCTGATCAGCATGGTGTCCTCGATCGGCGCCACGCACACGCCGTAACGCGACAGGACACCGAGGTCGTATTTGGCGTTCTGGCCGACCTTGAGGACCGCGGGGTCCTCCAGGAGGGGCTTGAGGGCCGCCAGCGCGGCCTCCATCGGAATCTGGGTCAGGTCGCCGGGAGCGTCGAGGGCGAGGCCGGGCTCCGGCTCGTGGGCGAGCGGAATGTAGCAGGCCTCGCCGGG
>JADBZH010000024.1 GCA_020402585.1 Phenylobacterium sp. | reverse complement strand
TGGGCGGCGAACTCGGCCTCGTAGATATCGGAGAAGATGTCCTTGAACCGGCCGTCATAGGCCTTGAGGATCGTGTTCTTGGTCGACAGGTAGACCGGGTAGTTCCGCTGCAGGCCATAGGCCAGTGAGGCCCGGGCGAACTCACGGATCGACTCATCGACGTTGTACATGGCCATGGCCACGCCGGAGCCGGGGAAGTCGAACACCTCGTGCTCGATCTCCTGGCCGTCCTCGCCGGTCCACTTGACCGTCAACTTGCCCTTGCCGGGGACCCGAAAGTCCGTGGCGCGATACTGGTCGCCGAAGGCGTGGCGGCCGATGATGATGGGCTGGGTCCACCCGGGGATCAGGCGCGGGACATTCCGGCAGATGATGGGCTCGCGGAAGACGACGCCGCCGAGGATGTTGCGGATCGTGCCGTTCGGCGACTTCCACATCTTCTTCAGGTTGAATTCCTTCACCCGGGCCTCGTCCGGCGTGATGGTCGCGCACTTGACGCCCACTCCGTGCCGCTTGATCGCCTCGGCGGACTCGATGGTGACCTTGTCGTCCGTGGCGTCGCGGTGCTCCATCCCCAGGTCGTAATAGTCGAGGTCGATCTCGAGGTAGGGGAAGATCAGCTTGTCCTTGATCCACTGCCAGATGATGCGGGTCATTTCGTCCCCGTCGAGGTCCACGACAGGGTTGGCGACTTTGATCTTGGCCATGACGGGCGCGCACTCCTCGGCGAAAACGGGTCTGTTGTGGGGGAGCTATACCCGCCCCAGCGCCCGGCGCAAAGGCTGCGGGCGGGCTTGCGCTTGCGCGGGCGGGCCTGAGGCCTGAAAAGAGCCCACATGGACTTCGTCGCCCCCACCGTCATCCTGGATCGTCCCCAACTGGCCGAGAACATTGGCGCCGTGGCGCGGGCCATGGCCAATTTCGGGCTGAGCGACCTTCGCCTTGTGGCGCCCCGGGACGGCTGGCCCCAGGAGCGGGCCTGGGCCGCCGCCTCGGGGGCGGAATGGCCGCTCAACGCCGCCCGGGTCTATGAGACCGTGGCCGAGGCCGTCGCCGACCTGGCCTTCGTCCAGGCGACCACGGCGCGTCCCCGCGAACTCCAGCTGCCCGTCCTGACCCCGCGGGACGCCCTCGAGCGGGCCCATGGCGAGGCTGCGCAAGGGCGGCGGACGGGGCTTCTGTTCGGCGGGGAACGGGCCGGCCTGGAGACCGCCGACATCGCCCTCTGCCAGACCGTGGTGACCCTGCCGGTCGACCCGCGCTTCCGGTCGCTCAACCTGGCCCAGGCCGTAATCATCCTGGCCTACGAGTGGCGCATGCGCCTGGACTCCGGCGCTCCGGCCAGCTTCCGGCCCGGCCCGGAACCCGCGCCGGCGGCGAGCCTCATGGGGCTCTATGGCCACCTGGAGGACGAGCTCGAGGCCGCCGGCTTCTTCCATCCTCCCGAGAAAAAGCCCTCCATGGTCCAGAACCTGCGCTCGGCCCTCGGCCGGGCCCGCTTCAGCGAGCAGGAGGTGCGGACCTTCCGGGGCGTGATCACCGCCCTGTCCCGCGGCCGCGGCCGGGTCCTGGAGAAGATCGCCCGCCAGAAGGCCCAATCGTCTGGAAAGGAAACCGCATGAGCGACCTTGAAGCCCTCCGCGAGGCCGCCCGTTCGGCCTATGTCTTCACCCTGCCGCTGATCGAGATCGCCACGACCCGAAGCCGGGGCCTGGCCGTCGGCTCGCCGATGAACACCTTCGGACACATGCGCAGGCTGGCGGACCACAACGCGCGGGCGGTGACGACGCCGAACAACGACACCTTCTACTCGACCGCCCAGGTGGACCTGTCCGACGGGCCGGTGACCCTGACCCTGCCGCCGTCCGGCGACCGCTATCTCTCGGTCCAGTTCATGGACGCCTACAGCAACACCTTCGCCCTCCTCGGCACCCGCACGACGGGCGGGGAGGGAGGAACCTACACCCTGGTCGGGCCGGGCGAGCCCGCCTCCCCGGGGCCGCGGGTGCTGCGTGCGCCGACCCGGCATGTCTGGGTCCTGGCCCGGATCCTCGTGGCGGGACCGGAGGACGCGGCTGACGCTAAGGCGGTGCAGACGGGCCTGTCCATGCAGGGGCCGGCCACCGCCGATCCGGGGGCCTTCGCCAGCCGGGGAGCCGACTGGCGCGACTATCTGGCGTCCGCCGCCGAGCTGATGCGGCTCAACCCGCCGCCGGTCATGGACGGCCGGATCCTGGAGCGCATGGCGCCCCTGGGCCTTGCGGCCTTCGAGCCGGACCGGTTTACGCCGGAAGAGGCGGCGGCGATCGCCGAGGGCCTGGAGGCGGGCCGGCGCTTCGGGCGCAGCGCCGGCGGCCTGACCGGACCCAGCTTCATCGACGGCTGGTCCTATCCGGATGGTCGGCTGGGCAATTTCGGCCAGAACTACGCCCTGCGCGCCGCCGTGGCTGTGGGCGGGCTCGCCGCCCTGCCGCCGGAAGAGGCCATGTACATGCGGGCGGAGGGCGACCTGCCCCGGAACCTCTTCGACGGCGGCCGCAACTGGCGCCTCCACTTCGCCGCCGACGGAATGATCCCGGTGGACAGCTTCTGGTCCCTGAGCCTCTACGAGGCGACCGAGGACGGCCAGTTCTTCTTCACCCGGAACGACCTCAACCGCTTCGCCATCGGCGACCGGACCCCGGGCCTCGCCTACAACGCCGATGGCTCCCTCGACATCTGGATCGGCGCCGCCTCGCCGGGTGCGGAGCGCGAGTCCAACTGGCTGCCAGCCCCGGAGACGCCGTTCGCACTCTTCATGCGCGCCTACCTGCCGCGGCCTGAGCTGCTGGACGGACGCTGGCGCCTGCCCCCGGTCACGCCCGTCTGACGCCGCCAGCGTTGCATTTCGCGCCCCGGTGGGGTAGAAGCCTCGCCTTCCGCGCGCGAGACCTTCGTGTCCTGCGCCGGCATGACGGGCAGATGCAGAGCCGCCGTTGCAATCGCGGTCCCCAAGGGGCCGCCGGCCTGCGTCAAATGAAGAGAGACGACACATGTCGAAGCGCCACTCGGCGAAGTACAAGATCGACCGGCGGATGGGCGAGAACATCTGGGGTCGCCCCAAGTCCCCCGTCAACCAGCGCTCCTACGGCCCCGGCCAGCACGGCCAGCGCCGGAAGCAGAAGACCTCTGACTTCGGCCTGCAGCTCCGCGCCAAGCAGAAGCTGAAGGGCTATTATGGCAACCTGACCGAGAAGCAGTTCTCGCGGACCTACGATGAGGCCGCCCGCCGGAAGGGCAACACCGCCGAGACCCTGATCGGCCTGCTGGAAGCCCGGCTTGACGCGGTGGTCTACCGCGCCAAGTTCGTGCCCACCGTCTTCGCCGCCCGCCAGTTCGTGAACCACGGCCATGTGACCGTGAACGGCAAGCGGGTGAACATCGCCTCCTACCGCGTGAAGATCGGCGACGTCGTCCAGGTCCGTGAGCGTTCGCGCAACATGGCCCTGGTGCTCGAGGCCCTGCAGTCGGCCGAGCGCGACACGCCGGACTATATCGAGGTCGACGCCAAGGCCATGTCGGCCCGCTTCATCCGAACCCCGGAACTGGCCGAAGTGCCCTATCCGGTGAAGATGGAACCGAACCTCGTGGTCGAATTCTACGCGTCCTGATCCTGACGCCGACCTGAGACGAACAGGGGCCCCGGAGCGATCCGGGGCCTTTTTCGTGGTCCCACAGCTTGCGGTCGGCGGCCCTTTGGAGGCGAATGGAGGCGTGCTGTCCCGTCGTTTCCTCCTTGCCGGAACCCTGGCCCTGGCCGGCTGCGCCAGCCTGCCGCGGTCGCAGGCCTGGCCGACGACGGGACCGTTCCCAGAGCTTGAGGCGGTCCGGTCGGTCCGGGTCACGCCCGGGGGGCTAAGCGTCGAGGTGGCCAGCCGGGGCTGTGCAGCGCCTCCGGACCTGGCCGTCTTCGTCGAGCGCCGGGACGGGGTCGCCACGATCGCTTTCGCCCGGCGGCGGCTGCAGACCTGCCGCGAGGCGCCGGTCGGCTGGGTGGAGGTCGCCTTCACGCGCGAGGCCCTGGGCCTCAAGCCGGACGAGCCG
>JADBZH010000023.1 GCA_020402585.1 Phenylobacterium sp. | reverse complement strand
TCTCGACGACAGGCCGCAGTTCCTTGGCCTTCGGCAGGGTCGTGACGATCTGCTCATGCTTGATGAGGCTAGCGGCCATGTTGGCGAACATGGCGGTCCTGTGGGCGCTCGTCCGTCCCAGCTTGCGGTGCGCATTACCGTGGCGCATGGCGGTCTCTCCTCGGAGGCGGGGCGTCTCGCGACGCGCCGCAGGATTACATCTGGTCTTCGAACTTCTTGGCCAGCTCTTCGATGTTCTCAGGCGGCCAGTTGGGAACGTCCATGCCGAGATGCAGGTTCATGCCGGCGAGCACTTCCTTGATCTCGTTCAGCGACTTGCGACCAAAATTCGGGGTGCGGAGCATCTCCGCCTCCGTCTTCTGGATCAGGTCGCCAATGTAGACGATATTGTCGTTCTTCAGGCAGTTGGCGGAGCGGACCGACAGTTCCAGCTCGTCGACCTTCTTCAGCAGGGCCGGGTTGAACGGCAGTTCGGGCTTGGAGTCAGAGTCCGACTTCTTCTTGGGCTCCTCGAAGGTGATGAAGAGCTGCAGCTGGTCCTGAAGGATCCGGGCGGCGTAGGCCACGGCGTCCACAGGCGAGACCGCGCCGTTGGTCTCGACCTCGATGATCAGCTTGTCATAGTCCAGGCTCTGGCCCTGGCGGGTCGGCTCGACCCGGTAGGCGACCCGCTTGACGGGGGAATAGAGGCTGTCGACAGCGATCAGGCCGATCGGCGCATCCTCAGGCCGGTTCATCTCGGCGGGGACATAGCCCTTACCGTTCTGCACCGTGAACTCCATCCGGACGCTGGCGCCCTCGTCGAGGGTGCACAGAACATGGTCGGGATTGAGAATCTCGATGTCCGCGCCAGTCTCGATCTGCCGGGCGGTCACAGCACCGGGGCCCTGAGCGCGCAGGGTCATGCGTCGCACACCCTCGGTGTGCATGCGCAGACCCAGCTGCTTGATGTTCAGAACGATGTCGACGACGTCCTCACGAACGCCTTCCAGGGAGGAGAACTCATGGACGACCCCGTCGATCTGCACCGCGGTCACCGCAGCGCCCTGGAGCGACGAGAGAAGGACCCGGCGCAGGCTGTTGCCCAGGGTCACTCCGAAACCGCGCTCGAGGGGCTCGGCCACCAGCCGCGCCTTGCGGGCGGGGTCGGCGCCAAGCTCGATCGCCGGCTTCTCGGGGCGGATGAGTTCGTTCCAGTTTCTTTCAATCACGGATGAATGTCCCTCGAACGCAGGATCGACGGACGCGGATAACGCAGTCCGTCGAAGGAGAAATGCGATAGCTTACGGCTTAGACTCGCCGCCGCTTCGGCGGGCGGCAACCATTGTGCGGGATGGGCGTCACGTCGCGGATCGTCGTGATTGTCATCCCGACCGCCTGAAGCGCCCGGAGAGCGGATTCACGGCCGGACCCAGGGCCCGACACATTGACCTCGAGGGTCTTCACCCCGTGCTCCGCCGCCTTCCGGCCTGCGTCCTCGGCAGCCATCTGGGCGGCGTAAGGCGTGGACTTCCGGGACCCCTTGAACCCCATCGTACCAGCGGAAGACCAGGAAATGGCGTTCCCCTGAGCATCCGTGATGGTGATCATGGTGTTGTTGAACGAGGCGTTCACATGCGCCACGCCGGAGGTGATGTTCTTGCGTTCGCGCCTTTTGACGCGAGCCGGTTCCTTGGCCATCGCTTGTTTCTCTTACTTCTTCTTGCCGGCGATCGGCTTGGCCGGGCCCTTGCGGGTCCGGGCGTTGGTGTGGGTGCGCTGACCGCGGACCGGGAGGCCCTTGCGGTGACGCAGCCCCCGGTAACAGGCCAGGTCCATCAGCCTCTTGATGTTGACGGCGGTGTCGCGGCGAAGGTCGCCCTCGACCGTGTAGTCACGGTCGATGGCCTCACGGATCTGCAGGACCTCGGCGTCGCTCAACTGATTGACGCGTCGGGAATCCTCGATTCCGACCTTGCTCACGATCTCGGCGGCCTTAGCCTGGCCGATGCCATGAATGTACTGAAGCGCGATCACAACGCGCTTGTTCGTGGGGATGTTTACGCCGGCTATACGGGCCACGTCTGATGCTCTCCTAGTCACGCAAAGATGCGCGAGCGTCGCCCTGACCGGGTCAAAAGGCCAGAACGTCCCTCGCGCGTTTCGCGGAAGGGCCTCGTGTATGGAATAGAACCCTTCTCGTCAATGGCATGGGCGCCATTTTTCTATGCTCCCCGATTCCTTCGGAGCAGGTCCGAAGGATCCAGCGTCCCATAGGCGCCGGACCCCGGACGTCTTCCTTCAGGCACGCCCCAGAGCGTCATCGATGGCGGCGGCCACAGTTTCGATCGACCCCATACCGTCGACCTCCACAAGCTTCCCTGCGTCCGCATAGTAGGGAATCAGGGGGGCCGTCTGGGCGTTGTAGGCGCTCAGACGGACCTTAAAGCTTTCGGGATTATCGTCGGGCCGACCGGACTCTGCAAAACGCCCGGCGATCCGCTCGGTCAAGGCCTGGTCATCGACCCTGAGGCGGAGGACCAGGTCAATGGCGGCCCCCCTGCCCCTCAGCATGGCGTCCAGCGCCTCGGCCTGGGCGAGGGTGCGGGGAAAGCCGTCGAAGATGGCCCCACCCGCGGCCTCGGCCTCGGGCAGGCGTTCCTCGATCAGGGCGACAACGATCTCATCCGTCACCAGCTCGCCGCGCTGCATCACGCCCTCGACCCTCTTGCCCAGTTCGGAGCCAGAGGCGATGGCGGCGCGGAGCATATCGCCGGTGGACAGCTGCACCATGTTGCGGGTCTCCACGAGCCGCTTGGCCTGGGTGCCCTTGCCCGCCGCAGGAGGCCCGAAAAGGATGAGGTTCATGTGCGCCGCTCCCCGTCGTCCGACCCTGTCCCGGGCCGTTGAATGCGTCTGTCCGCCTAACGCTCCCGTCCGCCGCGGAGACGCGACTTCCGGATGAGCCCCTCATACTGGTGAGAAAGCAAATGAGACTGGATTTGGGTCACCGTGTCCATGGTGACGCTCACGACGATCAGGATCGACGTCCCGCCGAGATAGAAGGGCGCCTTGTAGAACGCGATGAGGGCCTCAGGCAGAAGGCATACGAGGGCGATGTAGGCGGCGCCGATGACGGTCAGGCGAGTGAGGACATAATCCAGATAGGTCGCCGTACGCTTGCCCGGTGAAATGCCGGGGATGAAGCCTCCATACTTGCGGAGGTTCTCGGCCGTCTCATCGGGATTGAACACGATCGAGGTGTAGAAAAAGCAGAAGAAGACGATCAGCGCGCCGTAGAAGATCATGAACACGGGCTGGCCGTGCTGAAGCTGGGCGACGGCCCCGGGCATCCATTGGAGCCACTGAGGCAGGTTTGCTGTCGCCAGGAAGCCCATCGCGGTCGCCGGCAGCAGAAGGAGGGACGAGGCGAAGATCGGCGGAATGACCCCGGCGGTGTTGACCTTCAGGGGCAGGAAGGAGCTTTCGCCCCCGAACATCCGGTTCCCCTGCTGACGCTTCGGATACTGCACCAGGATCCGCCGCTGGGACCGCTCCATGAAGACGATGGCGAAGACAACAGCGATGGCCAGCACGAGGATCATGACCCCGCCGAAGCTGGAGATCTGACCGGTTCGCATGACCGTCAGGAGCTGCATGACGCCTGTCGGCAGACCCGCCACGATCCCGGCGAAGATGATCAGCGAGACGCCGTTCCCGACGCCCCGGCTGGTGATCTGCTCGCCCATCCACATCAGCAGCATGGTGCCGCCGGTGAGGGTCACGATGGTCGATATCGAGAAGAACGGGCCCGGGTTCACCACCAGGCCAGGCGTCGCCTGCAGGCTGGCCGCAATAGCCGCGGCCTGCACGATCGCCAGGACCACCGTCAGATAGCGGGTGTACTGGTTGAGGGTCTTGCGACCAGCCTCGCCGCCTTCCTTCCGCAGCTTCTCCCACGGCGGATAAACGGAGCCGAGGAGCTGGACGATGATCGAGGCGGAAATGTAGGGGCCGACGTTCAGGGCGAAAACCGCCATCCGTTCCACGGCGCCGCCGGAGAAAAGATTGAACATTCCCAGGATGCCCTGGGACTGTCCCTGGAAGGCGGCGGCGAAGGCCGCCGCGTCGATCCCCGGAATGGGAAGATAGGTCCCAAGCCGGTAGACCACCAACACCATCAAAGTGAAGAGGATCCGCTTGTGAAGCTCGGTCGCCTTCTGGAAGGCGCCGAAGTTCATGTTTGCGGCAAGCTGCTCAGCGGCCGAAGCCATGGGACGCCCTCACTGATGACCGGTCCAAGATAGGGTGTGGCCGGCGGACTGTCAGCCCTTGCCGGTCCACGACCGCTGGATCAGGCGCGAACCTTCTTCTGCAGCTTCCCCTTGGGCTCGCCGGTATCGACGGGGGCCGTGGTCGTGACGGAGCCGCCGGCCTTCTCCACCGCCGCCTTGGCGGCGGCAGAAGCGGCGTAGACGGTCAGGTTGAGCTTGGCCTTGAGTTCACCCTTGCCCAGCAGCTTCACCCCGTCCAGCGGACGACGGATCACGCCTGCTGCGACCAGGGCCGCGGCATCCACGGGAGCCTTGGCGTCCAGCTTCCCAGCCGCCACCGCCTGTTCCAGGCGCCAGAGGTTGACCTCGGCGAACTCCAGGGCGAACGGATTGTTGAAGCCGCGCTTCGGCATCCGCATGTGCAGCGGCATCTGGCCGCCCTCGAAACCGGCGATGGACACGCCTGTGCGGGACTTCTGGCCCTTCACGCCGCGACCGGCGGTCTTGCCCTTACCCGAGCCCGGGCCGCGGCCGACGCGCATGCGGCCCTTCACGGAACCGGGGCGCGGGGCGAGTTCATTGAGCTTGGTCATGGGCGCCTCTCTCCTGAGATCTGTCGCCGGGCAAAGGCCCGACTCGGCTTTGACGGGGTCGAAGGCGGGACCAGAGCCCCGCCGGAAGTCAGGCGGACACCACCTCGACCAGGTGGTGGACCTTGGCGATCATGCCGCGCACCGACGGCGTGTCGTCGAGGGTCGAGACACGCCCGATACGGTTGAGGCCCAGGCCGACGAGGGTCGCGCGCTGGTCCTTCTTGCGTCGGATGGGGCTGGCGATCTGACGAACGGTGACCTTGGTCATGCTCATTCTCCGTCGGCGACGGCCGAGGCGCCGTCAGCGCGGCGGCCAATGACCTCGGCGACCTTCTTGCCCCGCTTGGAGGCGATCTGGCGCGGAGAGGACTGGGCCTTCAGCGCCTCGAAGGTCGCACGGACCATGTTGTAGGGATTGGACGATCCGACCGACTTGCCCACGACGTCCTGGACGCCGAGGGTCTCAAGCACGGCGCGCATCGGGCCGCCTGCAATGACGCCGGTGCCGGGAGGCGCGGAGCGGACCATGACCTTGCCCGCACCCCAGCGGCCAGCGCCGTCATGGTGCAGGGTGCGGCTCTCGCGAAGCGGCACGCGGATCATCGTCTTCTTGGCCTCCTCGGTGGCCTTGCGAATGGCCTCCGGGACTTCGCGGGCCTTGCCATGGCCGAATCCGACCCGGCCCTTCTGGTCACCCACCACCATGAGGGCGGCGAAGGAGAACCTGCGGCCCCCCTTCACGGTCGCCGCAACGCGGTTGATGTGAACCAGCTTCTCGACGATGTCGGATTCGGCGCGCTCCTCTGCGGGGGCGCCCCGGTCCCGTCCGCGGCGCTGTCCGCCCTCGCCACGTTGTTCGTTGCCACGAGCCATCACGTTACCCCTAGAAGTTCAGGCCGGCTTCACGCGCGGCGTCGGCCAGGGCCTTGACCCGGCCGTGATAGATGTAGCCGCCCCGATCGAAGACGACCTCTTTCACGCCCTTCTCGATAGCGCGCTGCGCCACGAGAGCCCCGATCCGGGCCGCTGCGGCCTTATCGGAACCCTTCTGGGGCGCGTCGCCCTCGAGGGTCGAAGCCGAGGCGAGCGTCACGCCCTTCTCGTCATCGATGACCTGGGCGTAGATGTTCTTGGACGAACGGAACACGGAGAGACGCGGCCGGCCGTTGGCCAGCTTGCGGAGCCGGATGCGGGTGCGCTCGGCGCGCCGCATGGCGGAGTCACGGGTGGAGACAGCCATGGCCTACTTCTTCTTGCCTTCCTTGCGACGGACCTTTTCGCCGAGATAGCGAACACCCTTGCCCTTGTAGGGCTCCGGCGGGCGGATCCGACGAATGCGTGCGGCGACCTCGCCGACCGCCTGCTTGTCGATGCCGCTGATCCTGATTTCGGTCTGTTTGGGAACCGCGAAGGCGATCCCCTCGGGCGGCGGGACATCAACCTCGTGGCTGAATCCGAGCTGCATGCTCAGGGCTTCGCCCTTCATCTGGGCCCGGTAACCCACGCCGACCAGCTCGAGCGTCTGCTCGTAGCCGGCGGAGACGCCGACGACCATGTTGTTCACCAGGGTGCGCGAGAGGCCCCACATGGCCTGGGCGCGGGTGGACTCCACGCGCTTGGCCACGACGAGATCTGCACCTTCCTGACGAAGCTCGATCTCTTCCGGCAGCGTCCAGGACAACTGACCCTTCGGGCCCTTCACCGTCAGGGTCTGACCGTCGATGCTCGCCGTAACGCCTGCGGGCGTGGGAACCGCCTTCTTTCCAATCCGGGACATGTCAGTACACCCGCAGCAGGACTTCGCCGCCCACGTTGGCGTCACGCGCCGCCGCGTCGGACATGACGCCCTTGGGCGTCGACAGGACCGAGATGCCCAGGCCGTTCTTGATCGGCTTCAGGTCTGCGATCGACGAGTAGACCCGGCGACCAGGCTTCGAGATCCGCCGGATCTCGACGATCACAGGGCGGCCGTCGAAGTACTTCAGCTCGATCTCGAACTCGGGGAAGGCGCCAGGCTTTTCCACGAGCTGATAGCCGCGGATGTAGCCCTCCTCGGCCAGCACGTCGAGCACGCGGGCGCGCATCTTCGAGGCCGGGCAGGAGACCTTCGAACGTCCACGGGTCGCGGCGTTCTTGATACGGGCGATCATATCGCCGACGGGGTCGTTCACCATGGGACCCTCCTCACCAGCTCGCCTTCACGAGACCAGGAATCTGGCCCTGGGAACCAAGTTCGCGCAGGGCGATCCGGCTCATCTTCAGCTTGCGGTAGTAGGCGCGCGGACGCCCCGTGACCTCGCAACGGTTGCGGATGCGGGTCTTGGACGAACTGCGCGGAAGCTCTGCGAGCTTGAGACGCGCCTCGAAGCGGTCCTCAAGCGGCAGACTCTCGTCGTTGGCGATCGCCTTGAGCGCCTCACGGCGCGCGGCGTAGCGCTGGACGAGAACCTTGACCTTCTCGTTACGGTTGACGGCGCTCTTCTTGGCCATGTTACCTTTCCTTCCCGTCCCTTAGGCGTTGAACGGGAACTGGAATTCCCGAAGAAGCTGGCGCGCTTCCTCGTCGGTCTTCGCAGTCGTGGCGACGATGATATCCATGCCCCACAGTTGATCGATCTGGTCGTAGTTGATCTCCGGGAACACAATGTGCTCCTTCAGACCCATGGCGTAGTTGCCGCGACCATCGAAAGACGTGGGCTTCAAGCCCCTGAAGTCCTTCACCCGCGGCAGTGCGATGGTGACCAGACGGTCCAGGAACTCGTACATGCGGTCCTTGCGCAGGGTGACCTTGGCGCCAATCACCATGCCTTCGCGCAGCTTGAAGCCGGCGATGGAGTTGCGGGCCTTGGTGGGAACCGGCTTCTGGCCGGCGATCCGGGTCAGGTCGCCAATGGCGGCCTGCACCTTCTTGGAGTCACCGACGGCCTCTCCGATCCCCATGTTCAGGACGATCTTGTCCAGACGCGGGATCTGCATCTCGTTGGTGTAGCCGAACTTCTCCTTCATCGCCGCGCGGATGCGCTGGCGATACTCGGTCTTCAGCCGCGGCTCATAAGCTTGCTCAGCCATTGATGACCTCGCCGGTGGTCTTGGCCACACGGACCTTCTTGCCGTCGTCGACCCGGAAACCGACGCGGGTCGGCTTACCCTGGGAGTCGACGATGGCGACGTTGGAGACATGCAGGGCGGCCTCGCGGGTGCGAATGCCACCCTGAGGATCTGCCTGGGTGGGGCGGGTATGCCGCTGGATCATGTTAATCCCCTGGACGAGCACGCGCTCCTCCTTCGGCATGACCTTCAGGACTGAGCCCTGGCGGCCCTTGTCCTTGCCGGTCAGGACCACGACGCGGTCCCCCTTCTTGATCTTAGCGGCCATTACAGCACCTCGGGAGCGAGGGAGATGATCTTCATGTGGTTCTTCGCGCGAAGTTCACGCGGAACCGGCCCGAAGATACGGGTGCCGATCGGCTCGCTCTGCTTGTTAACGATCACCGCGGCGTTGCGGTCGAAGCGGATCAACGACCCGTCCTTCCGCTTGATGGCCTGCGAGGTCCGGACAACGATAGCCTGAAGCACATCGCCCTTCTTCACGCGACCACGCGGGATGGCTTCCTTCACCGACACGACGATCTTGTCGCCCACGCCGGCGTAACGACGGCCAGCGCCGCCAAGGACCTTGATGCACATGACACGGCGGGCGCCGGAATTGTCAGCCACGTCGAGGTTGGTCTGCATCTGGATCATGGATCAGCCTCCCTCAGGACGCCTGCGAAGCGGCTGCCTTAGGCAGGACTTCCCAGGTCTTGGTCTTGGAGCGCGGAGCGCACTCGATGATGCGGGCGATCTCGCCCGCCTGATAGGTGTTGGCCTCGTCGTGGGCGTGGTACTTCTTGGACCGGCGGACAGGCTTCTTGAGTACCGGGTGCAGGAAGGTCCGCTCGACCTTCACCACCACCGTCTTGTCGCCCTTGTCGGAGACCACGACGCCTTCAAGAATGCGTTTCGGCATGTTCGTACTCCCTAGGCCGTGGCCTGGCGGCTGCGCAGGACGGTCTTGATCCGGGCGATATCCTTGCGGATCTCGCCGGCGCGATGGGTCTTCTCGACCTGACCTGTGGCCGCCTGGAAGCGCAGGTTGAACTGCTCCTTCTTCAGGTTCAGCAGGCTCTCGGCGAGCTGGTCGGGGGTCATGATCCTAAGGTCTTCAGTCTTCATCACGCGTGCTCCGCGACGGCGTCGATGCGGGTGACGATGCGGGTCTTCACCGGCAGCTTGGCGGCGCCGAGACGCAGCGCCTCACGGGCGATGTCGTCCGGAACCCCGTCGATCTCGAACATGATCCGGCCGGGATGAACCCGGGCGGCCCAGTATTCCACCGAGCCCTTGCCCTTACCCATCCGCACTTCGGCCGGCTTGTCGGTCACCGGAACGTCCGGGAAGATCCGGATCCAGACCCGGCCCTGGCGCTTCATCTGGCGGGTGATCGCCCGACGGGCCGCCTCGATCTGCCGGGCGGTGATCCGCTCAGGTTCGACCGACTTCAGGCCATAGGAGCCGAAGTTCAGCGTGAAGCCGCCCTTGGCCGTCCCATGGATCTTGCCCTTGAACTGCTTGCGGTACTTTGTCTTCTTCGGGGAAAGCATGGCTGTCTCTTAGGCTCCCGCGGTCTCGCGGCGGTCGCGGCGCGGCCCCCGGTCCGGACGATCGCCGGAACGTTCGCGGCCGCCACCCTCGCCGGCCGGGCCGGACTCTGAGGCTAGGCGCTTGTCCATGGCCATGGGATCGTGCTCCAGGACCTCGCCCTTGAAGACCCACACCTTCACACCGATGATGCCGTAGGTCGTCTTCGCCTCGGCGAAACCGAAGTCCATGTCAGCACGGAGGGTGTGCAGCGGCACGCGGCCTTCCTTGTACCATTCCATACGGGCGATCTCGGCCCCGCCAAGGCGCCCGGAGACGTTGATGCGGATGCCCTTTGCGCCCAGACGCATGGCCGACTGCATCGAGCGCTTCATGGCGCGGCGGAAGGCGATCCGGCGCTCAAGCTGCGAGGTGATGTTCTCGGCGATCAGTTGCGCGTCGGCCTCAGGCTTGCGGATCTCGACGATGTTGAGGTGAACCTCGCCGCCGGTGATCGCGGCCACATCCTTGCGCAGCTTCTCGATGTCGGCGCCCTTCTTGCCGATGATCACGCCAGGGCGTGCGGCATAGATGGTGATCCGGCACTTCTTGTGCGGCCGTTCGATGATGATCCGGCTGACGCCCGCCTGATAGAGACGCTTCTTGAGCTCCGCCCGGACCTTCAGGTCCTCGTGCAGCAGGCGCCCATAGTCCGCGCCATCGGCGAACCAGCGGCTGTCCCAGGTGCGGTTGACGCCGAGGCGAAGCCCGACAGGATTGACTTTCTGACCCATCAGGCGGCCTCACCGAGTTCGCGGACCACGATGGTGATCTCGCTGAAAGGCTTCTGGATACGGGATGCACGGCCGCGGGCGCGGGCCGCGAAACGCTTCATCACCAGGTTCTTGCCCACATAGGCCTCAGCGACGACGAGGGAGTCGATGTCGAGGTTGTGGTTGTTCTCGGCGTTGGAGATGGCCGAGTAGAGCGCCTTACGGACATCGCGGGCGATCCGCTTGTGGCTGAACTCCAGCTCGTTGAGAGCCCGCTGGACTTTCAGGCCACGAATGGACTGAGCCACCAGGTTCAGCTTGCGGGGGCTGACCCTCAAGGTCGTGGCCTTGGCCATGGCCTCAGCCGGCTTCAGGCGGCGGGGATTGGACGGCTTGGACATGCCTACTTCCTCTTGGCCTTCTTGTCCGCCGCATGACCCGGGAAATACCGGGTGGGGGCGAACTCGCCGAGCTTCATGCCGACCATGTCCTCGGAGACGAGGACGGGCACATGCTTCTGGCCGTTATGGACGCCGAAAGTCAGGCCGACGAACTGCGGCATGATGGTCGAACGGCGCGACCAGGTCTTGATGACGTCCTTGCGGCCAGAGACCTGCGCGGCCTCCGCCTTCTTGAGCAGGTAACCGTCGACAAACGGTCCTTTCCAGACGGAACGGGTCATGGATCAGCGAGCCTTCCGGGCGTGACGCGAGCGGATGATGAACTTGTCCGTCGCCTTGTTGGTGCGGGTGCGCGACCCCTTGGTCGGCTTGCCCCAGGGCGTGACCGGATGCCGGCCGCCAGAGGTGCGGCCTTCGCCGCCGCCGTGCGGGTGGTCGACCGGGTTCATGGCGACGCCGCGAACGTGGGGACGACGCCCCTTGTGCCGCGAGCGGCCAGCCTTGCCCAGGACCTCGTTCATGTGGTCAGGATTCGACACGGCGCCCACCGTAGCCATGCAGCCATCCGGAACCATGCGCAGCTCGCCGGAGTTCAGGCGGATCTGGGCATAGCCGGTGTCACGACCGACCAGCTGGGCATAAGCCCCGGCCGAGCGGGCGATCTGACCGCCCTTGAGGGGCTTCAGCTCGATGTTGTGGATGATCGAGCCAATGGGCATCGCCCGCAGGGGCATGGCGTTGCCGGGCTTCACGTCCGCGCGCTCAGCGGCGATCACCTGGTCGCCGGCCTTGAGGCGCTGCGGAGCCAGGATGTAGGCCGCCTCTCCGTCCGCATAGCGGATCAGGGCGATGAAGGCGGTACGGTTCGGATCATACTCGATCCGCTCGACCGTGCCGACGACGTCGAACTTGCGGCGCTTGAAGTCCACCTTGCGATAAAGACGCTTGGCGCCGCCGCCACGGAAGCGCACCGCAATGCGGCCGCCGCCACCCCGCCCGCCGGTCTTGGTCAGACCCTCGACGAGAGACTTCTCAGGGCGGCCCTTGTGGAGCTCGGACCGGTCGATCAGCACCAGGGTGCGGCGACCGGGAGACGTCGGATTGTACTGCTTCAGAGCCATCGGTTCAGAGCCCCGTGGTGATGTCGATGGACTGGCCTTCGGCCAAGGTCACGACAGCCTTCTTGACGTCGGAGCGACGACCCTCGCGGCCCCGGAAACGCTTGGTCTTGCCCTTCACATTGAGGGTGTTGACCTTGGTCACCGAGACTTTGAACAGCGCTTCGACGGCGGCTGCGATCTCGTCCTTTGTGGCGTCGCCGGCGACGCGGAAGACGACCTTGTTCTGCTCCGAGAGCAGGGTCGCCTTCTCGGTGATCACCGGAGACAGGATGGTGTCGTAGTGACGGGCGGAGGGCGTGGCCATCAGGCGGCCTCCTTCTCGGCGAAGCGGGCGTTGATCGCTTCGACTGCGTCCTTAGTCAGGACGAGGGTCCGGCGACGCAGCACGTCGTAGACGTTGAGGCCGGCGTTCGGCAGCACGTCCACATTCGGGATGTTGCGGGCGGCCAGGCGGAAGTTGCCGTCGACCTCGGGGCCAGCGATCACCAGGGCGTTGACCAGGCCGATCTTACCCAGCGTCGTGCGGAGCGCCGCCGTCTTGGCTTCCGGCAGCGCCAGACTGTCGACCACCATGAGGTCGCCGGAGCGGGCCTTGGACGACAGGGCGTGACGCAGGGCCAGGGCCCGGACCTTCTTGGGCAGGTCAAAGGCGTGGCTGCGCACCACCGGCCCGTGGGCCTTCGCGCCGCCGACGAATTGGGCCGCACGGCGCGAACCGTGACGGGCGCCGCCGGTGCCCTTCTGCTTGTACATCTTCTTGCTGGTCCGGGAGACCTCGTTCCGGACCTGGATCTTGTGAGTCCCGGCGCGGCGCTTGGCCAACTGCCAGGTCACGACCCGCTGCAAGATATCCCCGCGGATCTCCTCGATCCCGAAGATGGCGTCGGACAGTTCAATCGAACCGCCCTTCCCGCCGTCGAGCTTGATGACGTCGAGTTTCATTATTCCTGACCCTCGGCTTGCGGAGCCTCTTCGGCGGGCGCGGCGTCAGCGGCGGAAGCCGCAGCCTGGCCGGCCTTGCGGAAGGCGCCCGGCGTCGGAGCGCCGCTCGGCGGAGACTTCACGGCGTCACGAATGCGGACCCAGGACCCTTCGGAACCGGGAACCGAGCCCTTGACCATGATCAGGCCGCGGTCAGCATCGATGCGCCAGACGGTGAGGCCGAGCGTGGTGACGGTTTCCTGGCCCAGGTGGCCGGCCATCTTCTTGCCCCGGAAGGTCTTGCCGGGATCCTGGCGCTGACCGGTGGAGCCGTGGGCGCGGTGCGAGACGGACACGCCGTGCGTGGCGCGCATGCCGCCGAAGTTCCAGCGCTTCATGGCGCCGGCGAAGCCCTTGCCGATGGTGGAGCCCGTGACGTCCACCTTCTGCCCGACCACAAAGTGATCGGCGGTCAGCTCAGCGCCGACCTCGATAAGGTTCTCGGGAGACACCCTGAACTCGGCCACCTTGTGGCGGGGCTCGACCTCAGCCTTGGCGAAATGACCGCGCAGGGGCTTGGTGACGTTCTTGGGCTTGCGGAGCCCTGCGCCCAGCTGGAGGGCGACATAGCCGTCGCGCTCCGCCGTGCGGTGGGCGGTCACGGCGCAGCCATCCAGGCTGAGCACGGTGACAGGCACGTGGACGCCCTCTTCATCGAAGAAGCGGGCCATGCCGAGTTTCTTGGCGATCACGCCGGTACGCATCGACCGATCCCCCTAGAGCTTGATCTCGACGTCCACGCCAGCGGACAGGTCGAGCTTCATCAGCGCATCGACGGTCTGGGGCGTGGGATCGACGATATCGAGCACGCGCTTATGCGTGCGGATTTCGAACTGCTCGCGCGACTTCTTGTCGATGTGCGGAGAGCGGTTGACCGTGAATTTCTCGATTTGCGTCGGCAGGGGTATCGGCCCCCGGACGGTCGCGCCGGTGCGCTTGGCCGTGTTGACGATCTCGCGCGTGGAATGGTCCAGCACGCGGTGATCGAAGGCCTTGAGCCGGATGCGGATGTTCTGACGATCCATATCGCTCTTCAATTTCCCCTACAGACGGCGGTCCGTCCGCGTGCCATTGACCATTTCAAAGACCAACTCCAGCCGCCTCGGCGAGGCGACCGCACACGAAAGTCCGCAAAACGAAACGAAGTCCGCGCAATCGCTTGCGCCCACTTCCGCCCTCGCCTCGGACGGATGTCCTTGGAAAGGGCCGCTCCGCGAGCCGCGTCTGCCATTCGACACAAGGTCTTCAGGCACAGCCGGTCCAACAGGAGGCGCGGGTATACGTGCCCGACTCGCCCCCGTCAAGCGGAGCCTCTCCCCACCTCTCGGCTCGGGATTCAGTGGACAGAGGACCCAACCCCTGGGTCGCAGAGCGCGCCAGGGAGCCGAAGAGCGGCTGGCGACTTGACTTAAGTAAGTGCTCGTTTATTTAAGTCGCATGAGCCGTCAAACCCGCCCCAACTCCTCCCTCGGCCGCCCCGCCAACCCGGAGGCAAGAGCGAACCGCAGAGAGCAGATCCTCGCGGGCGCCGAACGGTGTTTCGTCCGCAAGGGTTTCCATGCCTCGACCACCGCCGAGATCAGCGCGGAGGCGGGAGTCAGCGTAGCGAACATGTACCAG
>JADBZH010000022.1 GCA_020402585.1 Phenylobacterium sp. | reverse complement strand
GGGGAGCAATTGGGTCGGTAATTCCTCCCCCAAGGGGGAGGTGGACCGCGAAGCGGGCCGGAGGGGGTCAACGGCGTCTCAACAGACCCCCTCACCGACCTTCGGTCGGAGCTCCCCCTTGGGGGAGCAATTGCCACCCTAATTCCTCCCCCCAGGGGGAGGTGGACCGCGCCGCGGGCCGGAGGGGGTCAGCTGATCTTCGCGGCGATCTGACGGGCGAGTTCGGACAGCTCATCCGGGTTCGCCATGCCGCCCGCGGCGTGGCGGCCCAGGGCTACGCCCTCCCACCTTGGAATGATGTGGAAGTGCAGGTGATAGACCGTCTGTCCTGCCGGCGCCCCGTTGAACTGGGTCACGACCAGGCCATCCGGCGACAGGGCGGCGCGCACCGCCCGGGCCACGCGCTGCACGGCCAGGATCACGGGCGCAAGCCGGGCCGGATCCTCTTCCAGCAGGTTGCGGGCGTCAGAGTGCTTGGGAATCACAAGGGTGTGGCCCCGGCTCTGCGGGAAGACGTCCATGAAGGCGAAGGCGTGCTCATCCTCGAACACCCGGGCGCAGGGCGCCTCTCCCCTCAGGATCTTCGCGAAGATGTTGCCCGGATCGTAGGCGCCGTCGAGGCTCATGGCGGTCTCCCCTAGCTGGTGCCTGCGGGATAGCACGCCCGCAGTCAGGCGTCTCCCGACTGGCGGAAGGGTGAATAGGCTTCCGAGAGCCATTCCATCTCTTCCTCCACGGCGGCCATCTCACGCCGGAGGTAGTCCTCGACCGGGCCGCGCAAAGCGGGATCGGCGATGAAGTGGGCCGAGTGGACCGGCGCCGGGAGATAGCCCCGCGCGATCTTGTGCTGCCCTTGGGCGCCGGCCTCAACCCGGGCCAGGCCCCGGCCGATCGCCCACTCGATGGCCTGATAGTAGCAGAGCTCGAAGTGCAGGAAGGGGACGTCCTCGATGCAGCCCCAGTTGCGTCCGAACAGGCAGTCGCCGCCGATCAGATTCAGGGCGCCGGCAATCCAGCGCCCGTTCCGACGCGCCATGATGAGGAGCACCCGGTCGGCCATTCGCTCGCCCAGCAGGGAGAAGAAGAGCCGGTTCAGGTAGGGCCGCCCCCACTTCCTCGATCCGGTGTCGACATAGAACCGATAGAAGGCGTCCCAGTGCGCCTCGGTCAGGTCGGGGCCGGTCAGGCAGAAGATCTCGAGCCCCTGACCCGCGTCTCGCCGCTCGCGCCGGATGGTCTTGCGCCGGCCCGAGGACAGGTCGGAGAGGAAATCCTCAAAGGTCGCGTAGCCTCGGTTGAGCCAGTGGTACTGCTGGCCTTCGCGCAGGGCCATGCCCGCCTCGCCCAACCATGACCACTCGTCTCGGGTCGGGAAATTCACGTGCAGACCCGAGGCGCCGTAGCGCTCGCAGACGGTCAGGGCGCCTCCCAGCAGGGCCTTGCGCCCGACATCCGCGTCCACGTCCGGCCGGACCAGAAGGCGCGGGCCGGTGGCGGGAGTGAAGGGCGCTGCGGACAGAAGCTTGGGATAGTACCGGCCGCCGGCTCGCTCATAGGCGTCGGCCCAGGCGTGGTCGAAGATGTACTCCCCCTGGCTGTGCCCCTTCAGGTAGAGGGGCATGACGGCGGCGACCCGACCGTCCTCGTCCTCCACCGCCAGATGCTGGGGACCCCAGCCTTGCGTCTCCACGGCGCAGCCCGCCTCTTCAACGCAGTCGAGAAAATCGAAGCAGATAAAGGGGTTGAAAGGCTGATCTTCACGTAAGGCGCAGGCGTCCCATTCCGCCCGGCCGATCTCGGCGATGCGGCGGCTGATGCGCACCGCGGGCTTCAGACTCACGCCCGGAAGCCCTCGAAGATGACGTTGTCGCAGTGCGGCCGGGCGTCCACCGCCTGCTCGGGCGTCCGCGCCGTCCAGGCCACCACAGGCATGCCGGCCTTGCGATGGGCGGCGACCTCAGGATTGGCCACCGTGTCCAGGCTCATGGCCAGGAAGTGCGGTCGGGCGATGGGCACATGCTCCAGCCGGGCGAAGGCCTTGCGTTGCTCGGGCGAGATGTGGGTGGCCTCGTCGTTCCAGCGATAGCTGTCCAGGCCCCGCAGCACCCCCGGGAAACGGTCGGCGAACCAGGCGTGGCTGTAGGGATTGAAGCCGATCACGCAGGTGGGGCCGGCGTGGTCCATGAGTATCTCGTGGACCCTCTGCTCTAGCGGCCCGACCCCTCCGAAAGGGGTCTTGAGCTCGACATGCACCATGGCCCTGTGACCGATCACCGCCAGGGCTTCCAGAAGGGTGGGGATGGTCTCTTCCGTGCCCTTCAGGGACATCTGCGCCAGGTCGGCGGCGGTGTGGTCACGGACCCGTCCCTCCCGGCCCGTCATCCGCTTCAGAGTGTTGTCGTGGAAGACCACGGCCTCGCCGTCGGCGGTGATGTGGACGTCCAGCTCAATCCCGTAGCCCGCCTGGCAGGCCGCCTGGAAGGCGCCGAGGGAGTTTTCCGGAGGACCGTCTGGGCTCCAGAGGCCGCGATGGGCGATGGCGGGACTGAAGAGAAGATCCCAGGCCTCTCCGAACTGGGCCTTCATCGGATTTCCACCACGGCGTCGACCTCCACCGCGAAGTTCAGCGGCAGGCGATAGACCCCCACGGCCGAGCGCGCGTGACGGCCGGCGTCGCCGAAGGCCAGGACCATGACGTCCGAGGCGCCGTTCACCACCTTGGGAATGTCGAAGAAGTCCGGTCCCGCCTGGACGAAGCCGCCCAGCTTGACCACCCGCACCAGGCGGTCGAGGTCGCCCTCGCAGGCGGCCCTGATCTGGGCGATCAGGTTGATCCCACAGAGACGGGCGGCGGCCTGGGCGGCCTCCAGATCGACGTCGACCCCGACAACCCCCTTCACGCCCCCCGCGGCATCGACCGACACCTGGCCGGAAATGTGGACCAGGTCCCCGCTCCGGACAAAGGGAACATAGTTGGCGACGGGCGCGACAGGGACCGGAAGGACGATACCGGCGGCGGCGAGACGGGCTTCAACCTCGGACATGGGGCCAGACTATCCCTTCGATGGTGCGCCGGACAGGCCGGCCTTTCAGAAATCAGCTCTGTGGCGGGGTATCCCCGCCCTTCAGGACCCGCTTGGCCTCGTCCGAACGGGCTGCGGCGGGCGGACAGGCGTCACCCAGGCGCCGGGCGGTGGTGGTGGCGGTCCCGGCCAGGGGGATGCCGGCGATCCGCGTCGAGAGGGCGAGCTTGAGGCGGAAGGTGTCGGGCGAATAGCCGCCGCTGGCGGTGACGTCCGCAACCTGGCCCTCCTTAGTGCTGCAGCTGCCCTTGAGAAGGATCTTGCCATCTCCCACCGCACGGGAGGGATAGGTGCAGGCATAGTGCCGGTTGGAGGGCGAGGTCATGAACTTGTTGATCTCGGAAGCCACCAGGCAGCGCTGCTCAACCTTCTTCTGGGTGATGACCACGGTGAAGACGTTGGTCAGCTCCCAATAGCCAGGACGCGGACGCCCGACGCTGTCGGCGGCGACGGGCGCCGCAAGGGCGAGGGCCGAAAGCCCGGCGGCCAGCGCCATCCCCATTCGCATCATCATGCCGCATCCCTTCCTTCGACCGGCCGCTGGCTGGCCTTGCCGGGTCACCGGCTGTAAACCACGCCCAGACATGGGGTGTCGATTGCCTGATTCCGACCCGACCGCGCCAGCCGCATCCTCCGCCGCCGCCCTGGAGCTGACGGTCGTCGTTCCAACCTTCAATGAGCGGGCGAATGTCCGCAAGCTGATCCGCCTTGTCGAGGCGACCCTGGGCCAGACCCGCTGGCAGGTCATCTTCGTGGACGATGACTCCCCGGACGGGACCGCCGCCGAGGTCAAGGCGGTGGCGGCCGTGGATCCGCGGGTGCAGTGCCTGCACCGGGTCGGCCGCCGGGGACTGGCAGGCGCCGTGATCGAGGGGATCATGGCCAGCGCCGCCCCCTTCGTGGCGGTGATGGACGGCGACCTCCAGCATGACGAGACCCTGCTGCCAGCCATGCTGGACGCCCTGCGCACAGGCGGGGCGGACCTGGCTGTCGGCAGCCGCTATTGCGGCGGGCCGGACGCTGACGCTTCCGCCCTCGGCGCGCGCCGCGAAGCCGGGAGCCGGCTGGCCAACTGGCTGGGCCGCCAGGTCCTGAAGGCCGACCTGAGCGACCCCATGAGCGGCTTCTTCATGGTCCGGCGCTCGGCCGTGGAGGTCGTCGCCCCGCGCCTCTCGACCTCGGGCTTCAAGGTCCTGTTCGACATCGTCGCTTCGCAGGACCGGCCCCTGAAGATCGTCGAGCTGCCCTACACCTTCCGGGCCCGGGAGGCCGGGGACTCCAAGCTCGATAACGGGGTGGTCGTCCAGTACCTGGGCCTGCTGGTCGCCAAGCTCAGCAAGGATGTCATCTCGCCGCGGTTCCTGATGTTCGCCATGGTCGGCGCCAGCGGCGTGGTGGTGCACCTCGCCATCCTGCGAAGCCTGCTGGATATCGGCTTCTCCTGGGCCCAGACCCTGGCGGCGATCGGGGCCATGACCTCGAACTACCTGATCAACAACGCCGTGACCTACCGCGACCGGCGCCTGAGGGGGCTGAAGCTGATTTCGGGCTACATCAAGTTCTGCGTGCTCTGCAGCGTGCCGCTGGCGGCCAATGTCGCGGTTGCGACCGTTGTCTTTGAACGCGGCCCGGCCTGGTGGGTGGCGGGGCTGGCCGGCGCCGTCGTCGCCGCCGCCTGGAACTATGTGACGACCTCGAAGGCGGTCTGGTGAGGCTGGACGCCGTCCGGGTCCTCTGGCTGCTGATCCTGGCGCTGACCGCGCTGCGGCTGTGGGCGGCGGCCGTGATCCCCCTGACCGAGGACGAGGCCTATTACCGGCTCTGGTCCCAGAACCTGCACCTGGGCTATTACGACCACCCGCCGATGATCGCCTGGTGGATCCGGCTGGGAGCCTTTCTGGCCGGCGACACCCCCCTCGGCGTTCGCCTGCTGCCTGTCCTGGGGGCGGCGGCCACCACCTGGCTGACCGCAGATCTCGCCCGACGCCTCGGGGGAAGCGCCCGGACGGGCCTGATCGCGGCCTTGGTCTACAACGCCATGCTGACCATCGGCGCCGGCGGCCTCATCGCCACGCCCGACGCCCCCGCCATCTTCTTCTGGGCCGCCACCCTGGCGGTGCTGGGCCGGATCGTCGCCGGGGGAAGCCCGCGCCTATGGCTGCTGGCCGGGGCCCTGGCGGGACTGGCCTGCATCTCCAAGTACTCCGCCCTCTTCCTCGCCCCCGGGATCGTCCTTTGGCTGGCGAGCTCCGCCGAGGGGCGGCGCAGACTGCTCACCCCCTGGCCCTGGACGGCCATCGTCCCGGCGGGGGCGATCTTCGCCACCAACCTCGCCTGGAACGCCACCCATGGCTGGCTGACCTTCGAGAAACAGTTCGGACGGGTCGAGCCCTCGCAGTTCAGGCCCGCCTACCTGGGTGAGTTCCTGACCACCCAGTTCGTCCTGCTCAACCCGATCCTCGCGGTCCTGGCGGGCCTGGGAGTGTGGGCCACGGTCCGCAACCGGGGTCGGGTGGGGGGCATGGACCTTTCCCTGCCCCTCCTGGCCGCCCTGCCCTTCTGCCTCTACCTGGCCCTGCACAGCCTGCATGACCGGGTGCAGGCGCACTGGCCCGCAACGGTCTTTGCGGCCTTCGCCCTGGCGGCGGCGGGTGCAGTGGCGGACCGACCCCGCGGTCGCCGCCCCCGACTCCTGGCCGGGGGGCTCGGCCTGGGCGCCGTCTCGATGGTCGGGGTGCTGGCCTGGGCGGGACTGCAGGGCCCCCCGATCAACTCCCGGACCGATCCCCTCCTGCCGATCCGAGGCTGGCCGGACTTCGCCCGCCAGGTCGAGGCGGCCCGGGTCTCGGCCGGCGCCGAATGGGTCGGCGTGGCGCATTACGGCGCGCTTTCGCAGCTGGCCGCCACCGGTCAGGTCAGGGCGCCCCTGGTCCACCTGATCGAGCGCGAACGCTGGCCAGACGCCCCCCTGGCGCCCGTCGACCGCCCCGGCCTGGTCCTCGACAAGAGCCGGCGCCTGTCCCTGCCCGACCTTCAGGCCTGCTTCGGCAGGGTCACCCCCATGGGCGAGCTTATCCGGGGCGTGCCGACCAGCCGGGTCGATCGCTATCCGCTCTACAGGGTGGAGGGGCCGGTTCCCGACCTGCTCGCCCGGGGCTGTCCGGACGAACTGGGCAAGAACAGGCGCCGCTAGGTCCAGCTTCGATCGACATTCCGGGTTCCGCCCCAGCTCCACTACGCGGCTACACCGGGAGCTCTACCGGTGAGAATTCACGGCGCCCTAATTCCTCCCCCCAGGGGGAGGTGGACCGCGAAGCGGGCCGGAGGGGGTCAACGGCGGCTCAGCTGACCCCCTCACCGACCTTCGGTCGGAGCTCCCCCTTGGGGGAGCATTGGGCTCTGTAATTCCTCCCCCAAGGGGGAGGTGGCGCGCGCAGCGCGGCGGAGGGGGTCAACAGCGCCCCCGCAGACCCCCTCACCGACCTTCGGTCGGAGCTCCCCATTTGGGGGAGCAGTTGGCGCCCCTGTCGGTCCCTGCTGGCAGAGGTCGGACCTACCGGCCGGTGAACTCGGCCGGGCGCTTTTCGAGGAAGGAGACCATGCCCTCGCGGAAGTCGCGGGTGCGCATCAGCTGCAGGAACTGCAGGTAGACGTGGTGCACGTGGTCATTGAACGTCTCGTTGAGGCCCATCCGCATGAGGCGCTTGGCCGACTGGACGGCCAGGGGCGCATTGTCGGCGATCTCCCGGGCCATGGCGCGGGCGGTGGTATGGATCTCCGCGTCCGGGACCACGGCGTTGGTCAGGCCCAGTTCGAGGGATTCCTCGGCGGAGAGGGTGCGGCCGGTGAAGATCAGCTCGGCGGCGCGGGCCCAGCCCAGCAGGCGCGGCAGGAACCAGGTGCCGCCGGACTCCGGCACGATGCCCCGGCGCACGAAGGCGGCGGCCATCTTGGCGCTCTGGGCCATGATGCGGATGTCGCAGCCCATGGCGGTGTCCATGCCATAGCCGGCGGCAGAGCCGTTCAGGGCGCAGATGGTCGGCTTGTCCATGGCGAACAGGACGGTCGGCGGGGTGTTCCGCAGGTCCAGGTTGACCGAGACGTTCTGGCCCGATGTGTCGGACCCGATCCCGGACCCCTGGGTGGCGCTGACCAGGTCCAGGCCCGCGCAGAAGTGCTTCCCGGCCCCTGTCAGGATCACGACGCGGACCTCGGGGTCCTCATTCGCCTGCACCAGCAGGGCCGTGAGCTGGTTCAGCATGGGGCCGGAGATGGTGTTCAGCCGGTCGGGCCGATTGAGGGTGAGGGTCGCGATGCCCTCGGAGACCTCGTAGAGGACCTCATCGGTCCGCTCTTGTGTGGTGGCCATGGTTTCCTCCTGGAATTCGGGTTTCAGCGGACCTTCACCGACACGTAGGACGGCTGGTCGATGGCGATCTGGTCTTCGATCCCGGCCTTGAGGGCGGCCAGGAGGCCGGGGGTCGACACGTCCATCTCCCCCTGGCGAAGGCGCTCGCAAAGCTCGGCGTTCAGGGTCTTGAGGTCGCCCTCCACGCCCAGCAGGGCGGAGAGCCGCGCCACGGCGGCGGCCTCGGCGGCCGGTCCCTGGACCAGCTCGCGCTTGACGGCGTTCAGGGCGTTGACGGCCACCCGCGAGAGGAAGGCGTCGCGGGGGTTCAGCTGGGGGCGGATGGACTCCACCCAGCCCGCCACCGCCTCGATGAGTTCGTCCGCCCGGGGATGCTCGATCACAGGCCCGCCTCCAGAAGGTTCACCAGGTCGATCTCGGTCTCGGAGACCCGGCGCCCGATCATCGGACGCTCCACCGAGTTTGTCGCCCCCGTCGCATAGCTGGAATACATCATCAGGCACATGATCCCCCACTTCAGGGACCCCAGGGCCTGCCAGAACAGGACCCGCGACAAGGGGATCTCGACACCCCCGGCCTCGATGTAGCCTTCCAGCAGGTCCTGGTACTCGCCAAAGCCCCCGACGGGCCGGTCCGCCCGGCCGAACCGCCAGGAGTTCACGCACAGCCAGCCCAGGTCCTCCGCCGGGTCGCCCACATGGGCCAGCTCCCAGTCGAGCACTGCGGCCACCCCCCTGTCGGGGTCGAACATCATGTTGCCGTTCCGGAAGTCGCCATGCAGCACGACGTTGGGCAGGGGCGGCGGCAGGTTCCGCCGCATGTGCTGGATCGCCATTTCGAGGATCGGTCGCTCGGCTCCCGACGAGCGATAGATGGCCTCGTAGCGGTCCAGCTCGCCCTGGGCGTCGGCGGTGGCCAGGGGCGCTGCGCCGGCGGGGATGGTGTGGATGCGGGCCAGGATCTGGCCGCACTGGCGGGCCAGGTGCGGTCGCACCGTGTCGAACTTCGGGTCCGCAACGATCTTGCGGCCCAGGGTCTCCCCGGCGACGAAGCCGGTGATGTGACCTTCGCCCAGGTCGTCCTCAGGCTGGCAGAGCCGGACCAGCGGGGCGACAGGGGCGCCGGCGTGCTCCGCCGCACGGATCAGGGCCGCTTCCGCCGCCATGGTCGCGGAGCGGGAGGTCTCGGGGTCCATCGGGACCGACCGACGGCGCAGGATCAGCGGGCGGGGCTCGCCACCCCCGACCAGGGTGAAGGCCCAGGTCTCCATGCTGGCCCCGCCGGTCAGCCTCTGGGCCTTCTCGACGGCGGTTCCCCCCAGCTTTGGCGCCAGGGCGTTGAGGGCGGCGGGAATATCGACTTCCATGACGTAGGGGCGCCTCAGGACAGTTGCGGGCTTGACGATCTGCCCGCCTGAGGGTGGGCTTGTAAATCGAGAACATCAATCGAAACGGCGCAAGACCGGCTGACCGAAGGGAAACGTCATGGACTTCAATCTGCCCCCCGAACTCGTTGCTTACCTTGGGGAACTCGATGAGTTCATCGAGCGCGTGATCAAGCCGCTCGAGCGCAAGGACGACAATATCCGTTTCTTCGACCACCGCCGGGAATGGGCGCGGACCGACTGGGACCGCGGCGGCCTGCCCCACCACGATTGGGAGGACCTGCTGGGCCAGGCCCGCAAGCTGGCCGACGAGGCCGGCCACCTGCGCTTCGCCTGGCCGACGGAAATGGGCGGCAAGGGCGGCACCAACCTGGCGATGGCCGTGATCCGCGAGCACCTGGCCGCCAAGGGCCTGGGCCTGCACAACGACCTCCAGAACGAGCACTCGATCGTCGGGAACAACCCCTTCATCCTGATGTTCAAGGAGTTCGCCACCAACGCCCAGTACGAGACCTACGCCGACCTCCTGCTGAACGGGAAGATGCGCACCATCTTCGGCCTGACCGAGCCCCTGCACGGATCGGACGCCACCCACATGGAGACCCGGGCGGTTCCCCAGGAGAAGAACGGCAAGCCGGGCTGGCTGATCAATGGCGAGAAGATGTGGTCCACCGGCATGCACGTGGCCACCCACTGCATGGTCTTCGCCCGCACCAGCGGCAATGACGGCGACGCCACCGGAATCACCTGCTTCATCGTCCCCGCGGACGCGCCCGGCGTGAAGGTCGAGGAGTACCTCTGGACCTTCAACATGCCCACCGACCACCCGCGGGTCAGCTTCACCAATGTCTGGATCCCCGAGGACAGTTACTGGGGGGTGATCGACCGCGGCCTGGGCCTCGGCCAGAGCTTCGTGCACCAGAACCGCATCCGTCAGGCCGCGTCCTCGCTCGGCGCGGCGGTCTACTGCATCGAGGAGAGCGTCAAGTACGCCCGGATGCGCAAGCCCTTCGGCAAGCCCCTGTCCGACAACCAGGCCATCCAGTGGCCCCTGGTGGAGCTGGCGACCCAGGCCGAGATGCTGCGCCTGCTGATCCGCAAGACCGCCTGGCAGATGGACCAGATGGAGCACAAGGCCGTGGAGCGCGAGCTCTCGGACAAGGTCTCCATGTGCAACTACTGGGGCAATCGACTGGTCTGCGAGGCGGCCGACCGGGCCATGCAGGTGCACGGCGGCATCGGCTATTCGCGGCACAAGCCCTTCGAGCACATCTACCGGCACCACCGCCGTTACCGGATCACCGAGGGCTCGGAAGAGATCCAGATGCGCAAGGTAGCGGCCTTCCTGTTCGGCTATTTGGGCCCGCGCCGGAAGGAATTCGCCGACCTGACCTGGGACGACGTCGACTACCGCAATCAGCGCTAGGCTGGGTGCAGGGGCTAGAGGGGGAAGGCGGCGAGGCCGTTGACCCCCTCCGACGCGCTTCGCGCGCCACCTCCCCCTTGGGGGGAGGAATGGCTGAGCAAAATTGCTCCTCCAAGGGGGAGCTGTCAGCAAAGCTGACTGAGGGGGTCTACGGCCCCTCAGCTGACCCCCTCCGACGCGCTTCGCGGTCCACCTCCCCCTGGGGGGAGGAATTACAGCGCCCAGTTGCTCCCCCAAGGGGGAGCTCCCGCCGGAGGCGGGTGAGGGGGTCAAAGGCGGCCGGGATCAGGTCCCGTAAAGCCGGTCGAACATCGGCGGCAGGCTCTCGGGCAGGCCGGCCAGGGGGCCGGAGGACAGGAGCAGGACCACCTCGTCGCCGGACAGGGTGGAAAGGGCGTCCTGGGCTTCGGCGGCGTCCATCGCAGGGCGGGCGTCCACGCCGGCCGCCCGGGTCCTCTCGACGATCTCGGCCAAGGTCGATTGGTGATGGCTTTCGGCGCCGTGGCCTGGCGGCGGCAGGATCAGCACCCTGTCCGCCCCTTCAAAGACCGTGTCGTACCAGGGCAGGGCGTCCCGGGAGCGCCAGGAAAAGGTGTGCGGCTCGAAGACCACGACGAGCTTCCGGTCCGGGAAGTGGAGCCTGAGGGCGTCCATGGCCGAGCGGGCCTTCTCCCAGGAGGACCCGAAGCCCTCGATCACCGGAATGCGCGAGGTCCGGGTCAGCCGGTCCAGGCGCCGGCGGATGCCCTCGAAGCTGGCGACGGCGCGGACCAGGCCCTTGCGGTCCACCAGGCCGGCCTCGAGCAGCAGGGCCGAGACGCCGACAATATTCTCGATGTTGTGGGCGCCCAGGAGGCCCGTCGTCATGGCCGTGCGCGTCCCGTCCGGAGCGACCAGGATGAAACGGCTGACCTCGCCGAAGACCTCGGCCTGCGCCCGCCAGCCGCCCTCCCCGCCTCCATACCAGACGATCCGCGCCCGGGTCCGGGCCGCCGCGGACCGCACGGCCGGGTGATCCCGCAGCACCGCCAGCCCGCTCTCCGGCAACCCCTCCAGGAGCCGCAGGAAGGGCGCCTCGTACTCGGCGAAGGTCGGGAAGACATTGACGTGGTCGTGGACCAGGGAGGTGAGGAGCAGCCGCTGCGGATGGTAGAGATCGAACTTGGAGCGCCGGTCGTTGGGCCCGACGATGTACTCGTCGCCCTCCAGGATCATTTCCCGCGAGCCGCCCCAGCGGCCCGTCGCCGGAAGGGAGGGCGAGATGGCGCCCACCAGCCAGCCAGCGTCTACGCCACAGGACCTCAGGACATGGGCCGCCAGGGCCGCGCAGGTGGACTTGCCGAACGATCCGGCCACCACGGTGTTGATCCGGTCCCGGGTGAGGTCTCCGACCAGTTCGGGGAAGGTGGTGACGCGCACGCCGCGACGCCGCGCCTCGGCGGCCTCGACATTGTCATCGCCCCCCAGCTTGGCGCTGGCCCCCTGGACGAGGACGTCCAGGTCCCGCGGAAGATTGGCGGCGTCCAGCCGCCAGGAGACGGGCAGGCCCAGCCCCTCGACGAAGGTGGACATGGGCGGGAAGACGTCCTGGTCCGAACCGGACACCTCATGGCCGGCGTCCTGCATCATCTGGGCGACGGCGGCCATGCCCGCCCCGGCGATTCCGGTGAAGTGGATCCTCATGGACCCTTTCTGCAGGCCGGGCTTTAATGCGGGATTAACCATACCGGGTGAGCCTGCCCTCGTCTTCTTCGAAGACATCCCATCACCACCACCACCTTGCGCCCGGCTTCGGCCGGGCGTCCTTTTTCAGGCCTTGGAGAGTCCGTTCGCAGGTGGTGTAGTGCCTCCCAAGGATTAAGGGAGGACAGCGCATGGCCAGGGCCGCCGCCGGCTACAAGACCCGCCTGGAGCCGCAGGACGAGTTCCCGCACGATCCGGGAACCTTCAAGAACTACAACGAAAGCATGTACTTCAACGTGTTCGACCCGGCCCGGAAGGCCGGAGGCTGGTTCCGGATCGGCAACCGCCCCAATGAGCACTACGCCGAGATGACGGTCTGCCTCTATCTGCCGGACGGCCGGGTGGCCTTCATGTTCGGGCGACCGACCATCGAGGGGAACACCGAGATGAACGCCGGCGGCCTGAAGGTCGAGGTGGTCGAGCCCTTCAAGCGCCTGCGCGTGACCTATTCCGGCAAGGCCCTCCTGCTGGCCCGCCCCCATGAGATGGCCGATCCCAAGCGCGCCTTCCGCGAGAACCCCTCCCTGCCCTGCTCGGTGGAGCTCGAGTATGAGGGCGTCTCGCCCATGTACGGCGGCGAGACGGTGCGAGAGGACGGGACGCCGATCGAGATTGATCCCGAGAAGTCCTTCGCCAAGGCCCACTATGAGCAGCATTGCGCGGCGAAGGGCCGGTTCACCGTCGGCGACGAGGTCTTCGAGATCAACGGGCACGGCCTGAGGGACAAGTCCTGGGGGCCGAGGCATTGGCAGGCCATCGACTGGTATCGCTGGTGCCCGATGAATTTCGGCCGCGATTTCGGAATGATGCTGTCGGTGATCGGCGACGGGAAGGGCGGCGCCCGGCAGGGGGGCATGGTCTTCCGGGACGGGATCTACGACCTGATCACCGAGTGCCGGATCGAGAGCGACTGGGACGCGCACGGCTATCAGACCCACCTGCGCGCCGAGGTGAAGACCGAGGGCGGCAAGGCCTATTCCGTGACCGGCCGGGTGATGTCGTTGATTCCTCTCCGCAACCGGCGCACCACCCCCGACGGCGTCGAACTCCAGACCCGCATCACCGAGGGCATGACCGAGTATCGGTGCGGCGACCTGGTGGGCTATGGCCTGTCGGAATACCTGGACCAGATCGTCGACGGCCAGCCCAACGGCAAGGCCGCCGGCTACT
>JADBZH010000021.1 GCA_020402585.1 Phenylobacterium sp. | reverse complement strand
GTGCGCATCGAGCAGACCCTCTATGTCGAGCGCGAGAGCCAGCGCCCCATCGTCCTGGGCAAGAACGGCCAGACCCTGAAGTGGATCGGCCAGAAGGCGCGCGAGGAGCTGACGGAACTGCTGGACCGGCCGGTCCACCTTTTCCTGACCGTCAAGGTCGACGAGCGCTGGGCCGACCGTCGGGAGTTCTACGGCGATGTCGGCCTCGACTTCGAGGCCTGAGGGGTGGAGTTCGAGGACGACGCCTTCGTCCTGACCGCCCGCACCCATGGCGAGAACGGGGCCATCGCCGAGCTCCTGACCCGTGGCCACGGCCGCTATCCGGCCTTCGTCGCCGGCGGCGGCTCCCGGCGGATCCGGCCCCTGCTGCAGCCAGGCACCCGCGTCACCGCCCGTTTCCGGGCCCGGACCAGCGAGCAGCTGGGCTCGGCGGCCCTGGAATCCTCCGGCGCCGGTCCCTCGGACCTGTTCGATGATCCCCTGGCCCTGGCGGGGCTCGGCTCCGCCGCCGCCGTGGCCGCCGGGGTCCTGCCCGAGCGCGAACCTCAGCCCGGCGCCTTCGCCGCCTTCGAGGCCCTGTCGGGCGCGCTTCGCCACGAGGAGATCTGGCCTGCCGTCTACGTCCGCTTCGAGGCCGGCGTGCTCCAGGCCCTGGGCTTTGGGCTGGACCTGTCCCGGTGCGCCGCGACGGGCGCTGTCGACGACCTGGTCTGGGTCTCGCCCCGGACGGGGCGGGCTGTGAGCCGGGCCGCCGGCGAGCCCTACAGGGACCGGCTCCTGCGCCTTCCGCCCTTCCTCCTGTCCGCCCAGGGGGGGCTCTCGCCCGGCGATATCGGCGATGGCCTGGTGTTGACCGGCCACTTCCTGGACCGGTGCCTGTTCTCGGCCCTGAACCGTCCGCTTCCGGCCGCGCGGGTCTGGCTTGTGGACAAGCTGACCGAGGCGGGCCGGCTCTGATCGGGCGGGATGACGCCGGGGTCCGCCGGGCCTAAGCAGGGGCGGGCGGCGCCGCCGCCGATTCGCCGCCGATCGCCAGATGACCGACACCCTTGCTCCGCCGCCCGAGGGCGACCGCACCATTGATGAGCCGCTGAGCGAGGCCCTGTCGCGGCGGTATCTCGCCTACGCCCTGTCGACCATCACCGGCCGGGCCCTGCCGGATGTCCGCGACGGCCTAAAGCCCGTCCACCGGCGCCTCCTCTATGCCATGCGCCAACTGCGGCTGGACCCGACCTCGACGGCCAAGAAGTGCGCCCGGGTCGTTGGCGACGTCATCGGCAAGTATCACCCGCATGGCGACTCCGCCGTCTACGAGGCCCTGGTCCGCCTGGCCCAGGACTTCGCCCAGCGCTACCCCCTGGTCGACGGGCAGGGGAACTTCGGCAACATCGATGGCGATAACGCCGCGGCCATGCGCTACACCGAGTGCCGGCTGACCCTCGCCGCCCAGCTGCTGCTGGAGGGCATAGACGAGGACGCCGTCGACTTCCGCGCCACCTACGACGGCGAGGAGGAGGAGCCGGTCGTCCTTCCCGCCGGCTTCCCCAATCTCCCGGCCAATGGCTCCAGCGGCATCGCCGTGGGCATGGCGACCTCCATCCCGCCGCACAATGTCTCCGAGCTGATCGAGGCCTGCCTGCGCCTTCTGGAACAGCCGGACATCACGACGGCCGAACTCCTGGCCCTGGCGCCGGGGCCCGATTTTCCGACCGGCGGCGTCATCGTGGAATCGCAGGCGAGCCTGCTCGAAGCCTATGTGACCGGAAGGGGCGGGGTGCGGGTGCGGGCCCGCTGGACCCGCGAGGATCTGGGTCGGGGCCTGTGGCGCATCGTCGTCACCGAGATCCCCTACCAGGTGAAGAAGGCCGACCTGGTCGAGCAGCTGGCCGATCTGATCGAGACCAAGAAGGCGCCCCTGCTGGGCGACGTCATGGACGAAAGCGCCGAGGACGTCCGTCTCGTGCTGGAGCCCAAGTCCCGGAATGTGGAGCCCGAGGTCCTGATGGAGAGCCTTTTCAGGCTGTCCGCCCTTGAGGCCCGGATCCCGGTCAACATGAACGTCATCGACGCCCGGGGCGCTCCCGGCGTCATGGGGCTGAGGGGGCTGCTCAGGGCCTTCCTCGACCACCGGCGCGAGGTGGTGGTCCGCCGGGCCCGGCACCGGCTGGCGCGCATTGAGTCCCGCCTGCACATCCTCGACGGCCTGATCATCGCCTTCCTGAATCTCGACGAGGTGATCCGGATCGTTCGCCAGGAGGACGAGCCCAAGGCCCGTCTGATCGAGACCTTCGACCTGTCCGACCTGCAGGCCGAGGCCATACTGAACACCCGCCTGCGCCAGCTGGCCCGGCTGGAGGAGATGGAGCTCCGTCGCGAGCACGCCGACCTCGCCGAGGAGCGGGACGGCCTGAACGCCCTGCTGGGCTCCGATCGGGCCCAGTGGAAGCTGGTCGGAGTGGGGCTGCGGGACGTCCGCGATCTGCTGGAGAAGGACGGCGCCCTGACGCGCCGGCGCTCGACCTTCGAGGCCGCGCCGACCGTTGACGCCGACGCCGCCCTGGAGGCCCTGGTGGTGCGCGAGCCCATCACCGTCATCCTGTCCGAGCGCGGCTGGATCCGGTCCGTGAAGGGCCGCGTCGAGGACCCCTCCGAGGTCAAGTACAAGGAAGGCGACGCCGAGGGCTTCATCGTGCCCGCCGAGACCACCGACAAGCTGTTGCTCTTCGCCTCGGACGGCCGGTTCTTCACCCTGGCCTGCGACAAGCTGCCAGGGGGGCGTGGGCACGGCGAGCCCGTCCGCCTGATGCTGGAGCTGGACGACCGGACCGAGATCGTCGCGGTCTTCCCGCACCGACCCGGGGCGAAGCGGTTCGTCGCCTCGAAGGAGGGTTACGGCTTCCTGCTGCCCGAAGCCGAGGCGGTGGCCATGCGCAAGGCCGGCAAGCAGGTGCTGACCGTCGGCAAGGGCGGGGCCGCCTTCGCCCTGCCGGTGGAGGGCGACCAGGTCGCCGTGGTCGGCGACAATGGCAAGATCCTGGTCTTCCCCCTCGAGGAACTGCCCGAGATGCCCCGCGGCAAGGGGGTCAAGCTCCAGGCCTATCGCGAGGGCGGGCTGAGGGACGCCCTCGTCTTCCGGGCGGAGGAGGGCGCCGCCTGGATCGACGCCGCCGGCCGCACCCGGGCCTGGGCGGACTGGCGCGACTGGGCCGGTCGCCGGGCGGGCGCAGGGCGTCTGGCCCCACGCGGGTTCCCGACAAGCCGTCGCTTTCGCCCGGACTGAGGACGGGGACTCAAATCGCGCCTTTGCGGCGGCCCCGCCGCGCGGCTAGTCTGCCCTCCATTCGATTGGGGGGATTCCATTGACTCAGTTTTTCCGCAGCCTGGCGTCGGCTGTCGCCGTCGCCGCACTCATTTCCGCGCCGCAGGCCCTGGCGGCCCCGCGCAAGGCCGCCGAGGTGAAGCCCGAGGCCGTCGGCTTCGACTCCGCCCGCCTGAAGCGCCTGGACGACGCCATGGCCAAGGTGGTGGCCGATGGCCGGGTCTCCGGCATGACGACCCTGCTGGTGCGCCACGGCCAGGTGGTCGGCTTCAAGACCTACGGCAAGAAGGACCTCGCCACCGGCGCACCGATGGAGAAGGACACCATTTTCCGCATCTACTCCATGACCAAGCCGATCACCGGCGTGGCCATGATGATCCTCTTTGAGGAGGGCAAGTGGAAGCTGGATGACCCGGTGACCAAGTTCATTCCCGAGTTCAAGAACCTGAAGGTGATGACCGGGGTGGACGACAAGGGGAACATGATCACGGTTCCCGTCGAACGGCCGCCCACCATGCGCGAGATCATGAGCCACACCGCCGGCTTTGGTTACGGGCTGGGCGACCGCCACCCCGTGGACCGCATGTTCCGGGAGAAGCGGGTGCTGGGAGCCACCGGGCTCAACGACATGATCACCCGGATCGCGGACATCCCGCTGATGTTCCAGCCGGGAACGGCCTGGTCCTACTCGGTGTCGGTCGACATCCAGGGGGCCATCGTCGAGCGGATCAGCGGCCAGACCCTGGGCGCCTTCATGGAGGAGCGCATCTTCCGCCCGCTCAAGATGGTGGACACAGGGTTCTACGTTCCCGCCGGCAAGACCGACCGGCTGGCGACCCTCTACATGACGGATCCCAAGACCCGTCAGAACGCGCTCGCCACCGCCATCTTTGATAACCCGCCGCCGGACTACACCAAGCCTCCCGCGGCGGAATCGGGCGGCGGGGGCCTGGTCTCCACCACCTCGGACTTCGGCCGGTTCTCCCAGATGCTGCTGAACGGCGGCGAACTGGACGGCGCCCGGATCCTGGCGCCGGCGACGGTGGAGCTGATGGGCACCAACATGATCCCCAAGAGCGTGCTGGTGAACACCAACGGGACCTCGGGCTCCCGCTTCAACGAGGCGGTGGGCTTCGGCCTGGACTTCATGGTCAACCTCGACCCGCGCGCGGCGGGCAGCCTGGAGGGCAAGAACACCATCAGCTGGGGCGGCGCGGCCGGGACCTGGTTCTGGGTGGATCCGACCAATGACCTCTACTTCGTGGGCATGGTCCAGCGCCTTGGCGGCACCGGCGGCGATGACCTCGGCACGGCGGCCCGGACCCTGACCTACCAGGCCCTGGTCGATCCCAAGAAGTAGGGTCCAAAGCAGCTCTGGTCGGCGTTCGCCGGGGGGCGGAAACCTTGACTTTCCGCCCCTTGCATGCGCCCTTCCGCGCCTTGGATTCCGGAGCCTTTGCGACCCCATGCACGCCTATCGCACCCATACCTGCGGCGCCCTGCGCGCCGGCGACACCGGCCAGTCTGTCCGCCTGTCGGGGTGGATCAATCGCAAGCGCGACCATGGCGGCCTGGTCTTCGTGGACCTGCGCGATCACTACGGCCTGACCCAGCTGGTCTTTGCGCCGGAAACCCCGGGCTTCGCCACCATTGAGCGCCTGCGGGCCGAGAGCGTCATCCGGGTGGACGGCGAGGTCGTGGCCCGCACCCCGGAGACCGTGAACCCCAACCTTGGCACGGGTGAGGTCGAGGTGCGCGTGCGCGCCGTCGAAGTGCTGTCCGAGGCCGCAGAGCTGCCCCTGCCGGTCTTTGGCGAGCCCGACTATCCGGAAGAGATCCGGCTCAAGCACCGGTACCTGGACCTGCGGCGCGAGACCCTGCACCGGAACATCGTCCTGCGCTCGAAGGTCATCCACTCGATCCGCAACCGGATGATCGGCCAGGGCTTCCTGGAGTACCAGACCCCGATCCTGACGGCCTCGTCGCCGGAAGGCGCTAGGGACTTCCTGGTGCCCTCCCGGGTGCACCCCGGCACCTTCTACGCCCTTCCGCAGTCACCGCAGCAGTTCAAGCAGCTGCTGATGGTCTCGGGCTTTGACCGCTACTTCCAGATCGCCCCCTGCTTCCGGGACGAGGACCTGCGCGCCGATCGCAGCCTGGAGTTCTACCAGCTCGACGTCGAGATGAGCTTTGTGACCCAGGAGGACGTCTTCGCCGCCATGGAGCCCGTTCTGCACGGGGTCTTCGAGGAGTTCGCCGAGGGCAAGACGGTCACCCCCTATCCCTTCCCGCGCATCCCCTACCGGGAGGCCATGCAGAAGTATGGCTCCGACAAGCCGGACCTGCGCAACCCGCTGGTCATGCAGGACGTCTCCGAGCCCTTCCGGGGCGGCGGCTTCGGCGTCTTCGCCCGGATGCTGGAAACCCCGAAGACCGCCATCTGGGCCATCCCGGCGCCGGGCGGCGGCAGCCGGGCCTTCTGCGACCGCATGAACAGCTGGGCCCAGTCCGAGGGCCAGCCGGGCCTGGGCTACATCTTCTGGCGCGAGGGCGAGGAGGGCGGCGCCGGTCCGATCGCCAAGAACCTCGGCCCGGAGCGCACCGAATCCATCCGCGAACAGCTGGGCCTGAAGGTGGGCGACGCCGCCTTCTTTGTGGGCGGTGATCCCAAGGTCTTCACCAAGTTCGCGGGCCTGGCCCGGACCCGGGTCGGGACCGAACTGGGCCTGGTGGCCGAGAACCGCTTCGAGTTCGTCTGGATCGTCGATTTCCCGATGTACGAGCTGAACGAGGAGACGGGGCTGTTGGACTTCTTCCACAACCCCTTCTCCATGCCTGCAGGCGAGCTGGAGGCGCTCAACACCCGCGATCCGCTGGACATCCTGGCCTACCAGTACGACATCGTCTGCAACGGCTATGAGCTGTGCTCAGGCGCCATCCGGAACCACCGGGCGGACGTCATGCTGCGGGCCTTCGAGATCGTCGGCATGGGGGCCGAGGATGTGGAGAGCGCCTTCGGCGGCATGCTCAACGCCTTCCGCTATGGCGCCCCGCCGCACGGGGGCCTGGCGCCCGGCATCGACCGGATCGTCATGCTGCTGGCCGGCCAGACGGCTATCCGCGAGGTCATCGCCTTCCCGATGAACCAGCAGGGCCAGGACCTCTTGATGAGCGCGCCCTCGCCGGTCGAGGACAAGCAGCTGAAAGAGCTGCACATCCGCACGGCCCTGCCGATCAAGGCCTGAAGCCGCAGGTCAGTCGCGGGGGCAGGGGCGCAGGGTGAGGCCCCGGGGCAGGCGGACGGTCCCGGTCGTGCAGGCGCCGTCCAGCTGCTCCTGTTTCAGGTTGCGGGCATCGCTCAGATCGACCCCGGAAAAGGTCACGCCCCGCAGGCTGGCCCCTTCGAAGTCCGCCCCATCGAAGCTGACACCGCGGACCCGAGCGCCGTCCAGTCGCACATCCTTCAACCGGGCGCCATCAAAGTCGGCGCCTGTGATGGCGGCGCCGGTCAGGTCGCTGCGGGTGAGGTCAGCCTTGCTGAAATCCGACCCGGTGAACTGAACCTCCCGGAGATTGGCGCCGACGAGCGCTGAGCCGGAGAAATCCGCTCCAAGGAAGCGTGCGCTGGGCAGTTGCCGGCCCGACAGGTCGCAACCGATGCAGGCTCCGCCGAAGCTGACCGTGCGGGGAATGTCCTTCGCGGGCATCAAGGTCAGGGCCTGCGCCATGTGAGCGCCGCCGAGGGTGGCGAGCGCGGACAGGACGACGGCTCTGGAAACAAGACGCCGGAACGGGGGAGGGTTCATGGGCGGCCTATGGGCTCAGGAGCCGTGCCCCGCCACTTAAATTGCTGTAACTCAATGCCTGCCGCCACCTTCGGAGCTGCGCCATGAGCCTGCGTCTTCCCCGCCTTGGACAGACCTCCGCCACGGAACGCGAGACCGGACTGAGCGCTCTTGAGGCGGAGATGAAGTCGGAGGCCGCCGCGGCGCTTGGCCGGGCCGGGAGCCGCGCCGAGGCGGCCCTCGCCCGGCTGGCCGATCCCGAAGCCCTCGCTGAGGTGGGGCGGGAGGTGCTCCTGCGCCAGGCTGCAGAGGCTGTCTGGAGCTTCTTCATCCAGCGGGAAGCCTGCGGGCTGAAGGACCAGCGTCAGGTGATCGCAGACCTGGGAATCCCCCGGGCCGTGCTGGTGCGTCTCGGCGCCCGCTAGGGGACAGAGCCGGACATTGTCAGCCGCGTGCAGCTGATTAAGTATCCGGGGTGTGGAGCAGAATTGGAGGCTTCGTGAGCGATCCGGAACACGCAAGAGCGCACCCGCTCAGAAACTTCGAAGCGAAGACCGGGTCGTCGATTAGCAAGATGCGCGTGGCGGTATCCGCGGCGGGCCACGATCTTAACCCCTCGACAGGTGACCTCCCATGATCAAGCCGACCTCGACTGTTACGAACAAGCCGGCCCGTACTCCTCGTCCGTGGGCGATTGCGCTCGCCGCCGCATTCGTGCTGACCGGCGGGGCCGTCGCCGCCGTTGCGGCCCTGAAGCAGCCCTCAGCCCCACCCAACGCGCCGTTCCGGATCGAGGAAATCGCCGACCTCGACCAGCCCTGGGCCATGACCTTCCTGCCCGACGGCCGCATGTTGATCACCGAGAAGGCTGGCCAGCTGTTAATGCTCTCAGCAGACGGCAAACAGCGAAAGACCGTGACCGGCGCCCCCGCCGTGACATCCCAGGGACAGGGCGGGCTGATGGATGTCGTGCTTCACCCCCGGTTCGCCAAGAACCGGATGGTTTACCTCAGCTATTCGGAGGCCGACGGGAAGGACTCGAGCCTGGTCCTGGCGCGCGGCGTGTTCAACGACGGAGACGCCCCGTCGCTAAGCAACGTGCAGACGCTTTTCCGCGGCCCCAAGTATGACGCCAAGGCGGGCCACTATTCTGGCCGCATCGCGTTCTCGCCCGAGGGCAAGCTGTTTTTCGCCGTCGGTGATCGCCAGCAGTGGGACGGTTTCCAGCGCACGGAGCCGCAGGATATCAAAATCCTCTCAGGCAAGGTTCTGCGCCTCAACGACGACGGCACGCCGGCAGCTGGCAATCCCCTGGCGGCGCGCGGCGGTGATCCCGCCATCTGGACCTATGGCCATCGCAACCTCCTCGGCCTGGCGTTCGACGCAAACGGCAACCTGTGGGAGCAGGAGATGGGCCCTCTGGCTGGGGACGAGGTCAATCTGATCCTGCCCGGCCGCAACTACGGATGGCCGGTCGTCTCCAATGGCGACAACTACCCGGGCCCGCCGACCAATGGGGCGGCGATCCCGGATCATAGCCCTGGCGACGGCTTTGAGGCGCCGAAGGTCTGGTGGAATCCCGCGATATCGCCCGCGGGGATGATGGTCTATTCCGGCAAGCTCTGGCCGCAGTGGCGCGGCGATCTCTTCATCGGCGGTCTGTCCAGCCAAAGTCTGGTCAGGGTCGATGTCAACGGAACTGAGGCCACGAAGGGCGACCAGTTCGCGCTGGGTACGCGCATTCGCGAGCCGGAGGAGGGGCCTGACGGCTCGATCTACCTTCTCACCGATGGCCGGCGCGGCTTCGACGGGAAGCTGGTGAAGCTGACGCCCAAGAAGTGACACAAGGAGCTGTCCAAGGGTGACGCCTGGCGCACCGCGGACCGGCGCAACCTTGAGTTTTACCCAGCGGAAGCGGGAAGGTCTGCTCACGGGTAGAACGCCCAAGCGGCCGCGACGTGATCTTGCTCTCTTGATGCAGAGCCGTCAGCCGGTGAGGTCGCCCTCGGCGCGGACGCCGCAGGTGTCGCAGATGAAGTCTGCACCCTTTCGCACGAGGGCCGTGTCGCCGCAGTCCGGGCAGACGTCAGCGTCCCTGCGCAGTCCGCCAAGCGCACCGCGCTCCTGCGCCGTCGGCAGGAAGACCAGGTTGTCGGGCGCCGCGCCCCGGGAGAAGCCCCGGGAGATGAAGCGCGAGACCGGCTGAGGGTCCTGCGCCGCCTGCGGCTGGCCATCGGCGGCGCCGCGGCCGAGGCCGTCGGCGTTCAGCTCTCCGTCGGCGTTCGCCAGGTCGTTCCGGCCCAGGTAGGAGATGCCAAGCTCCCGGAAGATATAGTCGAGTATGGAGGTCGCCGAGCGGACGGAGTCATTGCCGGTCACCTGCCCCGCGGGCTCGAAGCGGGTGAAGACGAAGGCGTCCACGAACTCGTCCAGGGGCACGCCGTACTGGAGGCCCAGCGAGACCGAGACGGCGAAGTTGTTCATCAGGGACCGGAAGGCGGCGCCTTCCTTGTGCATGTCGATGAAGATCTCGCCCAGCTCGCCGTCGTCATACTCCCCGGTGTGCAGGTAGACCTTGTGGCCGCCCACGGAGGCCTTCTGGATGTAGCCTTTGCGGCGATCCGGCAGCTTGCGCCGGGTGGGCGGGCGTTCGACCTCCACCCGCCGCTCGACGATACGCTCCTCCGGCGGCGTGGCGGCCGGCGCCTCGGTCGGGGCGGCGGTCTCCGGGCGTCCGGCGATTGCGGTCGGCGCGAGGATCAGCGGGCGGCGGCGGATCTTCGGCTGGATGACCAGGCCGGCGGCATCGGGAAGGCCGGCCAGGAGACTCTCCAGCTCCTGCGCGGAAGCCGCCTCCAGGGCAACGACAGGCGGCTGGGCCAGCTGGGGGGCCAGGGCGGCGGCCATGGCCAGGCGACCCGCAGGTGCGACCTCCTCGCCCAGGCTCAGGACCGCAGCCTGTTCAGGCGACAGGCCCGGCAGATCCGAGAGCCGGCCCGCTCCGGCGATGGCGGCGTCCGCCTGGGCCAGCTGCTCGGCGCTGAAACCCATCCGGACCGGCAGATCGAGACCGGGATCGGACAGTTCCGCCTCACCCAGGCCCAGGACGTCGGTCAGGAAGCCGGGATCGATGACACGGGGGCAGAGGGCGTCTGCGAGCCGCCGGGCGAAGGGCAGGGCGGATTCCACGGCGGCGATCTCGTGGTCGGTGAATCCCCGGGACTCCAGAGCGGAACGGTCAACCCCGGGGGCGCCGGACAGGGAGCGGATCCCCAGGGCGTGGAGGCGGGCGTCCGCAGTGTCGCGTCCCAGCTGATCCAGCGCCCGCAGGGCGGCGCCGGAGAGGGTGCGGAGCGTGACGCCGTCCGAGGTCTCGATATCAAGGACAGGGCCCTTTGACGGCCCGCCGGAAGGATCCGCCGCGCCGAGACGGAGGGCGAGGTCCGGATCGCTGAACAGGGCCAGGCCGACCTCCAGTCCCTCCGGGATCGCCCGGCGCGCCCGCTTGAACAGGGCCCGCGCCGCCTTCCGTCCCTCTTCCGAGTCGTAGGCCAGTCCCCGGCCGAGCAGCCAGTCTCCGAGGCCAGCCAGCGAGATCAGCCCCGGGCGTCCTGACGCCGACAGGGCCAGGGCCAGATCCGCTGCCGCCTGCTCGAAGCCGGACAGGTCGAAGTCTTCCCCGAGACCGAAGGCGGCGAGGTTCACCGCTCCCC
>JADBZH010000020.1 GCA_020402585.1 Phenylobacterium sp. | reverse complement strand
CAACCGCTTCACCTTCATCGACTGAGGGCGTCCAGCTCGGACAGCCGCGCCTGGCTCCAAGGGCTTTCCGGCCGCTCGGCCAGGCGCTCCCGGACCAGGACCCGCGCAAAGCCGGTTTCGCCGCTCCGCAGGGCCGCGACCAGCAGGGTCCTCTGCCAGGCGTCGCGCTGGGCGTGGCTGCCGCCGAATACGGACATCTGCCGCCGCACCGGCGCCAGGAACGCGACGCTGGCCGAAAAGTCGCCCTCGGCGAAGGCCAGGACGCCCCGCGCCGCCGCCAGCCCTGCCGCGCGCAGGGCCTGGGCGTTGGTCGCCGCCGGGTCCGGGTTCGCCGCCGCCCCGGCCATGCGGTCCACCAGGGTCCGCGCCCGGTCCAGGCGCCCGGCGCCGCAGTGGGCCAGCACGGCGTGAAGGTCGTTGAAGGCGTACCAGGCGCCCTCGTCCCTCAGGGCCCATTCGTCGGAGAGCCGGTCCCAGCGCCCGCCCGCCTCCACCCCGTCCAGCTTGAGGCGCCAGAGTAAGCCCGCCGAATCGATCAGGGTCATGGCCAGGGGGTCGGGCCCCCCGTCCCAGACCGTGGCGTCGTGCAGGGCCAGGGCCCGGTCCGGCCCGTCGGCCTCAAGGGCGAAGAGGGCCGCGTGCCAGGAGGTGTGGACCTTGAGGAAGTGGTCATGCGCCCAGTGCGGCCGGCGGGCGTCCAAGAGGTCGAGCCCCGATTGCGACCGGCCCTGCATCTCCAGGGCGTGGACCAGGGCGTGCTGGGCCCAGACATCCCGGGGCGCGCCGTCCAGGGCGCGGCGGGCGGCGATCTCGGCGGCGGGATAGTCGCCCAGCTCCTCCAGCCCGAAGGCCTGCATGCCCGACAGGTAGGGATAGGCCGGATCGGTCGGGTCCCAGGCCTGCAGGGCCTCGGTTGGCCGGCTGCGCAGGCGCTCGGCGTCGCCCATGAAGAAGTCCAGCTGATGGGCGGCGTTCAGGGCGATGGGGTCCGATGGCCAGGCCTCCAGCAGGCTGTCCAGGCGCCGGCTCGCCCCGGCCCAGTCGCCGGCCGCCCAGGTGCGGATCGCCGCCAGGTGGGCGGCCTCGCGGGCGTCAGCGGGCGTGATCTCGCCCATCCGCTTCACCCCGGCTGCGCCGGGTCCCCGCTCGGAGGACATCAGGCCCAGATAGGCGCCCAGCATCCGCGCCAGGGCGCAGTCCGGGTCGGCCGCGGCGGCCTTGAGGAAGCCCATGGCCTCGGGCTGCATGGCGTAGAGGGCGGCGACCGCCTCGCCCAGGGCCTCGACGGCCTTCGGGTCGCCCCGCGTCTCCAGTCCGAACCGGTCCTTCATTCCCGCGGGTCCCTCCAGAACGGGTTGATCTTGCCATGCGCCCGGCCCCGGTCCAGAGGAGATCGCCGCCCCGCATCGAGGATCCCCATGACCGAAGGCCCCGCCTTCTCCGAACAGACCCGCGCCACGGCCGAGGCCCTCATCGCCCAGTACGGCGAGGACGCCGAAGTGATCGCCACCCTGCGCGCGGCCGAGTTCGCCGCCCTGGGCGACCGCAAGGGCCTGGCCGACTGGGATGACATCATCGCCTGCGTCGCCGCGCTGCAGGCCGGGGGGACGGGCGGCGCGACCCTCAACTGAGGACCTCGCCGGGCCGCGTCAGTTCCCGTAGCGGAAGACCGGATCGTCCAAATCGATCTTCGGCAGTTCGTCCTTCTCGCGCCAATAGTCCTGGGTGTGCCGCCACTCGGGCTTGTCGCCCGCCTTGGGCAGAAGGTGGCCGCCGCGCTGGAGATAGCCAGGGTTGAAGTCCTCGGGGTCCATCCAGGGGCCCAGGGTCATATCCTTGTCCTCGGGGCGAAGCTCGGGAGTCACCCGCTTCACGCCCTTCGTCTTCATGTGGTTCAGCAGACGGCAGACGAAGTCGCCGAGCAGGTCCACCCGCAGGGTCCAGCTGGCCCGGAAATAGCCGAAGACCCAGATCAGGTTCGGCACGCCGGTGAACATCATGCCCCGGTAGGTCACCGTCTGGGACAGGTCCAGGGGTTTGCCGTCGATGGTCATCTCGATGTCGCCCAGGACGCTCAGGTGGAAGCCGGTGGCGGTGATGACCACATCCGCCTCGATCACTTTTCCGGACTTCAGCTTCACGCCTTCCGGCACGAAGCGGTCGATCTCGTCGGTCACCACGCTGGCGTGGCCGTCGATCACCGCCTTGAAGAGGTCGCCCTCCGGCACGAAGGCGATCCGCTGGCTCCAGGGCCGGTACTTGGGCGTGAAGTGTTCCTGCACCGCCTCATCGCCAAGGAAGGCGCGGACGCCCGACAGGAGCTCGTTCCGGACCACCTCGGGTTCCTCGAAGGAGCGCCGGGTGAACTCGCCGCCGTCGAACAGGATCTTCCGGCGGACGATCTCGTGGATCCAGGTCTCGTCGATCTCCAGCTGGCGAAGGATGTCAGCCAGCTCGTTGGCGTTGCGGCCGGGGATGAAATAGGTCGGTGAGCGCTGCAGCATGGTGACATGGGCGCACTTGCCGGCGATGGCCGGCACCAGGGTGGCCGCCGTGGCGCCGGAGCCGATGAGCAGGACCTTCTTGCCCGTCAGGTCGAGGTCCTTGGGCCAGTTCTGAGGGTGGATGACCTGGCCGTTGAAGTCCGCCATGCCCTCCCACTCCGGGGTGTAGCCCACGTCGTGGCGATAGTAGCCCTGGCACATCCAGAGGAAGTTGCAGGTGAAGGTCACCGTCTCGCCGGTGTCGAGGCGCACCGCCTCCACCGTCCAGGTGTTGTCCAGGCTGGACCAGGCGGTCTTCACGATCTTGTGGCGATAGCGGATATGCCGGGCGATGTCGTTTTCCTCGATCACCTCGCCCATGTACTTCAGGATCTCCTCGGCCGAGGCGATCGGGGCGTTGACCCAGGGCTTGAAGCGATAGCCGAAGGTGTAGAGGTCGCTGTCCGAGCGGATGCCGGGATACTTGTGCGTGCTCCAGGTGCCGCCAAAGGTCTCCTGGGTCTCCAGGATGACGTAGCTCGTCCCTGGCGTCTGGGTCTTCAGGTGGTAGGCGCCGCCAATCCCGGAAATCCCGGCCCCGACGATCAACACGTCGAAGTGCTCGGTCTTGGTCGCCGCCCCGCGGCTCAGGGTTTGCGTCGCGCTCATGGTTTTCCTCGCCTGCCTGTACGCTGGTCCTGTGCTGCGGTGGCGCCTCCAGGCCCCGACCCTCACCAGGGGGGACGGAGCAAGGCCAGGACCCGGAGACGCGCCAGCACTGTGCGAACCATGACGCACCCGGCTCATTGATCAAGATCAATAAGCCGGCCTTGCCGGGGTCAGCCCCTCAGCCGCGCGCCGGTGGCCTTTTCGGCCGCTGCAACGATCCGTGCGGACAGGGCCTCGATGTCGGCGTCCGTCAGGGTCCGGTCCTGGGGCTGGACCTGGACCTCGACCGCAACGGACCGGAAGCCTTCCGGCACACCGCCGCCCTGGTAGACGTCGAAGATCCGCGCCCCGGTGATCAGCGCCTTGTCGGCGGCCAGGATCGGCCGCACCAGGTCCCCGGCCTGCACCCCTTCGGGCAGGAGGAAGGCGAAGTCCCGCGACAGGGGCATCAGGGGCGAGGGCTGGAAGGCCGGACGCGTCTTGACCGCCCGTCGCCGCGGCTCCGGCAGGACGTCCAGGTGGATCTCGAAGCCATAGACCGGCTCGGCCACGTCCATGGCCTTCAGGATCGCGGGATGGATCTCGCCGAACTCCACAGCCACGGTCTTGGGGCCCATCTGGAGTCGCGCTGACCGCCCCGGGCTCCACCAGGGGGCGGAGGCGCCCTGGACCGTCTGCAGGGGTGGCGCGGATAACTCCGCGAGCAGGGCCTCCAGGTCGCCCTTCAGGGTGAAGAGGGCGTCTTCGGTTCGTCCGTCCCAGCGGCGCGGCGCATGGGGCGCCAGGACCGCCGCGATGACGGCGGACTGGTCCCCCGGCTGGTCGCCGCGATAGATCGGGCCGATCTCGAAGAGGGCCGCGTCGGGGAAGCCGCGCCTGGCGTTGCGCCCCGCCGCCTCGATCAGGTTGGGCAGGATGGAGGGCCGCATGCAGTCCAGGTCTGCGGCGATGGGGTTGGACAGGACCAGCTCCGGGGCGCCGCCGCCGAACCGCTCGGCGGTTTCGCGCTTCATGAAGCTCCAGGTCACCGCCTCGGCGTAGCCGGCGGCGGCGAGGGCCCTGCGGGCCGTGCGCATGCGGGCCTGCCGGACGGTCAGGACGCCGCCCGGCGCCTGCGGGGCCGGCGGCAGGGGGGTGGAGGGCAGGGCGCCGTAGCCGGCGATCCGCGCCACCTCCTCGACGAGGTCGGCCCTGCCCTCGACGTCCCGGCGCCAGGAGGGCGGCGCCACGAGGTCGCCCTCAAGCCCGAAGCCCAGGGCCGCCAGGATGGAGTCGATCCGCCCCCGGTCCAGCGAAAGGCCGGACAGGGCCTCGACATAGCCACGGTCGAAGGCGAAGGGCGCCGGCCGGGCGGGCGCCTGGCCCGCCAGGATCGCCTCGGAGGGCTCGCCGCCGCAAATGTCGAGGATCAGGCGGGTGGCCAGCTCCAGCCCGGGCAGGAGGCTTTCCGGGTCCACGCCCCGGGCGAAGCGGTACTGGGCGTCCGAGGCGATCCCCAGGGTCCGTCCGGTCTGGGCGATCCGGATGGGATCGAACCAGGCGCTCTCGATGAAGACGTCCGTCGTGGTCTCCGAGCACCCGGTGGAGGCGCCGCCCATCACCCCGCCCAGGCCTAGGGCGCCCGAGGCGTCGCCGATGACGCAGATCTCGGGTCCGGCGGCGTAGGTCTTCCCGTCGAGGGCCTCGACGCTCTCGCCCTCACGGCCCAGGCGCGCCTCGATCCAACTCCCGGCCAGCCTGCCGGCGTCGTAGACGTGGAGGGGCCGGGCCCGGTCGAAGGTGATCAGGTTGGTGATGTCCACCAGGGCGCTGATGGGACGCAGTCCGATGGACTGCAGCTTCTGCTGCAGCCAGTCCGGCGAGGGGCCGTTTCGCACGCCGCGGATCAGCCGGCCGGCGAAGGCCGGACAGGCGCCGCTGTCGTCCAGGCGGATCTCGACCGGGCAGGGGAAGGTCCCGGCGACAGGGGCGATGGCGGGGATCCTGAGGGTTCCCAGGCCGGCGGCGGCCAGGTCCCGGGCGACGCCGTCCACGCCCAGCCAGTCGGGCCGGTTGGGGGTGACCTCGAAGTCGATCACCTCCTCAAGGCCCAGGGCCTTGGCGGCGGGGGTTCCCACGGCGAGCTCGCCATCCAGCTCCAGGATGCCGTCGGATTCCTCGGCGGTCTGGAGCTCCGCGGCCGAGCAAAGCATGCCGTTGGACACCACGCCCCGGACCGGGCGGGCCTCCAGCACCACTCCGTTGGCCGGGATGCAGGCGCCGATGGGGGCGTAGATGGTGGTCAGGCCGGCGCGGGCGTTCGGGGCGCCGCAGACGATCTCCTTGCGGCCATCGACCGTCTCCACCTGGCAGACGCGCAGGCGGTCGGCGTTGGGGTGCTGGACGGCCTCGACGATGCGGGCGACCGAGAAGTCGGCCAGGCGCGCGCCGGGGTCGTCGACGTGCTCGACCTCCAGGCCGGCCATGGTCATGGCCTCGACGACCTGGTCGACGGTGGCGGCGGTGTCGAGGTGCTCGCGCAGCCAGGAAAGGGTGAACTTCATCTCAGGTCTCCTAGCTCAGGCCCGAGGCGGAATTCGGGGCGGCGAAAGCCGAGAAGCCATAGTGCGCCAGCCAGCGGACGTCGGCGGCGAACATGTCGCGCAGGTCGGGCATGCCGTACTTCAGCACCCCCAGGCGATCGACCCCGCAGCCGAAGGCGAAGCCCTGCCAGACATCCGGGTCCAGTCCGCAGTTCCGCAGGACATTGGGATGCACCATCCCGCAGCCGAGGATCTCCAGCCAGTCGGCGCCCTCGCCGATCTTCACCTCGCCGCCGGAGCGGTCGCACTGCACGTCCATTTCGGCCGAGGGCTCGGTGAAGGGGAAGTGATGGGGACGGAAGCGGGTGGTCACCCGGTCGGTCTCGAAGAACCGGGCGATGAAGGTCTCCAGGGTCCACTTCAGGTGGCCCATGTGGATGCCCTTGTCGATCACCAGGCCCTCGATCTGGTGGAACATGGGGGTGTGGGTCTGGTCGGAGTCCTGGCGGAAGGTCCGGCCCGGCACGATGATCCGGATCGGCGGCTCCTGGCCGCTGGCGATCCAGCCGGGCAGCTTCTCGTTCGTCCTGTGCATGACCCGCACCTGGACGGGCGAGGTGTGGGTGCGCAGGACCTTGCGCTCGCCGCTGGCGTCCGGCGGCAGGAAGAAGGTGTCGTGCATCTCCCGCGCCGGGTGCTTGGGCGGGAAGTTCAGGGCGGTGAAGTTGTTGAAGTCGGTCTCGATGTCCGGGCCCTCGGCGACGCCGAAGCCCATGTCGGCGAAGACGGCGATCATCTCGTCCATCACCTGCATGGTCGGGTGCACGCCGCCCCGGCGGCGGGGCGGGGCGGGCAGGGAAAGGTCGACCCGCTCGGCGATGAGGCGCGCCTCGAGCTCAGCGGCCTCCAGCTCGGCCTTGCGGGCCTCGATCCGCGCCGTGAGCCTGTCCCGCATCTGGTTGATCTGCGGCCCGAGGGTCTTGCGCTCCTCAAGGCTCACCGAGCCCAGGGTCCGGGCCAGCAGGGTGACGTTCCCGGACTTGCCCAGGATGGACACCCGGGCCTCGTCCAGGGCGGCGAGGTCCGCGGCCCCGTCAATGCGGGCCAGGTTGTCGGATTCCAGTGCGGCGATATCGGTCATTCGGATCAGTCCCGGGGGGAGTCGGTCTTCTGGGGAGGTCGGGCTTCGGGGCCGTCACGGTGCGCCGGCAGGCCAGCAAAAAGCCCCCCGGACGCGCCGAGGGGCTTCTGAATGCAGCGAAGCCTTGAGGGCTCCGGGCGTCAGGCCAGGGCGGCGCGAACCTTGTCGGCGATGGCCTTGAAGCCGACCGGATCGTTGCCGGCGATATCGGCCAGCACCTTGCGGTCCATCTGGACCCCGGCCAGTTCAAGGCCGTGGATAAATCGGGCGTAGGTCATGCCCTCCAGGCGGGCCGCAGCGTTGATCCGCTGGATCCACAGGGACCGGAAGCTGCGCTTGCGTACCTTGCGGTCGCGGTAGGCGTACTGGCCGGCCTTGTCGACCGCGGCCTTGGCGGCGCGGATGGTGTTCTTGCGGCGGCCATAGAAGCCGGCGGCCTTCTCAAGAACCTTCTTGTGGCGGGCGTGGGCGGTGACGCCCCTCTTTACACGTGCCATGCGTCAGGTCCTCCGATCAAAGGCCGTAGGGCAGGAAGATGCGGATGATCTTGGCGTCGGCCTCGGTCATCACCTTCGTGCCCCGGTTCTGGCGGATGTACTTGGCGTTGTGGCTGATGAGGCGGTGGCGCTTGCCCGCCACGCCGGCCTTGAGCTTGCCGGTCGCGGTGAGCTTGAAGCGCTTCTTCGCCCCCGACTTCGTCTTCAGTTTCGGCATTTCACGTCGGAACCTTCCGGCCCCGTCCTCTGGCGTATTGATGAGCCGCCCTGGCATGCCTTTGGCCAGGCGACTCCGAAGGGGCGGGTGAGTACGCGAAAACACCCCTTCGGGCAAGCCCTCAGACCTCACTCCGGGGTCGGGGCGCCAGGCGGCTCGCCGAGAGCGCCAGGAAGATGGCCGGCACCACCAGCGCGGCGCCCAGCAGGAAAGGCGCGTTGATGTTCAGCGGGAACACCAGGCCGGCCGAGAGCGGCCCCGCCACCCGGGACAGGGCGCCGCAGGCGTTGTTCAGCCCCTGGATCTGGCCCTGCCGGTGAGGGTCGGCGGTGCGTGAGATCATCGACGCCACATTGGGGAAGGCGACGGACTGGCCCACCGCGGTCACGCACATCAGGGCGATGGTTGCGGCGGACCCTGGCGAGACCACCAGCAGGCCGGAGCCAAGGACGGTGAGACTCATGCCCACCGCCAGCATTCGCCCCTCGCCGAACCTTTCCGACAACGGGCCGGTCAGGAACATCTGCGAGATCGCCGCCGCCACGCCCACGAAGGCGAAGCAGACCCCGATCTCCCGGGGCGTCCACCCGAACCGCTCATTGGCCCAGAGGCCGAAGATCGACTCGATGCCGGTGAAGGCGAACCCGACGATGAAGGACAGCAGCATCAGGCGGCCGAGGACCGGATTCTCCACCATGTCCTTGAGCCCGGACAGCAGGCGGGTGCGCCGGACTTCCACCTCCCGGCGGTGGTTGCTCTCGCGGATGACCACCAGGATCGCCAGGACGCAGGCGCCCGCCAGCGCCGAGGCGACGAAGAGGGGCAGGCGGAAACCTTCCGGACCCGCGTCCGGGTTGGCCAGAATCCCCCCCAGCGAGGGGCCCACGATCATGCCCACGTTCCAGGCCGCGCCCTGGTAGGACATCTGCCGGGTGAGCTTCTCCGGCGGCGTCACATCGGCCAGGTAGCCCTGAATGACCGCCCCGTTCCCGGAGGCCAGGCCGCCGACCAGGCGGATGAGGAAGGCGGCCAGGATGTTGGGCGCAAAGGCCAGGGCCAGGTAGCAAAGGCAGTTGCCCGTGATCGTCAGGATCAAGATGGGCTTGCGGCCGAAACGGTCGGACAGGCGCCCCCAGAGCGGCTCGCCGAAGAAGGAGCCGATGGAGTAGGCCGAAAAGATGAGGGCGATCTGCCAGGCCGGGGCGTCGAAGGACTTGGCGTAGAAGGGCAGCAGCGGAATGATGATTCCGAAGCCCAGCAGGTTGATGAAGATCACCGCCGTCAGGGCGATCGCCGCATAGGGCGATGCAGGTTTGGTCTGGCGGGCGTCCTCCGACATGCGGCGTCTGTTAGGGCGGTGACGCGGGAGGAGCAAGGGCGGGCGGCGACGAAATCCGGCGCCGCCCGGTCGGGAGCTTATTTGGGCGCCAGGATCATGATCATCTGGCGGCCCTCCATGCGGGGCTCATACTCGACCTTGGCGACCGGCTCGAAGTCGGCCTTGACCTGCTGGAGGAGTTTCATGCCCAGCTCGGGGTGGGCCAGTTCGCGGCCGCGGAAGCGGAGCGTCACCTTGACCTTGTCGCCTTCGCCGAAGAACCGGTGCATCGAGCGCGCCTTGACCTCATAGTCATGGATGTCGATGTTCGGCCGCAGCTTGATCTCCTTGATCTCGACGACCTTCTGCCGCTTGCGGGCCTCGTTCTTCTTCTTCTGTTCCTGGAACTTGAACTTTCCGTAGTCCAGGATCTTGCAGACGGGCGGGTCGGCGTTGGGGACGATCTCGACCAGGTCGAGCCCGGCTTCCTCGGCGGCCTCAAGGGCGGAGGAGGTGGGCATGACCCCCTGCTTCTCTCCATGCTGATCGATCAGCAGGACCTTGGGAACTCGGATGTCTTCGTTGATGCGCGGACCGTCTTTGACGGGCGGCGCCTGCATGGGCCGGCGAATAGGCTTCTGCTCCTCAAGCTGTTGAAGAAGTTGGCGACGGAAAGTCGACCGCCACAGTTCGATATATGACCGTCCGGGCCCCGGCGATCAAGCGGCGCCTTCCACCGGAAGCAGGCTGTTGGCGGCCCGCTCCACCGTGGAGGGCTCCAGGGTCGTCAGGTCGTCGGCCTGGACGACGATGACGTGGCCCCTCGGGGCGGACAGGGCCGGGTCCGAGGCCTTCGAGAACAGGACCACGGTCGGGGCGCCCGCGGCGGCGGCCAGGTGCAGCGGGCCCGTGTCATTCCCCACCACCAGAGCGGTCCCCGCACCGATCTCGGCGACCTTGGCGAAGTCGGTCCTGCCGGTCAGGTCCCGGGCCTGGGGCACGTGCCTCTGGATCTCGCGACCGAGGGCGCTTTCCTGCGGGCCCCCGATGACCACGATGTCATAGCCGCGGTCATACAACCGGCGGGCCAGGCGGCCGTAGGCGTCCGCCGGCCAGCGCTTGTCCATCCGGTGAGCGGATCCGCCCGGGATCAGCATGACATAGGGTCGGTCGGAGGGCCGCCGGCGGTCCCGCCGGGTTCCGCCGATCCAGGACAGGTCCGGCGGCGGCGCCGACAGCGGGGTCGTCGGCGCGTCGGGCCAGATCCCCGCCGCCTTCAGTTGGTCGGCCTGGCGCTCAAGGGTGTGAAACGAGTCCTTGGCGGGGTTCCGGTGAGGCAGGGCGCAACCAAAGGCGATTCCCGACCATTCCGGCGGGAAGGGGCGCAGGAGGTGGAAGATCCGCTCCGAGGCGGCGGAGGTCTGCAGGTCGTAGACCCGATCATAGCGCGCCGCCTTCAGCCGGGCGCGCAGGGCCAGCCAGGCGCCGGCCCCCTCGGGTTTGCCGTCGGTCTCGACCTCGTTGAAGTAGGGACAGGCCCGGGCCAGGGCCTCGAAGGGCGGCGTGGTCAGAAGGGTGATCTGCGCCTTCGGGTGGGCCTCGCGGATGTGCTTCATCGCCGCCAGCGCCAGGACGAAGTCGCCCAGGGCCGAAAGCTTGATGACCAGGACCTTGCGGATCTCGCGTCTCATTTCCCGGCTTCTCGCGCCTTCAGAAGCTGCTCATACACCGCCAGGGTCGCCGCGCACATGGCGTCGTTGGAATAGAGCCGCGTCGCGCGCTCCCGGGCGGTCCGCCCCAGGGCGCCGAGGCCGTCGCGGCCAAGATCGGCGGCGTTGGCCATGGCCCGGGCCCAGGCCTCGATGTCCCCCGGCGCCGCCAACCAGCCGGTCTGGCCGGGCAGGACGGTCTCGGTCGTCCCCCCGTGGTCAGAGGCGATCACCGGCCGTCCCATCACCTGGGGCTCGACGGCCGCCCGCCCGAAGGACTCCGGCACCAGGGTGGGCAACAGGGCGATGTCCGCCGCCAGGAAGGCCGCAGGCATGTCATCGCAGTGTCCCACCAGCCTCACGACACCCTCCAGATCTGCGGCGCCCACCGCCGCCTCCAGGGACTGGCGGAAGGCGGTGCGGCCCTGATCGTCGCCTGCGAAGATGACGCGCAGGTTGCGGCCCTCGCCTTTCAGGCGCGCCGCGGCGGCGATGACCGTCTCGTGCCCCTTGATCGGCGTCAGTCGCCCCGCCAGCAGGAAGACCGGGGCCCCCTCGTCCGAGGCCGGCAGGCCCCAGGCTCTCCTCAGGGCCTCCACGCGCTCCGGACCCACCTTCTCGGGGTCGAAGCGGGTCAGGTCCACGCCCCGGGGGATGGCGACCACACGCGCAGGCGCGATCCGATGCTCGGCTAGGACATGGGCGCGGGTGTAGTCGGAATTGGCGATCACCCGGTCCACCCGGGTCATGACGGCGTTGTACCAGCGCTTCAGCGGGCCCTTCGCCAGGTAGATGCCGTGATAGGTCGCCACGGTCGGCAGGCCCTCGGCGCGGGCGGCCCACAGGGCCGGGAAGGCCGGCGCCCGGGAGCGCACGTGGACCAGGCTCACCCCCCGCTCCCGGATCACCCGGCGCAGGGCCCGGGCGGTCTGCAGCATGACCAGGGGGTTCTTGCTCTGCATGGGCAGGCGGACAAGCTCGCCCCCCGCCGCGGCCAGGGCCGCCTCCATCCGTCCCCCCCGGCTGGCCACCAGGGCGCGCCCGCCGGCCGCGACGACGGCGCGGGCGACGTCGATCGTGGTCTGCTCGGCGCCGCCGGTCTCCAGTTCCGGGACCACCTGCAGCAGGGTGAAGTTCGGGGGAAGGCTCACCTCGTCCTGATAGCGCAGCCCTGCGCCCGGCGCTATGCAGGGGCCATGCAGGAGACTTCCGGACACCTGGAGCGCGAGGCGGGGATTCCCCTGGCCTGGCGGGCCGTCGCGGGGCGCGGGCCGACCGTCGTCTGGCTGGGCGGCTTCAAGTCGGACATGACCGGGACCAAGGCCCAGGCCCTGGCCGACCAGGCCGTTGCTGTCGGCCGGGCCTTCCTGCGTTTCGACTATTCCGGGCACGGGGAGTCCGGCGGAGCCTTCACCGATGGGACCATTGGGTCCTGGCGGGCCGACGCCCTGGCCATGATCGATACCCTCACCACCGGCGACCTGGTCCTGGTGGGCTCGTCCATGGGCGGCTGGCTGGCCTGCCTGATCGCTCTGGCTCGCCCCGAACGCGTGAAGGGCCTGGTCCTCGTGGCCCCCGCTGCTGACTTTCCCCAGGCCCTGATGATCCCGGAGATGACCGAGGCCGACCGCGCCGCCCTGGCCCGGGATGGGGTCTGGATGCGGCCGTCCGAGTATGGCGATCCCTATCCCATCACCCGCCGCTTCCTTGAGGAGGCGGCGGACTGGAGCCTCCTGCCCGGGCCTGTAGGGATCGACCTGCCCGTGCGCGTGCTGCAGGGCGGCGCGGACCCCGACGTCCCCTGGCGCCACGCCCTGGCCCTGGCCGAGGCCCTGACCTCCCAGGACCTGGTCTTCAGCCTCGTCCGCGACGGCGACCACCGCCTGTCCCGGCCCGAAGACATCGCCCGCCTCCTCGCCTTTGTTGAAGAGCTCTGCTGAACCGCCGCTGACCCCCTCAGTCAGCTTCGCTGACAGCTCCCCCTGGGGGGAGCAATTGGGCGCTCTAATTCCTCCCCCCAGGGGGAGGTGGACCGCGTAGCGGGCCGGAGGGGTTCAACGGCCCCTCATCTGACCCCTTCACCGACCTTCGGTCGGAGCTCCCCCTTGGGAGAGCAATGGGCTCTTTAATTCCTCCCCCCAGGGGGAGGTGGATCGCGAAGCGGGCCGGAGGGGGTCAACGGCCCCTCAGCCGCCAGGATGGCCGCCAGGCCCTCGCGGTAGGTGGGGTGTGCGGGGCGCCAGCCGAGGGCGGACTTGGCGCGGGCGTTGGAGACACGCTTGCTCTCGGCCCAGAAGCGCCGGGCGGCGGGGGTCAGGGCGTCGAGGTCGAGGGGGGTCTCGGGCGGCGGCTCGGCGCCCAGCAGGCGGCAGGCCTCCAGGGTCACGTCGGCGGCGGGCGCGGGTTCATCATCGCAGAGGTTGAAGACGCCGGTCCGGTCCGGCCGGGCCAGGGCGGCGGCGAGGCCGTCGGCGATGTCGCCCACGTGGATGCGGCTGAACACCTGCCCCGGCGCCGTCATGCGCCGGGCGGTCCCGTCTCGGACCCGGTCCAGGGCCGAGCGGCCGGGGCCGTAGATGCCGGGCAGCCGGAAGACGGCGAGGGGCCGCCCCGTTCCGGCCCAGGCCGCCTCCGCCGCCACGCGGCGCCGGGAAGTCTCCGAGGCCGGAGCCGGGCGACTGGTCTCGCGCACCCAGCGCCCCCCGCGATCGCCGTAGACGCCGGTGGTGGAGAGATAGCCGATCCAGCTGGGACCAGACCCGGGGGCGAGGTGCGGGGCCAGGGCCGCGAAGCCGGGGCAGAGGCCGGTGTCCGGGTCGGGGGCGGCGGTGACGAGGAGGGCGTCGGCGCCTCGCAGGGCCGTCGCCAGGGCGTCGGGGTCGTGCACGGACACCGTCTCGACAGTGTTCCGCCAGGGGTCGGGGAGGGGGGTGCGCACCGTCGCGGTGATGTGCAGGTCACCAGGCGCCCGCGCCGCCAGGGCGCGGGCCGAATACCCGAAGCCGAAGACGAGGAGCCTCACGCCCCCAGAAGGTCCTTCAGCATCCCCCGGGCCCCCTCGGCCAGGTCGGGCCGCTTGAGGGCGTAGGCGACATTCGCCCGCAGGAGACCCAGCTTGTCGCCGCAGTCGTAGGTGGTCCCGTCGTACTCCAGGGCGTGGAAGGCCTGGTCGGCCATCAGGTCGGCCATGGCGTCGGTCAGCTGGATCTCGCCGCCGGCGCCCTTCCGGTGCTTGGCGAGGCGATCGAAGATCTCGGGCTGCAGGATGTACCTGCCGGAAATGAAAAGATTGGAGGGTTCGGTTCCCGGCGCGGGCTTCTCGACCATGCCGGTCATCCGGTTCAGCCGGCCGGACTGTCCGTCGAGGGCGACGATTCCGTACTTGTGGGCCTGGCCCTCCGGCGCCGGCTCGACGACGACGATGTTGCCGCCGACCCGGTCGAAGGCCGCCGTCGCCTGGGCCAGGGCGGCGGGCTCGGCCATCATCAGCATGTCCGGCAGCATGACGGCGAAGGGCTCGTCGCCGATGACGTCCCGGGCGCACCAGACCGCATGGCCCAGGCCCAGGGGCGCCATCTGGCGCACGAAGCTCATCTCGCCCGGCTTGGGCAGGTCGCGCCGGATGTCGGCCAGGATGTCCAGCTTGCCCTTGGCCTCAAGCTGGGCCTCGAGTTCGACATGGTGGTCGAAATAGTCCTCGATGGCGCCCTTGCCGCGGCCGGTGACGAAGACGAAGTGCTCGATGCCCGCCGCCCGGCCCTCCTCGATGATGTAGGACAGGATCGGCCGGTCGACGACGTTCAGCATCTCTTTCGGCGTGACCTTGGCGCCGGGCAGAACCCGCGTTCCCAGCCCCGCCACCGGCAGCACCGCCTTGCGAACCTTGCCTGACATGGATGTCTCCGTTGCAGGCCCCTCCCTTAGTCGAGGGCGGCGGTTCCTTCCAGAACGATCACGGCCCGACCGCCGATCCAGACGCCGTCCGTCTCTGCGGTGACGGTGATCCGGCCCGCCCGCTGGAGGGCCGCGCCCTGGGCGGCGACATAGCGGGCCGGCAGGCGTCCGGCGCCGATCAGCCATTGGGCGAGGCCGGCGTTCAGGCTGCCGGTCACCGGGTCCTCGGTCAGGACCCCATCGGAGAAGAAGGCCCGAACCTCCAGGGCCGCTGGCCCGCCCGGCGGGTGCAGGGCCGCCACGCCCAGCTTCAGGTCGCCGAACCGCGCCGGGTCGGGCCGCACCGACAGCGCCCGCTCGACGCTGTCCAGCAGGACGGCGCACCAGCCGGGCCCATTGTCGATCCACTGGTGGTCGAGGATGGCCCCCTCCGGCAGGTCCAGCGTCGCGCAGATCTGCGCTAGGACCTCGGGCTCCACGGGGCCCGTACGCCGCAAGGGCGGGGCGGCGAAGGCCAGGTCCTCGCCGTCGATCCGCACGGGAACGAGGCCCACGCCGCACTCCTGCACCACCCGCCCGGGCGTCCGCGGCCGGCCCCCCGCCGAAAGCCAGGCCCGGCAGGAGCCCAGGGTCGGATGACCCGCGAAGGGCAGCTCGCCGCCGGGGGTGAAGATCCGCACGCGATAGTCAGCGCCGGGATCGGTCGGCGGCAGGAGGAAGGTGGTCTCGGACAGGTGGGTCCAGCGCGCGAAGGCCGCCATCTGGGCGTCGGACAGGCCCTGCGCCCCGTGCACCACGGCCAGGGGATTTCCGTTCAACGGCCCCGAGGCGAAGACGTCGATCTGCTGGAAGCGGCGGAGGGTCATGGCGCTTTCCTTGTGGCCAGCCGCTCAGCGACGAGGGCGCCGGCGGCCGGGTTGAAATGGGGATCGTCTGGGTCGGTCAGGCCGTGGACGACGCCGGCCATATCCTCGAGCTTGCGGTTCTGGCTCATCTTCCACTTGCCGCGGATATCGGTGATCTCGATCTCCAGCCCGACAATGCCCCTCAGCATGGCCTCGATATAGTCGCCGGGCGCATCCGACACCGCCCAGGGCGCAGGGCGCCGGGATTCCTGGGCCGCCGACAGGTCTGCGACATGGGCGGCCAGCCACTCCCGATCCGGGCGGAGACGAAGAGACCCCCGGGCCTGGAGCATCTCATAGTTCCAGGTCGGCACCTCCCTGTGGGTGAGGGCCTTGGACGGGTACCAACCCGGGGTGACATAGGTCTCCGCGCCCTGAAAGACGACCAGGACGTTCGCCCCCTCGGCCAGGGCGGCGAGGTGCGGATTGGCGCGGGCCATGTGGGCCGTCAGGAGGCTGTGGTCGTCCTGCACCTTCCGCAGGAAGGGCAGGGGCGAGGCCATGGGCCCCTCTGGCCCGGCGGTGATGAGCAGGCCCAGGGGATGGCGCGCAACCAGGTCCCACAGGACCTCGGGGCGCACCTCCTCGAAGACTTCCGGCAGGTACATGGCCGGCCCCTATTCCACCGTCACCGACTTGGCGAGGTTGCGGGGCTGGTCGACGTCGGCGCCCTTCTGGACGGCCACGTAGTAGGCCAGCATCTGGATGGGGACGGCGTAGACCAGAGGGGCGACGATGTCGTCGCAGCCGGGGGCGACGATCAGGCGGACGCCGGCGGGCGCGCGGCGGGCGCCCTCCTCGTCGGTGATGAAGATGACCGGGCCGCCCCGGGCCATGACCTCGGCGGTGTTGGAGACGGTCTTCTCGAAGAGGGCGTCGCTGGGCGCCAGGACGATGACCGGGGTCGCCTCGTCGATCAGGGCGATGGGGCCGTGCTTCAGCTCGCCGGCGGGGTAGCCCTCGGCGTGGATATAGCTGATCTCCTTGAGCTTCAGGGCGCCTTCCAGGGCCAGGGCCGACATCACGCCGCGGCCGAAATAGAGGACGTCGCGGGCCTTGGCGAGTTCGGGCGCCAGGGCGCGGATCGGCTCCTCCAGGGCCAGGGCGGCCGAGATCAGGCGGGGCGCCTCCAGCAGCAGCTTGGTCAGCCGCGCCTCTTCGGCGGCGTCGATCCGGCCCTTGGCGGACGCGGCGGCCACGGCCAGGGCCGACAGGGCGGCGACCTGGCTGGTGAAGGCCTTGGTGGAGGCGACGCCGATCTCCGGCCCGGCATGGGTGGGCAGGAGGATGTCGGCCTCGCGGGCCATGGTGCTGGTGTGGACGTTGACCACGGCGGCCGTGGCCAGGCCCTGCTCGCGGCACCAGCGCAGGGCGGCCAGGGTGTCGGCGGTCTCGCCGGACTGGGAGACGACGATGCACAGGGTGCCCTCGCGCACCGGCGGGGCGCGGTAGCGGAACTCGGAGGCGACATCGATGTCGACAGGGATCCGGGCCAGGGACTCGAACAGGTAACGGCTGATCAGGCCGGCGTAATAGGCCGTGCCGCAGGCCACGATCTGGATGCGTTCGACAAGGCTGAAATCCAGGCCGTCGGGCGCCCGGGCCCGGCCGGAAACCGGGTCGAGATAGGCCGACAGGGTGTGCTGGCAGGCCCCCGGCTGGTCATGGATCTCCTTCTCCATGAAGTGCCGGTAATTGCCCTTCTCCACCAGGGCGGCGGCGGGGGGGATGATGCGGATCTGCCGGGTCACGGGCCGGCCTTCGGCGTCGAAGATCCGCGCCGTGGTCCGGTCGATGGCCACGAAGTCGCCCTCGTCGAGATAGGCGATGCGGTTGGTCATCGGGCCGACCGCCAGGGCGTCGCTGCCCAGGTACATCTCGCCGTCGCCATAGCCGACCACCAGGGGGCTACCCCGCCGGGCGCCCAGGATCAGCTCGTCCTCACCGTCGATCAGGACCGCCAGGGCGAAGGCGCCCCGCAGGCGGTCAAGGGTCGTCCTCAGGGCGTCGAGGGGGGCCAGTCCCTGGGCTAGGGCGCGGTCGATCAGGTGGGGGATGACCTCGGTGTCGGTCTCGCTCTCGAAGGTCCGGCCCTCGGCGGCCAGCTCGGCCTTCAGCTCGGCGAAGTTCTCGATGATGCCGTTGTGCACCAGGGTGACGCGGCCCGCCCTGTGGGGATGGGCGTTGGTCTGCGAGGGCGCGCCATGGGTGGCCCAGCGGGTGTGGCCCACCCCGGTCAGGCCGTCCAGGGGCTGGTCCCGCAGGACGTCCTCCAGGGCCCGGATCTTGCCCTGCGCCCGGCGACGGTCCACCCGGCCGTCGGTGACCATGGCCACGCCGGCGGAGTCATAGCCACGGTATTCCAGCCGCCGCAGGGCCTCGATCAGCCGCTCCTGGACGGGCGCCTTGCCGACGATTCCGATGATGCCGCACATGGGCTGGTCCTCTCTTCCGGGGTCCCTTTCCGCCTGGCCCCTGGAGGGGCTAGACTGTGGGGATGGGCGCGGTTTAGCACCCGCGCCGACGGCGTCGATTAAATCCGGGTTTCGAATCGTTTCGGATTCCGGCCCCACTATGGCGAAAGCTTCGGAAGGCCCCATGAGCAAACGCGCCTTTTTCGGCACAGACGGTATCCGCGGCGAGGCCAACACCTACCCGATGACCGCCGAGGTGGCCCTGCGGGTCGGCCTGGCGGCGGGCAGGCTCTTCCGCTCGCGCGAGGAGCGCCGCCACATGGTGGTGATCGGCAAGGACACCCGCCTGTCGGGCTACATGGTCGAGCCGGCCCTGGTGGCGGGCTTCACCAGCGCGGGCATGGACGTGCGCCTGCTGGGGCCCATGCCGACCCCCGGCGTGGCCATGATGACCCGCTCCCTGCGCGCCGACCTGGGCGTGATGATCTCGGCCTCGCACAATGCCTGGACCGACAATGGCATCAAGCTGTTCGGCCCCGACGGCTACAAGCTGTCGGACGCCCGCGAGCTGGAGATCGAGGCCCTGATGGGCCAGTCCCTGTCCGAGGACCTGGCGCCCGCCACGGCCCTGGGTCGGGCGGCCCGGGTGGACGACAGCCAGGCCCGCTATGTCGAGATCGCCAAGGCCACCTTCCCCCGCCGGCTCAGCCTGTCGGGCCTGCGCATCGTCATCGATTGCGCCAATGGGGCGGCCTACAAGGTGGCGCCGGCGGCCCTCTACGAGCTGGGCGCCGAGGTCATCCCGGTGGGCGTGGCGCCCAACGGCATGAACATCAATGAGGAGTGCGGCTCCACCCATCCCGAGGCCATGATCAAGGCCGTTAAGGACTACCGGGCCGACATCGGCATCGCCCTGGACGGCGATGCCGACCGGCTGGCCATCTGCGACGAGAAGGGTCGGGTGGTGGACGGGGACCAGATCATGGCCCTGATCGCCGACAACTGGGCGCGGCGGAACCGGCTGGCCGGGGGCGGGGTGGTGGCGACGGTCATGTCCAACCTGGGCCTGGAGCGGTTCCTGGGCGAGCGCAACCTGAAACTGGAGCGCACCGCGGTGGGCGACCGTTCGGTGATGATGCGCATGCGCGAGGGCGGCTACAACCTGGGCGGCGAGGCCTCGGGCCACATCATCCTGTCGGACTTCTCCACCACCGGCGACGGCCTCCTGGCCGCCCTGCAGGTGCTGGCCGTGCTGAAGGCCGGCGATCGGCCCATGAGCGCCCTGGCCCGCCAGTTCGAGCCGGCGCCCCAGAAGCTGGAGAACGTACGCTTCACCTCGGGCAAGCCCCTGGAGTCCGAGGCGGTGAAGGCGGCCATCGCCGACGCCGAGCACAGGCTGGGCGCAGGCGGCCGCGTGCTGGTGCGCGCCTCGGGCACCGAGCCCCTGATCCGGGTGATGGCCGAGGGCGATGACGAGACCCTGGTCAGCCAGGTGGTGAGCGAGATCGTCGGCGCGGTCCGCAAGGCCGCCGCCTGATCGCGGCGGGAGGGTCGCGCCCATGGACCCCGCCCTGGCCGGATTCCTCATGGTGGCGGTCTTCACCGCCCTGATCATGTCGGGCCGGCTGGCGCCCGCCCCGGCCCTGATCCTGACCCCCCTGGCCTTCGGTCTCCTGGCCGGCCATGGGACGGACATGGGCCCCATGGCGGTGGAAGGTCTGCGCGAGGTGGCGCCCACCGGGGTCATGCTCCTGTTCGCCATCCTGACCTTCAGCATCCTGACCGGGGCGGGCCTGTTCGATCCCCTGGTGCGCGCCATCGTGCGGCGGGCGGGGGGCGATCCCCTGAAGGTCAGCCTGGGGGCGAGCGCCCTGGCCGCCGTGATCTCGCTGGATGGTGACGGCTCGACCACCTACCTCATCACCTGCGCGGCCATGCTGCCCCTCTGGCGGCGGCTGGGCATGAACCCCCTGCACCTGGCCTGCCTGCTCATGCTGGTGAGCGGGGTGATGAACCTCTCGCCCTGGGGCGGGCCGACGGGCCGGGCGGCGGCGGCCCTGCAGCTGGACGTCTCGGCGGTCTTCCTGCCCCTCCTGCCGGCCATGGCCGCGGGGCTGGCGGCGGTCTTCGCCCTGGCGACGGTGCTGGGCCTGTCGGAGCGCCGGCGACTGGGGGTGCTGGACCTGCCCGAAGCCGGGGCGGAGCCGGAGGCTGAAGGGACGCGCGCGCCGCGTCTGCGCCAGATGCTGAACCTCCTGATCCTGGCGGCCCTGATGGCGGGCCTGATCGCCCCGGCCTTCGGCGTGAAGACCCTGCCCCTGCCGGTGCTGATGATGACGGCCTTCGCCCTGGCCCTGACCCTCAACCATCCCCGGCCCGCCGACCAGGCCGCCCAGGTGGCCGCCCACGCGCCGGCCGCCCTGTCCGTGGCCTCGCTGATCTTCGCCGCCGGCGTCCTGACCGGGGTGTTGAAGGGAACCGGCATGGTGGACTCCATGTCCTCGGCCCTGGTCGCCGCCATCCCCGAGGCCCTCGGTCCGCACCTGGCGCCGGCTGTGGCCGCGGCCAGCCTGCCGGGAACCTTCTTCCTGTCGAACGACGCCTTCTATTTCGGCATGCTGCCCGTGCTGGCCGAGGCCGGCGCCGCCCACGGGATCGCCCCCGTCGACATGGCCCGGGCGGCCCTGATGGGCCAGCCCTTCCACCTGCTCAGTCCCCTGGTGCCCTCGACCTGGCTGCTGGTCGGCCTCATCCGCGTGGAGATGGGCGCCCACCAGAAGTTCACCGCCCTGCCGGCGGCGGGGGTGTGCCTAGCCATGGCCCTGGCGGCCATGGCGACGGGGGCGTTCTGAGGGGGTGATCTGTGGGGGTGATCGGAGGTCCGGGCCCCGCCCCTAGAGGATCCAGCCGCTTCCGAGACTGGAGAGGGTGACGCCGACCAGGATGACCTGGTCGCCATTGCCCATGTCGACGACGACGTCTGCGCCCGCCTGGGCGATGGCGCGAGAGGGATTGCCCTCGAGCTTCAGCCGGTCGCCTTCGGCGAAGTTGAAGTCCGTGATCCGGTCGATGCCGGCGCCGGAAGCGGCGTGGAAGAGGTCCGCGCCCGCGCCGCCAGAGATCGTATCGTTCCCCCGGTCGCCCCAGATCCAGTCGTCGCCAGACCCGCCCATGACCGTGTCATCGCCCTGGCCGCCGCGGACCCAGTCGTTCCCGGCGCCGCCGTCGACCGTGTCGTTGCCCATGTTGCCGTAGACGATGTCGAAGCCCGCATCGCCGAACAGCAGGTCGTTGTCCTTGCCGCCGACGACCCAGTCGTCGCCGTCGTTCCCACGCAGGGAGTCGTTGCCCTGGTTTCCATGGATGTCGTCGAATCCGGAGCCTCCCCAAACCGAGTCATCGCCCGCCTCGCCACGGAGGAAATTTGCACCGTTTGCTTCAAGGATCGTGTCGTTTCCGGCTCCACCCCAGTAGGTGTCGTTCCCCGACGACCCCTGCGCCTCGCCGACGAGATCGCTCCCGTCGCCAGCCTCCACATAGTCGTTGCCGGAGAACCCCTCGATGAGATCGCCTCCGGCCTGACCGAAAATCGTATCATTCCCGGAAAGCCCAGTGAGGGTATCGCTGAGCGCAGAGCCGAAGACGCTGTCGTCTCCCTGCAGAACCGCTGCGAGCGCCCCGAAGGTGTCGCCCGCATTGGCCCAGGCCACCCAGTTCAGGACCGGGATCGAGAACCCGGAGGCCTGGAAGACCAAGACGCCGAGATAGCGGAGTTCTACTCCTGTTACCGTCCCCCCGAGGGGGGCTCCCGATGCGTCATAAGTGAAGTTAGACCCTGTGAAGGTGATCTGTTGACCTTCAAAGAGTAATAGAAATACCGAATTCGACGCGAATATGATTTCCGCATCCAACAAGATAGAAATGTCGAGATCCGAAATGTCGAGACCTTCAGGTCCGGCATATAATTGAGCCATCTCGCTTCTCTGAGAATGAGGGAAAACTGTCCCTTATCCAAAGCGAAAGTTGACCATGGGAGTCAATATCAAGGGCTTCAGAAACTGCTAATCCTGAAGCATACACGACCAAGACTGTCGTCTCGCAGCCAGGGCCCGCCTGCGCCGCGCCTCGCGGAGGCGCTTCAGGTCGGGTGGGCGGACGGGTTCCCGAGCGGAGATGTCGACCTGGACATCGGCGCCCTCTGTAGCGCAGCAGGCGGCATGGCGGAGCTCCACGCCGGCGTGGGAGGCGGCCCGCCTCAGGCGGCCTCGGAAATCCGGATTTCGAGGCTCAGCCCCGCCGCCGTCGCGAGGTTGACGAGAGCGTCGAGGGAGAACTTGCCCAGCTTGCCCCGCAGGAGGTCGTTGAGCCTTGGCCGGGTGATCCCGAGCCGGGCGGCGGCTGCTTCCTGGGAGACGCTCCAGGCGCCGACCCGGGCGACCAGGGCCGACAGGATCTCGGCCCGCGCCTTCAGGTTGGCGGCTTCCGCCGGGGTATCGGCGAGGGCGTCGAAAACCCTCGTGAAGGTGGGAGCTTCCACGGGGTCTCTCCCCTACGCCCGCCCCACCGAGGCGTACCGGAAGCCCAGCGCCCGCACGTCGGCCGGCTTGTAGATGTTGCGCAGGTCCACCAGCACGGGGGTGCGCATCAGGGTCTTCACGCGTTCCAGGTCGAGGGCGCGGAAGGGGTCCCATTCGGTGATGATGACCAGGACGTCGGCGCCTTCGGCGGCGGCGTAGGCGTCGGGGCGGAAGTCGACGCCGGGCAGGAGGTGGCGAGCCTCGGCCTCGCCCTCGGGGTCGAAGGCCTGGACGCGGGCGCCCATGGCCTGCAGGGCCGGCAGGATGTCGAGGGAGGGGGCGTCGCGCATGTCGTCGGTGTTGGGCTTGAAGGTCAGGCCCAGGACGCCGACCGTGCGGCCCGCAAGGTCGCCGTCGACGGCGGCGGCCACCTTGGCGGCCATGGCCTTCTTCCGCGCGTCGTTGATGGCCACGGTGGTCTCGATGAGGCGCACGGGCGAGCCGGCGTCCACCGCCGTGCGCACCAGGGCCAGGGTGTCCTTGGGAAAGCAGGAACCGCCATAGCCGGGACCGGCGTTGAGGAACTTCGAGCCGATCCGCTTGTCGAGGCCGATGCCCTTGGCCACCTGCTGGACGTCGGCGCCGACGGCCTCGCACAGGTCGGCCATCTCGTTGATGAAGGTGATCTTCATGGCGAGGAAGGCGTTGCCGGCGTACTTGATCAGCTCGGAGGTGCGCCGGTCGGTGAACTGGATCGGCGTCTCGTTGAGGAAGAGCGGCCGGTAGAGCTCGGTCATGACCGGGCGGGCGCGCTCGTCGTTCAGGCCCACCACCACGCGGTCGGGGCGCTTGAAGTCGTCGATGGCCGCGCCCTCGCGCAGGAATTCGGGGTTGGAGACCACGGCGAACTCGGCGTCCGGGCGGCGGGCCCGGATGATGGCCTCGATCCCGTCGCCGGTGCCGACCGGCACGGTGGACTTGGTGACCACGACGGTGAAGCCGTCGATCAGGTCGGCGATCTCCTCGGCGGCGGCGTGGACGTAGGACAGGTCCGCATGGCCGTCGCCCCGGCGCGAGGGGGTGCCCACGGCGATGAAGACGGCGTCGGCGCCGCGCACGGCCTCGGCCGGCTCGGTGGTGAAGGCCAGGCGCCCGGCCTGGACGTTGCGGGCCACCAGGGTGTCGAGGCCCGGCTCATAGATGGGCATGCGCCCGGCCTTCAGGCCCTCGATCTTGGCGACGTCCTTGTCGATGCAGGTGACCTGGTGGCCGAAGTCGGCGAAGCAGGCGCCCGAGACGAGGCCCACATAGCCCGTGCCGATCATGACGACATGCATGGCGCTCAGATCTCCTGGTTGTAGGCGCCGATCTCGGGGCGCCGGGCAAGACGGGGTTTGACCTCTTCCCGGAAGAGGGCGCGCATGTCGTCCTCGGAGCGGGTGCTCTCGACCACGACGACGATCTCGGGCTTGTTGGACGAAGCCCGGACCAGGACCCAGGAGCCGTCCTCCAGGGCCACGCGCACGCCGTTGACGGTGATCACTTCGGTGATGGCCCGGCCGAGGATGCGGCCGCCGTCGCGGGCCAGGGCCTCGTACTCGGCGACGACGCCCGCCACCACCCCGTACTTGGCCTCGTCGGCGCAGTGGGGCGACATGGTCAGGCTGGTCCAGGCCTGGGGCAGGGCGTCCTTCAGCTGGGACAGGGTCTTGTCCGGGTTGCGGTCGAGCATGCCCAGTATGGCGGCGGCGGCGGTCAGGCCGCAGTCGTAGCCGCGCCCCAGGGGGGCGTTGAAGAAGAAGTGGCCCGACTTCTCGAAGCCCGCCAGGGCGCCGATCTCGGCGGTCTTGCGCTTGATGTAGCTGTGGCCGGTCTTCCAGTAGAGGGTCTGGGCGCCGTTGGCGGCCAGGACCGGGTCGGTGGCGAAGAGGCCGGTGGACTTCACGTCGACGATGAACCGGGCGTCCGGGTGCAGGCCGGACAGGTCGCGGGCCAGCATGAGGCCGATCTTGTCGGCGAAGATCTCTTCGCCGGTGTCGTCCACCACGCCGCAGCGGTCGCCGTCGCCGTCGAAGCCGAGGGCGAGGTCGGCGCCGAAGTCACGCACCGCCTGGCCCATGGCCTTGAGCATTTCGTGGTCTTCCGGGTTGGGATTGTAGCGCGGGAAGGACCAGTCGAGGGCGCAGTCCATCTCGTAGACCACCGCCACGCCCATGCGGCGCAGGGCCTCTGGAGCGAAGGCGCCGGCCGTGCCGTTGCCGCAGGCGCAGACCACCTTGAGGGGGCGATGGACGTTAATGCGGCTGGAAACATCGGCGATGTAGCGCTCAGCCACGCCGGGGACGTGGGTCAGGGTCCCGCCCGGGCGGGCGACGCCGAGACCGCCGAGGACGATCTCCTTCAGCCGGCCCATCTCGTCGGGGCCGAAGGTGAGGGGCGGGGAGACGCCCATCTTCACGCCGGTCCAGCCGTTCTCGTTGTGGCTGGCGGTGACCATGGCCACGGCGGGGGCCTCGAGGTCGAACTGGGCGAAATAGGCCATGGGCGAGAGGGACAGGCCGATGTCCACGACCTCGCAGCCGGCGGCCAGGAGGCCCAGGGTCAGGGCCTGCTTGATCGACTGGGAATAGGAGCGGAAGTCATGGCCGACGACGATGCGCTTCTGGCCCAGCTCGTGGATGTAGGTCCCCAGGCCCAGGCCCAGGGCCTCGACGCCCAGGAGGTTGATCTCGGTCCCGAACAGCCAGCGGGCGTCGTACTCGCGAAAGCCGGTGGCCTTCACAAGGGGCAGGTTCTCATGGTCGGGGGTCTGCGGGACGAGGTCGGCGCGGGGGAGAGGCGGCATCGGCGCTCCAGTTCGATTCCGCGCCGCTCTTAGCCCTTCAGGCCCGCCGCGGCCAGTGCGCGCGCGTCACATCACCCCGGCGCGGAGCAGGTCGTGGACATGCAGGATGCCGACTGGTCGGCCCGCGTCGAGGACGAAGAGGACGTTCACGGCCGGGGGCGGGTCGGTCATCAGGGCCAGGGCCTCGGAGGCCAGCTGGCGGGGTTCGACCACCTTGTTGGGGCCGGGGGTCATGACCTCGCCGGCCCTGCGCGCCATCAGGCCGTCCATGTGCCGGCGAAGGTCGCCGTCGGTGATGACGCCTTGCAGCCGCCCGTCGGCGCCCTGGACGCCGACGCAGCCGAAGCGCTTCTCGGTCATGACCAGCAGGGCCTCGGCCATGGACGCGTCGGGACCCACGAGGGGGATCTGGTCGCCGGCGTGCATCAAATCGCCCACCGTGCGCAGCATGGCCCCCAGCTTGCCGCCGGGATGGAAGGTGCGGAAGTCGCCGGCGGTGAAGCCCCGCCGCTCCAGCAGGGCCACGGCCAGGGCGTCGCCCAGGGCGATCTGCAGGGTGGTGGAGGTGGTCGGCGCGTTGACCTCGCCGGTGGCCTCCTCGGCGGTGGCCAGGGCCAGCACGACGTCGGCGGTGCGGCCCAGGGCGCTGTCGGCGGCGGCGGTCAGGGCGATGAGGGGAATCTCGAAGCGCCGGGAATAGGCCAGGACATCGGCCAGCTCACGGTTCTCGCCGGACTTGGACAGGGCCAGGATGACGTCGTCTCGGCTGATCATGCCCAGGTCGCCGTGGCTGGCCTCGTTGGCGTGGACGAAGCTGGCGGGGGCGCCGGTGGAGGCGAAGGTGGCGGCGATCTTGCGCGCCACATGTCCGGACTTGCCGATGCCCGTGCAGATGATGCGTCCGCGGGCGGCGGCCAGCAGATCCACGGCCCGGGCGAAGGCCTCGCCGAGGGCTGCGGCCTGCAGTTCCAGGGCGCCCGCCGCCTGGCGCAGGACCCGGCGGCCAGCCTCGAGGTCGGCGGCGCTCACTGCGGCGTCTCGGGAGGCGGCGGCGATTGGCCCTCGGTCGCGGCGCGGGCGGCGGCCACGGCCTCGCGGGCCTTCTGCAGGCGGGCGTTGTTGGCCTCGGCCTCGCGGCGCATGGCGGCCTGGACCTCCGGACGCTGCTGGACCGGGACCGAACCGAAGGGGCCTGGCGAGCGGGCGCCAAGCCCCTGGGGCCAGACCATGGCCAGGGCGATGAGGGCGGCCGCGACCAGGGACAGGCCGCCGAAGAAAAGGCGATCGCTCATGCCCCCTCCATACCGCCTCGCGGGCCAGGAGGCCACCAGCCTGCGCGGGCGCCTTGACGCGCCCGCCGGCTAGCCCTAGCCCGGCCCCGACATCCCGGACGGAGACCGCCATGCCCACCCTGATCCTGCTGCGACACGGCCAGAGCCAGTGGAACCTGGAGGAACGTTTCACCGGCTGGGTGGACGTGGACCTGACCGCCGAGGGCGAGGCCCAGGCGCGCAAGGGCGGCGAACTGATGAAGGCGGCGGGCCTGCAGGTGGACCGGGCCTACACCTCCGTCCTGACCCGGGCGATCCGCACCCTCTGGCTGGCCCTCATGGCGGCCGGCCAGGTCTTTGTGCCCGAGACCAAGGACTGGCGGCTGAACGAGCGCCACTACGGCGGCCTGACGGGCCAGAACAGGACCGAGACCGCGGCGAAACATGGCGCCGAGCAGGTGCGGATCTGGCGCCGGTCCTATGACACCCCGCCCCCGCCCCTGGCGCCCGGCGGCGAATGGGACTTCTCCCGCGACCGCCGCTACGCCGGCCTCGTCCTGCCGGACACCGAGAGCCTGAAGACCACCCTGGAGCGGGTGGAGCCCTACTGGACCGCCGAGATCGCCCCCAGGCTCGCGGCGGGCGAGACCGTGCTGGTGGCGGCGCACGGCAACTCGCTGCGGGCCATCGTCAAGCTGATCTACGGGCTGTCGGCAGACGGGATCATGGAGGTCGAGATTCCGACCTCGAACCCCCTGGTCATTGACCTCGACGCCGCCCTGAAGCCGCTCGCCGCGCGCTATCTCGATGCGGACCGGGCCCAGCCCCTGCCGAAGGCGCCTTGAGCCGCGAGGCTGAGGTCGAGGCCATGCGCCGGGCCATCGACCTGGCGCGGCCGGGCGTGGGCCGGACAGGCGACAATCCCTCGGTCGGCTGCGTGATCCTGGGGCCTTCAGGCATTGTCGGGGAGGGCGCCACCGCCGAGGGCGGCCGGCCCCACGCCGAGGAGCTGGCCCTGGCGGCGGCCGGGGCGGCGGCCCGGGGCGCGACGGCGCTGGTGACGCTGGAGCCCTGCGCCAAGCGCTCAGGAGCGGGGGTCTCCTGCACGGACCGCCTGATCGCAGCCGGCGTGCGCCGGGTGGTGATCGCCTGCAGGGACGCCTCCATCTTCGCCTCTGGCGAGGGCGAGGCGCGCCTCCGGGACGCCGGCGTTCAGGTCGAGGCCGGCTGGCTCGAGGCCGAGGCCCTGCCCCTCTACGCCGCCTATCGACCGGCGAGCAACAACTTGAACGGGAGCTAATCGCGCTGTAGTAGTGAGATCGCCTGAACCGGGGGGCCCAAGACCACATGTCTTCGCAGCCGCCCCAGTTGCAGGACCTTCCTGTTCTCTCCCAGTCCGAGCTGGATAACATCTGCCGGAAGAACGAGCGGTTTAACTCGGGCCTGCCCAGTGGATTGAGGGCCAACCTGGCCTGGCGGAACCTCTCTGGACTCAAGCTGTCTCTCTACGACCTCTCCGGCGTGGACCTCACCGGCGCCAACCTGCAGGGCGCCGCCCTCCTCGGGGCGAAATTGGACAACGCCAACCTGTTTGGCGCCGACCTTGAGAACGCCGATCTCCGGAAGAGCTCCCTGCGCCGCGCCAACCTGAGGGGCGCCTGCCTGAGGAATGCGGACCTCAGCGAAGCGGATCTGTTCGAGGCGGATCTGCGCGAGGGGGCGATTGCGGTCGGTGACCGAAGGCTGGGCTACCGGCTGATCGGGAAGGCAACCCGCAGGAGCGACAGCGCGGGGCCTAACAGGGCAGGCGGCCCCGGCGCCTCCCGGTCCGCGCCCACCGGACAGAGCAGTATGCGCGCCGACCTGACAGGGGCGCTTCTGAGGGATGCACGGCTGACCCGGGCCAACATGGATCTCTGCATTCTGGCCTTTGCGGACCTGACCGGTGCGGACCTGACCCAGACCAAGCTCAAAGGCGCCGATCTTCAAAAGGCCGTCCTGCTCGGGGCTCGAACCCAGTATTGGGAGACCGCGGACGCTGATCTTCGCGGGGCCCTTCTCAAACCGCCCCTGGCTCCGGGCGACGGCGAACCCTCCCTTGCCGACCAGATCCGGGATCAGGTGCTCTGGAGCGAGACCAACGGACAGTCCGGTCGACACAGCAACTTCGACGGGGCGGACCTTCGGGGCCTGAAAAGCTTGAAGGACCGGATCCTCAGCGCCCTCTCGGCACGGGGGGCGGTGTTCTACGGACTCAACATGCAAGGCGCACAGCTCCAGGGCGCCCGCCTGGAGGGGGCTGACCTGAGAGCCTGCGACCTGCGGGGCGCGGACCTGCGGGGGGCCTGTCTGAAGGGCGCCCTGTTGTCCGGAGCGATCTTGCAGGGCGCCAAGCTGGGTCCGCTCAACCTGGGCGGCGGGCGACAGTTGCCGGCGGACCTGAGCTCTTCAGACCTGCGGCGCGCCGACCTGTCGGGCGCCGACCTAAAGAACGCGGTTCTCGACGACGCCGATGTCCGCCTGGCTGACCTGACCGGCGCCGACCTTGAGGGTGCAAGTCTGGCCTTCCGGGACGCATTTGGCTTGAAACGTAAGCGCTGACCTCGCCGTCCATGATGCGAAACGGGCGACGTCCGTGGACGCCGCCCGCAGTGCAGGGTCAGCCGATCAGCGGGATTACGCCGCCTTCTCACCCTCGATCAGGGGGGCTGAGCCCGCGGCGATCTCGATCCGCCGGGGCTTGAGGGCCTCCGGCAGCTCACGCCGCAGGGCGATCGACAGAAGGCCGTCGGCGAGACGGGCGTCTGTGACGATCACATAGTCGGCCAGCTGGAAGCGGCGTTCGAAGTCGCGCTCGGCGAGGCCGCGATGGAGGAAACGGCGCTCGGCGTCATTGGCCGCCTTGCGACCCTGGACCGTGAGCAGGTTCTCCTTGACCTCGATGTTCAGTTCATCCGCCCGGAAGCCGGCGACGGCGATCTCAATGCGGTAGGCGTTCTCGTCGGTCCGCTCGATGTTGTAGGGCGGGTAGCCGGTCGCCTGGTCCACCGAGGCGGTCTCCAGGAGTTGGGCCAGGCGGTCAAAGCCGACGACGGAGCGATAGAGGGGGGAAAAGTCGATCGTGCGCATGTGCGTTCACATCCTTCTTGACGAAGCAAGGTTGCGTTTTGAGGTTCGGGACCTGTGCGCGCCGAAGCCTCGCACTGCCCGGAAGGCCCAGACATCCGGCGCCTCCGTGGGAGACATGGGTGTCCCCGGGCGGGGTTCAAGGGGCGGCCCCGACCCGCACGGGGCGTTTACAAGGCGGGTCCGGGGCGGCATTGCAGGGGGTAAGGGAGAGGTGAGCTCATGGATGGACTGACGGAACTGACAGACCGCGTGCGGGCCCACTTCCAGTCCGGAGGGGCTGGACTGGACCGCTCGATCCGGCTCGACCTGCGGGGCGAAGGGGTCATCCGGGTGGAGGGCGCGACGGTCACCAACGCGGAGGATCCGGCGGACCTGGTGATCAGCGTGAGCCGCAAGGACCTTCAGGCCCTGGCCCGGGGTGACCTCAATCCCATGACCGCCGCCATCACCGGCCGACTGAAGGTCTCCGACATGGGTCTGGCCATGTCGCTGATGCCGCAGGTCAAGGCCCTGCTCGCCGCACGCACAGGAGAGGCCTGACATGGATCGCACGGCGCCGCTGACCGAGCTTCCCGACTCGCCCGTCCCGCCTCGCGGCGGAGCGGAATGGTTCGACGGCGAGGGCGGGGCGCGCCTTCGCGCCGCCCTCTTTCGCCCGGAGGGCCGGCCGCGCGGCTCGGTCGTCCTGTCGACAGGCCGGACCGAGGCCATAGAGAAGTACTTCGAGGTGGTGCGCGACCTGCAGCAGCGCGGCTTCGTCGTCCTCGTGAACGAGTGGCGGGGACAGGGCCTCTCCCACCGGGACCTGCCGGATCGCCTGAAGGGTCACGCCCTGGGGGCCGAGACCTACCTCGCTGACTACCGGGCCCTTCTGGTCGCCTTCGAGGCCCGCCTTCCCAAGCCCTGGATCGCCATCGGCCACTCGATGGGCGGATGCCTGACACTGATGGCCCTCGCCCGGGGCCAGGCGCCGCGGTTCGCCGGAGCGGTCCTGTGCGCCCCCATGCTGGGCCTGCGCCTTCCGCGCTTCGCCCGCGCCCTTGTGGCCCTTCGCCTCCTGACAGGCCGCGCCCGCGACTTGGCCCAGCCGCCCGGCGATCCCGTCGCCGAGCCCTTCGAGGGCAACGTCCTGACCGGGGATCCGGTTCGCTACCGGCGTGGCAAGGATCTCCTCAGGGCCAATCCGGACCTCGCCCTGTCCTCCCCGACCTGGGGCTGGCTGGACTTCGCCCTGCGCGCCACCGCCTGGCTCGCGAAGGGCGAGAACCTGAAGGAGGCGAACCTGCCCGTGGTGATCGTCTCGGCCTCACGGGACAAGCTGGTCAGCAACGCCGACCAGAAGGCCATCGCCACCCTCCTGCCCCGGGGCGAATTCGTCACGGTGGAGGGCGCGGAGCACGAGATCCTGATGGAGACCGATCCCCTGCGGAACCAGTTCTGGGAACGCTTTGACGCTCTCGCCTATCGGGCGGCGCCGAACGACTAGTCGGCCGCCGACTTCAGGAGGGGCAGGGCTTCCTCAAGGCAGGCCCGGTCGCCGACGACGACGAGCTGGCCCCCATTGCGGCCGATGGGCAGGCCGTTCCAGTCCGTCGCGATGCCGCCAGCGCCCGCCAGGAGGGGTACTGCAGCCTCGATGTCCCAGGATTTGCAGGCGCGGGACTCCAGCACCAGGTCCATCGACCCGGCCGCCACCATGGCGTAGGCGTAGGCGTCGCAGCCCAGCCGGGCCAGTCGTGCTGCGGCGCGCACCCGGTCCCAGGCCGCCTTCTCGTCCGCGCCGAAATAGCCGATGGGGTCGGTAGAGGCGATGGTCGCCTCCGTAAGCCCGAAGCAGGGGCGCACCCGCAACGGCCGGCTCTCGCCGCCCCGCACCAGGCGCGAGCCCTCGGACGAACCGATGAAGACCTCTCCAAGATAGGGCTGGCCGATCGACGACAGGACAGGCTCGCCCCTCCAGCGCAGGCTGATCAGGGTGGTCCAGACCGGCAGGCCAGCGATGAAGGCCCGGGTCCCGTCCACCGGATCGAGGACCCAGACGAACTCCTGTTCCGGCCGATCCTCGCCGTACTCCTCGCCGATGACGCCATGGTGGGGGACGACCTCCGCCAGCCGTCGACGTATCGCGGCCTCTGCGCCGCGATCGGCCATGGTGACCGGGTCAAAGCCCGTCTCCCCACCCTTGTCCTCCAGTCCGTGGTCAGACCGGAAGAGGGGCAGGATGACCTCCGCAGAAACCTTGTTGAGGTCCATGAGGAGGGATTCGAGTTCGGGGATGAGATCAGGATTCACCATGGCTCAGCTTACCCTCAGGCGCCGAGGAAAGTAAGGCGCCGGCATCGGCCATGACTGGCTCCGGAGCCTCGGGCAGGCCTTCGAAGAAGTCGAGCAACGGCGTTCCCATGGCATGGGCGATCTTCCAGAGCCGAGACGCTGAGATCCTGTTGGTCCCGCTCTCATACTTCTGGATCTGCTGGAACCTGACGCCGCAGGCCATGGCGAGTTGGTGCTGGGTCAGTCCGAGCTGGCGACGCCGGCGGCGGATTTTCCGGCCGATATGGGCGTCAATCACACCGTCCGGTGCGCGTGCATTGCTGGGCATATCCTGCCTCTCTAGTCCAGGTTGCGCCCCGAATCCGCACCGTGAAAGTGTGCCGAATCGGGATTCTGCCCTTTCACATCGCAAGCGGGGCGCCAGCCCTTGGTTTGCGGTGCGCAGCCGACGCGCTATGGTCGGGTGTGGCGGACTCAGCGCGACCCTCTCGGCTTCAGGATTTGGTCTGGCGCCTCGAAGCCTTGGCCTTCGACGCCGTAACCTTCCTCGCCCGGCTCTTTCCCATCGACGCCGTGTCGGACTTCGGCGCCGCCGTCGCGGGCGTTCTGGGGCCCCTGACCTCCACCCACAGGGTGGCTGAGACGAACATCCGAATCGCCTTTCCCGACCTTCCGGAGGCGCAGGTTGAGGCGTTGCTGAAAGCCCAATGGCGGGCCCTGGGGCGTTGGGCGGCGGAGTTCCCGATCCTCGACAAGATCATCGCAGATCCCGCCCGAGTAGAGGTCGTCAATGCCGAAAGGCTGGCGGCGATCACCCATCGCAAAGAGAGCGTCGTGTTCATTTCGGGACACTTTTCCTCGATGGAAATCATGCCCGCAGTGATCATTCACGCTGGGATTACCTGTCAGATCACCTATCGCGCCACCAACAACCCGCACGTGGATGCGCGCATCCGTGAGAGCCGTTTCCGCTATGGAGTCCGACTCTTCGCCCCCAAGGGGGGAGACGGCGCCCGCGAGCTGATCCGCGCCCTTTCCCGCGGAGAGTGCGTGGCCCTCATGAACGACCAGAAGTTCAACGGCGGGGTCCTGGCCCCCTTGTTCGGGGTCGACTGCCACACGGCTCCGGGTCCTTCCAGCTTCGCCCTCCGGTTCGGCATCCCCCTTTTGCCCATGTCGGTGCAGCGGGTGCACAAGGCGCGCTTCCGGGTGATCGTGCACGACGACATCCGGCTGGAGGACACCGGCGACCGGAACGCCGACATCGCCGCCGGCGTGCGGCGCGTGAACGCCTTCATGGAAGAGCGGATCCGTGACCGGCCCGAGGAATGGTTCTGGGTCCACAAGCGCTGGCCCAACGAGGTCTATCGCCGGAGCCGGAACTGAAGGCTGGTCAGGCGGGTGCGCGGACGCCCAGCAGCAGCATGGGATCGAGGCGCCGGTCGCGCCATTTCATCCGCCAGCAGAGGTGGGGCCCGGTGGCGCGACCCTCCTGGCCCACGGCGCCAAT
>JADBZH010000002.1 GCA_020402585.1 Phenylobacterium sp. | reverse complement strand
CAAGCCCTTCCTCCCGGCCTGTTCAGACGGCGGCTCCGCAGACCCCCTCAGTCAGCTCCGCTGACAGCTCCCCCTTGGGGGAGCAATGGCTCCTTAATTCCTCCCCCAAGGGGACTGCTGCGATACGCGCCGTCCTGTGCCTTGGGGCGCATTGAGGCGAGGTTTTCTGGCCCTTTCGGGGTGTTTTGAGGCGTTTCGGCGGGGTCGGGACGGAGTCCGGGCGCGGCTAGGCCGTCAGGGCTGCGAGGCGGCGCAGGTTGAAGGCCATGGCGGTGAGAAGGATCTGTCCGGCGACCTTCTCCAGGCCGATGTAGCGGGCCCGGACCAGGCCCATGCGGCGCTTCCAGGTGGCGAAGGTGGTCTCCACAGCGGCCCGCCGTTTGGCGATCAGGTTGTTGCGGAACTGCTGGCGCCTGGTGAGGGGGTGGTACTGGTTGGGCCTGCGCATCAGCCGGGCCTTGACGCCGAGGCGCTTCAGCCGGGCGCGGCGGGCATGGGTGTCGTAGGCCTTGTCGCCATAGACCGCCGCCTCGTCGCCACGGATCAGGTCGTCGGCGGGGGTGGTGTCATTGACGTTGGCCGGGGTGGTGATGACCGCCCGCACCAGGCCCGAGCCCTGGTCAACGCCCACATGGGCCTTGTAGCCATAGGTCGAGCCCGCCTTGCCCTGGCGCTTGACGAAGGCCGCGTCCGGATCGCGGGCCTGGGCCTCCTTGCCGCCCGCAGGCCGCGAGGTCGCCGCCTCGATCAGGGTGGCGTCCAGAAGGGCCCCCTGCTTCAGCACCAGGCCCGAGGCTTCCAGCTGCCGGTCAAGCTCGCCGAACAGCTTCTCCAGAAGGCGGGCGCTCACTAGCCGGTTGCGGAACCGGCACAGGGTCGTGTGATCAGGGACCTCATCCTCAAGGCTCAGGCCCACAAAGCGGCCGAACGCCAGGCTGTCGCCCAGCCGGAACTCCAACTCGCCGTCCGACAAGCCGTACCAGGCCTGTAGCAGGAGCGCCTTGAACAGCAGGAGCGGGCGATACCCCGGACGACCCGGCCCCTCCTCGCGAAGACCCGCCAACTGACGCTCCAGTCCCGCCCAGTCCACCAGCGCCGACACCCGGTCCAGGGCCGGAACCCCGCCCCGCCGGGCCGCACCCATCTCTCCAAACCCAAGCTGTCCCGTCGACTTCACAGACATCGAAAGCCCTCCATCGCCACAGCAGGGAATCACGATCCGGGGATTTCGCAATAGTCCCCTAGGGGGAGGAATTAGGGCGCCAATTGCTCCCCCAAGGGGGAGCTCCGACCGAAGGTCGGTGAGGGGGTCAACGGCGGTTCAGAACAGCTCCACCGCCATGGCCGTGGCCTCGCCGCCGCCGATGCAGAGGCTGGCCAGGCCCCGGCGTCCGCCGCGCGCCTGCAGGGCCGAGACCAGGGTGGCGAGGATCCGGGCGCCCGAGGCGCCGATAGGATGGCCGAGGGCGCAGGCGCCGCCGTTGACGTTCAGCTTCTCGTCCGGGATGTCCAGCTCCCGGGCGGCCAGCATGGCCACTACGGCGAAGGCCTCGTTGACCTCGAACAGGTCCACCTGCCCGGCGCTCCAGCCCGCGCGATCCAGGGCCCGGCGCAAGGCCGGCCCGGGGGCGGTGGCGAACTTCGAAGGTTCCTGGGCGTGGGCGGCGTGGGCGACGATCCGGGCGACGGGGCTGAGGCCCAGCCGCGCGGCGACGGAGGCCCGGGTCAGGACCAGGGCCGCCGCCCCGTCGGAGATCGAGCTCGCGTTGGCGGCGGTGATGGCGCCGTCCTTCGCGAAGGCCGGCTTCAGGGTCGGGATGCGGGCCGGATCGGCGCGCCCGGGCTGCTCGTCCGCGCTGACCGTCTCCGGGCCCTTCCGCCCGGCGATCTCCACCGCGACGATCTCACGGTCGAAGGCGCCCGAGGCCTGGGCGGCCCGGGCCCGCTCCAGGGATCGGATGGCGTAGGCGTCCATGGCCTCACGGCTGACCTGGTGGGCCCGGGCGGTCTCCTCGGCGAAGGATCCCATGAGGCGGCCCGGCTCGTAGGCGTCTTCCAGGCCGTCGAGGTACATGGAGTCCGAGACCACGTCGTGGCCGATACGGGCGCCGCCCCGGTGCTTGGCCAGCAGATAGGGGGCGTTGGTCATGCTCTCCATGCCGCCGGCGACGATGATGTCCGCTGAACCCGCCGCCAGAGCGTCGTGGGCCAGGATGGCCGCCTGCATGCCGGAGCCGCACATCTTGTTCACGGTGGTCGCCTGGCAGGACTGGGACAGCCCCGCCCCGAGGGCCGCCTGGCGCGCCGGCGCCTGGCCGAGCCCGCCGGGCAGGACGCAGCCCATGTAGATCTGCTCGATGCTCGCAGGGTCGACACCCGAACGCGCGACCGCGGCGCGCACGGCGGCGGCGCCCAGGTCGGTGGCCTTGGCGCCGGAGAGGACGCCCTGGAAACCGCCCATCGGGGTGCGGGCGTAGGCGGCGATGACGACGGGATCAGAGGTCTGGGTCATGCCGCCTTCATACAACCGCCAGGAGGCGGCGGGAACGCTCCCGTTAGGTTCCAGGCGCGCGGCGCCCCATACTGCCCCTCGCAACCGGAGAAGAGCCATGAGCCTTGGCGAGATCCTGATCACCCTCCTGGCCGGGGTGGGACAACTGGTCGGCATCCGGGCGGGGACCGAACAGCCCCCCTACGAGGTCGTGGGCCGGGTTGGGGACGCCGAGATCCGCCGCTACGCCCCGCAGATCGCGGCGGAGGCCGTCGTCGAGGGTCCCGTGGAGACCGCCCGCAATGAGGGCTTCCGGCGGGTGGCCGGCTACATCTTCGGAGACAATACGGCCAAGGCCTCGGTGGCCATGACCGCCCCAGTCGTCCAGGGCCGTGAAGCCGCGGGCGGCTCGCAGTCCATCGCCATGACCTCCCCGGTGGTCCAGCAGCCCGCGGGCGCGGAGTCCTGGTCGATCCAGTTCATCATGCCGTCGAAGTACACGTTGGCGACCCTGCCCCAGCCCAACGACCCGCGGGTGCGGCTGGTCGAAATCCCGGCCCGCACCTTCGCCGTGGTGAGGTTCTCGGGCCTGGGTCGGGAAGACGCCGTCGCCCGCCACGAGAAGGCCCTGGATGCGGCCCTGGCGGGATCCTCCTGGCGGGCGGTGGGCGAGCCCGTGACCTGGTACTACGACCCGCCCTGGACCGTGCCCTTCCTGAGGCGCAACGAGGTCGCCCGGCCGGTGGAAGCGGTTACTTCAGCGCCGACGCAATGAAGCCGCCGCCCAGGACCCTGTCGGGGTCCTCGGGGGCGTAGAGCACGCAGGCCTGGCCCGGCGAGACCCCGTACTCCGGCGCCTCGAAGATGACCCGCGCCTCTCCGGCCTCCAGGCCCAGGCGGGCGGCGACCGGTTCGGCGGTCGAGCGCACCCTCGCCAGGACCGGCCGCGCGCCAGACGCCGCAGCCTCCAGCCCGGCCTCGTCGCCCAGCCAGTTGGTCTCCTTCAGCGAGACCGCCCGGGTCGCCAGGGCCTCGCGGGGGCCGACCCGGACCTGCCGGGTTTCGGCGTCGATGCCGACGACATAGAGCGGATCGCCCACGGCCACGCTGAGGCCGCGCCTCTGGCCGATGGTGTAGCGGGTCACGCCTTCATGCCGGCCCAGAACCCGGCCATCCAGATGGACGATATCGCCCGGCTCGGCGCCCTGGGGCCTCAGGCGGTCGATCACCGTGGTGTAGCGCCCCTCGGGCACGAAGCAGATGTCCTGGCTGTCCGGCTTGTCCGCCACGGCCAGGCCGAGCTCCGTCGCCAGGGCGCGGACCTCGGCCTTGAGCAGGCCGCCCAGGGGGAAGCGCAGATAGTCCAGCTGGTCGCGGGTGGTGGCGAAGAGGAAGTAGGACTGGTCCCGGGCCGGATCGACGGCGCGCCGGAGCTGGGGACGGAAACGCCCCTCCCCCCGCTGGACGTAATGGCCGGTGGCCATGGCGGCGGCGCCCAGGTCCCGGGCGGTGTCGACCAGGTCCCGGAACTTCACCGTCTGGTTGCACCGGATGCAGGGCACCGGCGTCTCGCCGCGCAGATAGGCGTCGGCGAAATCGTCGATCACCTGCTGGCGGAACCGGCTCTCGTAGTCGAGAACATAGTGGGGGATGCCCAGGGCCTCCGCCGCCGTGCGGGCGTCGTGAATGTCCTGGCCGGCGCAGCAGGCGCCCTTTCGCTGGATGGCCGCGCCATGGTCGTAGAGCTGCAGGGTCACGCCGACGACGTCGTATCCGGCCCGGGCCAGCAGGGCGGCGGTGACGGTGGAGTCCACCCCGCCGGACATGGCCGCAAGCACCCGCGCGCCCGCTGGCAGGCCTACGGCCCGGCGGGTTTCGGCGATGAGGGGCTCTGTGAGGACGGCCGCAGTCATGGGAGCTATCTAGTCCCGGTCGGCGGCTTTTGCGAGCCGCGCCAACTAGAGGAAGTTCAGGAGCGAGACGTTCTTCAGGGTGATGAAGACCTGCGAGGAGGCCTGGACCGCCTGCTGGGCCTGGGTCAGGGCTGTCGCGGCGCGGGCAAGATCCTGCTCCGATGACTGCTGGACATCGATCAGTATGCCGCCAATGGTCGTCTGGCGTGCGGCGATACGGCCCTCCACAGCCTCCAGCTGGGTCTGAACCGATCCGTTCCGGGCTCCGGCATCCACAATGCCCTTGTGAACAGAATCCCAGACGGCGATCTGGCCCTGCAGGAAGGTCTTCTGCGCGGCCGTCAACGGTCCGGAAAACGGCCCGTCTGGACCTTCCTGAAAGGCTTGGATGTCCCGGAAGGCGTTCAGCATGGCCGTACCGATCTTGCTGGCGAGCTGACCGATCTCCAGCGTCGTGGTCTCGTCCACCCTCACCTTGTCGATGTACTCGTCGTTCTTGAAAGAGTCCTGAACCGCCGTGGCGGTCAGGGTCAGGTCCTCCAGCTTCTTGGCCGAGTTGGGAGCCGTGTCCACCTGCCCTCCGGCGAAGACATACTTTCCGGCATACTGCGTGTTCAGGGCGCCGATCGCATTGGCGAACTGGCCACGGATTTCCGTCATGAAGGCAGCGGCGTTGTTGGCGGAAAGGGCGTTGGTGATCGCTTTGCGGGCGTCATCCGCGGCCGTCGCCGCCTTGACGAGGCCCAGATCCTGGAACTCAAGGCGGTTGCCGACCTGAGCGTTCTGATCAGAGAAAGATGTCAAGCGCGTGTTGACGGACTTCATGGCGGTGAGGACCTGCGCGTCTCTGGAATAAGCCTTGAGATCGGTACCAACCTTCTGAGCGCTGACGTGAACGCCCGCCTCAAACAGCCTTTGCTGCGCGACTGTGAGGTTGTTCAGGATCGCATTGTAGCTGCCGCTTGTGGATACCCGGGTCATTCACAGCCTCCTCAGATGATGTTCGTCAGGACGTCAAACAGCTCCTTGGCCGCCTGGATCATGCGGGCCGAGGCGTTGAACGCCTGCTGGAAGGTGGTCAGTCGGACCAATTCCTCGTTGATATTCACGCCCTCAACAGACTGTCGGCGCTGATCGACCTCCTCAGCCACCGCCTGGTTGGCGAGCTTCTGGTTCGCGGCAGAGGTGGCCGAAGCGCCAATGGCGCCGGAGAACTGGGCGGCGTAGTCCGCTACCGAGGCGGTAATGGCGCCCAGGGTTCCCGCGGGATCGAAGCTGGCCTTCACGTCTCCCGCCGCCGCCAGGGCGGCTGCGCCCTGACCATTCCCGGGGCTGACGGCTGGCGTACCCGCGGTCACTGTCAGGTTCAGCTTCGAAAGGGCCAGCTTGTTCGGATCTTGGGCGATCTTGGGATCAACAAAGAGACGGCTCGCGCGCGAGCCCTTCTCAAGCACCCCGAGACCGAACAGCCCACTGACCGACGGGCCGCCGGCCCCGCGCTGGGTCGTGTCGGAAACCACCGCCAGGGAGATCGGCGGAGTCGTGCTGGGGGCGAAACTCAACTGCCCCTGAGCATCGAGAGAGAAGGCGCCCACGAGTCCAACCCCGGTGGTGTTGGCGTTCAGCGAATTCAGCAGGTCTTGCATGCTGACAGCGGCGGGAATGCTGATGGTGACATCCCGGATCGGCCGGCCATCCTGCTGGGTCATCCGGAAGGTCAGGGTCTCACCGGCCGTGAAGCCGTGCGGATCGGTCGTCTTCAGTCCAGTCTCGTAGAGAGTCTGCCCTGAGCTTCGCACGAGATCGTTGAGGCCGAAAAAGTGGGAGAACGCCTTGTCGGCCTTCTTGGAGGTCCCCTCGTCGATCGCTATGCCTGCCGCGGTGGCCGTCCCGGCGGCGGTCAGGGTCAGGGCCCGATTGGTGAAGGTCGCCGATCCGAAGGCGCCCAAAGACGTGTTCAGGGTCGAGAGGAAGGTCGCAGGCGTGAAGGCCGTGGCGGGACCCGCATCGACGCTCATCGTCCCTGCCGAGAAGTCGATGAGGATCCTGCGCTGGATGACGCCCGAGGCGTCGGTGACCGCCAGGGTGGTCTGCCCAGTGAATCCTCCGACCGCCGTCGGAAGATCGAGACCGGTGTCTCGGCCCTCCAGGACATTGCGGGGCGGTGACGAACTCGAGGCGTTGTGCGCCGCGTTCAGGCGTTCCGCAGCACGGGCGGCGAACTCGCCAAGCTGCTCGGAAAGCTTCGGGAGGTGGTTGTCCCGTAGGTCCAGGAGGCCCCGAATCTCCCCTCCGGTAACAGTGATCGGCTGCTCCGCCCCGACGGGATACTGGATTGCGAGATATCCTGAGGTCGAGTCCGAGGAGCGGTAGGCCAAAGTGGCGGCGGAATCGCCAACCAGCTCAAAGCCCTCCGACGTCCGAATGGTCACGCCGCCAGCGGACCGGGGCTGAACCTGGATATCGATCAATTTTGCAAGATCCTCGATCAATCCAAGTTGAACATTCTCGGCGCCTGTCGAGTCACCAGACCCAATAGATGAGCGACTTATGTCTGTGTTCAGCTTTGATATCTTGGCAAGAAGATCATTTATGTCATTTGTAGTAGACTTTGCCCGATCATCGACGCTGCCGATCATGCGCTTCAATTCAGCGTTAAGACTAGACGTCTGGCTAAAGAAGTTGTTGACCGCTGCGACCGCCCCCGAGCGCAGCACGCCAGAGGTGGGGTTCGACGCGGTCGCCCCGAAGGCGTCCCAAACCTTGTCGAGGGATGCAAAGTAGCCGGTACTGGACGTCGGATCGCCGAACAGGCTCTGGGCGGTGTCGAGATTGCTAGAGACGAGGCCCCAACGGCTGGCGGTCGAGTTTGCGGTCAGGCCCGCCGAGACGAGAAACTGATCGACGACCCGCCGGACATCGGAGATCTCCACCCCGGATCCGACGCCGCCGACAACCCGGTGCGCCTGGTCGGCCCGCTTCCGCACATAGCCTTCCGTGTTGACATTCGCGATGTTGTCCGAGGTCGTCCGAAGGGACGACTGGGCCGCGACCAAGCCAGAGGAGGCGTTGCTCAGCACTGAGGTCAGAGACATGGGATTGAACCCTCTCAACCGGCAGCCCTTGCGCAGTCCCGGCGATTTCTGCCGGGCTCAATAGGTAGCGCCTGCGCGAGGCCTCCGAAAAAATCCTTTCATTTCAACACGGCGATTTCTGCAGCCGCTTTGAGATACCTGAAGGGTCGCAAGACCCGGGCCAGGGGTGAACCTGTCCTGCCAAGCCCCACGCAGACCCCTCCCAGGGCGGCAGGACTGGCCCGGCCCGGCCGGATTGCGCCCGGCAAATTCCGCACCTCCCGACCACCCAGCCCCGGAGGGCGGTGCAGCTTTCTTCATAAAAATCAGCCCCTTGAAGCCATGGCCGCGAGTTGGCGCGAAGGTTGCGACGTGAGCAGCGAAGTCATGCGGCGCAGCAGGCGCCCCTTTTGTCGGAAGGTTCATCCGGCCCGGTCGCTTCGCCTTGAGTCTCGACGTCGCCCAGATCCTCGCTCCCGCCACGGCCGGCCTGTTACCGGGCGCCGCGACGTCGCCTGCCGGCGATGGTGTGGCGGCGGGGGACTTCGCGGCGGTGCTGGAGAGCCTCGCCGGCAGCCAGGGCGCCCCCATGCCCGCCCAGGCGTCGGGGCCCGCCTCTTCCGTTCTTGCGGGACTTGTCTCAGACGAGGGTCTGGCCCTGGCCGGAGATCTGCCGGACGTGATAACGCCGGTCGCTGCGCCGCCGCCCCGGCGGACGGATATGGCGACACCCTCCGGCGAGGTTGTTCCCGAGGACACCGAACTCACCGCGCCCGCCCTCGACCTGCGCCCTGTCGACGGGCCGCTGGTCGCCCTGATGCCTGTGGTTCCGCAGGCCCTGGGGGTGGCGGCGAACCGCGAGGCGTTGCCGGACGCCGCTGCGGGCGGCGGGGACGCCGGATCCGAGGGCTCCGGAGCGCCGAGCCCTTCCAGGCCGTCATCCCTGCCAGATACCGCACCCTCGGTGCGCGGGTCAGAGGTGACGCTGGCGGCCCTGCCGGTGACGGCGCCCACGCCTCCGACCGAACAGCAGGCCTCCTCCGGCCCGGCGCTTGAGCCCACGAACGGCGGGCCATCGTCGGCGCCTCAGGCTTCCGAGACCCTGGCCAAGGGGCCGCCGCCCGCGGCCCAGGTCTTCGCTCTCGCCGCAGGCCTTGTCCGGGTGACCGGACAGGTCGTCTCCACCGCAGCCGGGGCCACCCAGACGCCGGAACCTGGCGCCCTGAAGGAGGCTCCGGAGGCGGATGCCACCGTTTCCGGAACTGGCCAGGAGGCCGATCCCTTCCAGGTCCCCGAACCTGTCCGCCAGGGCCTTGTCCCCCCGGCGGCGCTTGAGGTCCGCCCCCCGGAGCCGCGCCGCAGCCCTGCGGCGACCGGGCCCGCCGGTCTGGCTCCTGCGACGACTGAGACGGAGGCTGAGGACGCCGCGCCCCCGACGCTCGCCGCCGCACAGCCTGCCCCAGGGCCCCCGACCCGACAGGTCGACGTGTCCGCCAGCCCGATGCGCACGCCTCTCGCGGGCGACACGCCGGCGACCGATGAGGCCGGCGACTTCCTAGCGAAACCGGCCGGCGGCGATCCCCAGTCTCTGCTTTCCGCTGGCGCGTCGACCTCCGTCCCGGCCGAGGCGCCGGAAGCTCCGCCTGCACCCGTCCGGGCCACGTCGGAAACCCTCGCCGCCCTCAGCGCCCAGATGGCCCGCCGGCTGGACGACGGGACCACGCGCTTCACCCTCGAACTCAACCCTGGCGACCTTGGCCGGGTGGATGTCCGGATGGAGATCGATTCTGCGGGCGGCATCCGGGCGGCCTTCACCTTTGAGCACGCGCATTCGGCCAGCGAACTGAGCCGGCGGTCAGACGAGCTCCAGAAGAGCCTCGAGAGCGCCGGCTTCAATCTCTCCGGCGGCCTCTCCTTCGATGTGGCGGGCGACCGTTCCCAGGGCCGGAGCCAGACCTGGGCCGAAGCCCGGGACGAGCGGTCCCACACCCCCGCCGCACCTGAGCACGAACTCGCCCGCGAGGGCCCGACCCAAATCGCCGACGCCCTGTCCGGGCGCCGGACCTCCGCCCTTTCTGGCGTCGACATCAGGATCTGATCCCATGACCGTCACCTCGGCGACCACCGCCACACCGACGACGCAGAACATCGGCGCCCTGGGTCAGTCCCAGCTGAACGCCAGCTACGACACCTTCATGAAGCTGCTCACCGCGCAGATCAAAAACCAGGACCCCCTGTCGCCCATGGACTCCACCCAGTTCACCCAGCAGCTGGTGCAGATGACGGGGGTGCAGCAGCAGCTCTACTCCAACGACCTTCTCAAGCAGCTGGTGAGCAATACGGGAACCGGCATGTCCGACGCCGTCTCGGTGATCGGCCGTGAGGTCACCGCCGCCTCTGACAAGGCCATCGTCACCAATGGCGAGGCCAAGTGGAGCTACAACCTCGGCAAGACCGCCGCGTCGGTGAAGATCGAGGTTCTGGATTCCAACGGCAAGACCGTCGCCGTCTCGTCGCCCACCAATGTCGCCGCCGGCGACCAGACCTTCACCTGGAACGGGACCGACCTGGGCGGCGTCCAGCGCCCGGATGGCGGCGAATTCCGGCTCAGGATCACCCCGGTCGATTCCGGGGGGGCCACCATCACCTCGAAGGTCTTCCAGCGCGGCATCGTCACCTCTGTTGAGCAGGTGGACGGCCAGCCTGTCCTCTCCCTCGGCAACGCCCGTGTTCCCTGGTCCGCCGTCACCTCCGTCCGGCAGCCCGCCTAGGTCCCTGTCATCCCCCCCATACGCACTGATCCCCAAGGAAAGCAGACACCATGAGCATCAACAGCGCCCTCCTTGCCGGGGTCTCCGGTCTGGTCGCCAACTCGGCCTCCATGGCGGCGATCTCCGACAACATCGCCAACACCAACACCACGGCCTACAAGCGCAGCCAGATCAACTTCTCCAATGTGGTGACCGCCCAGGTGGTGAAGGGGCGCTACTCCGCCGGCGGGGTGGAGGCGATCACCCGCAACTTCATCTCCAACCAGGGCCTGATCCAGGCCGCCTCCTCACCGACCGACCTCGCCATCGCCGGCAACGGCTTCTTCGTGGTCACCGACAAGGGGGTCAATGTCACCAGCCAGGATCCCCGCTACTTCACCCGCTCCGGGTCTTTCAGCGTCGACAGCGACGGCTACCTGGTGAATGACTCCGGGTACTACCTCCAGGGTTGGCCGTCGGATGCGGCCGGGAACATCACGCCCGATCCTTCCGACCTGGCCCAGATGAAGTCCATCAACATCAAGGACCTGGGCGCCCAGGTCCTGCAGACCTCTGAGGTCATCATCAACGCCAACCTCGATAAGCGCGGCGTGACCGGCTCGGTGGGCGACGCCACCTACGTGAACAACACCGCCTTCTCGATGGCGGACTACGCCAACAACCCGGCGACCGGAACCAAGCCCGACTTCAGCTTCCAGATGAATGTCATCGACTCCGGCGGGGGCACCCGGCGGATCGCCATGGCCTTCCTGAAGGACTCCTCAGCGGCGAACTCCTGGCACGCCGAAATCTACGCTGTACCCGCTACTGACGTCGCCGGCGCCACCCGGCCGGGCCAGATCCGCGCCGGCAAGGTCACGTTCAATTCAGACGGCTCCTTCAACCAGACGACCTCGACCCTGTTCGGCCTGGGCAACCCACCCAACATCGCGATCGCCGCCTCCAGCGCCGCCGCGGGCATCCGCTGGGCCGCTGGCCTGGGCATCGAGGCCTCGGACGTGGACCTGGACCTGACCAAGTTCACCCAGTTCTCCGCGACCTCGACTGTGACCTCCCTCAACCCCAACGGCGCGCCCCTTGGCAACGTGGTGGGGGTCGAGGTGAGCGAGGAGGGTAGGGTCTCGGCCATCTTCGACAACAACCTGATCCGGCTGGTGGCCCAGATTGGCCTCGCGACCTTCGCCAATCCTGATGGCCTGGAGGCTGTGGGCGGGAACGCCTACATCCAGTCCACGGAGTCCGGAGAGTATTCGGTGAAACAGCCGCAACTCGGCGGCGCCGGGAAAATTGAGTCCTCTGCTCTTGAGGCGTCCACCGTCGACCTCTCCTCAGAGTTCACCGGCCTCATCACCACACAAAGAGCTTACTCCGCCTCCTCAAAAATCATCACCACAGCCGATCAGATGCTGGAGGAGTTGATCAATATTAAGCGATAAGTCTTGAAGTTAACGGGATTTAACATCGCCGGACATCTTGACTGTTTCGCTTTAATACATGGGGGATTCTATGATTATCGAATTGTTTACTATGATTTTTCACCCGACGTTATGCCATGCCCGCCAAGCTGGTCCAAAGACCTGATGGTGGGAAGGGCGTAAAGCCATGTATCAACAGCAACAGCCGCAGCTGCGGACCAACAGCCGGGGGGAGGCCTATGTCATCGGCCCGACCGGCGCCCAGCTGACGATCCGGGACCTGCCCCCGCCGGATACGGGGCGGTGGGTGATCCGCCGCAAGGCCGAGGTGGTGGCCGCCGTCCGCGGCGGGCTGCTGAGCCTTGAGCAGGCCTGCGAGCGGTACTCCCTGACTCAGGAAGAGTTCCAGGCCTGGCAGAAGTCCATCGAGAAGCACGGCATGGCCGGGCTTCGGACCACCCGGCTCCAACAGTACCGCTGAGTTTCCGCCCCCCCTCGATTGCCTATGGCGGGCGACCGAGCGGCCGCATCCCCACCCCCGGGATGCGGCCGTTCCGCGTTTCAGGGCGCCACATTCAGGCCGCCCCAACTTCAGGCCGCCCTGTCCGGCCCGTCCCCCAATCGCCGCACCCGGATCGAAATCCGCTCGCGCTCGCCGGCGCGCCGCTCCACCAGCAGGCGGGCCACCTGGGCGTCGTCGTGGAAGACATAGCCCTTGATGGCGTCGAGCAGGGCCTTGGCCAGGTTGTCCAGGTCCATCCAGGGCGGATCGCCCACATAGTCCATGACGATCTCGACGGAGAACTCGCCCCAGGCGGGCCGGCCGCCCCGCCAGGCCTTGCGGAAGAACTCGTAGATCAGGGGCTTGTAGTACCGCGTCTGGGTGGTCAGGCCGTCGACCACCACCTCGATGGCGCCCTCGTGCTCCCGGGCGCGCACCTTGCCGTGATGGGTCCAGCCCGCGTCCATGGCCTTCCTCCGCCCGCGGCCGCCTTGCAGTCTGGCCCGTCTCCGCTAAACCGGGCGCACATTCGACCGGAGGCCCGCCATGAGCAAGACCCGCACTGAAACCGACACCTTCGGCCCCATCGAGGTCGACGCCTCCGTCTACTGGGGCGCCCAGGCCCAGCGCAGCCTCGGCAACTTCAAGATCGGCTGGGAGAAGCAGCCCCGGCCCGTCGTGCGCGCCCTGGGCATCGTCAAGCGCGCCGCCGCAGAGGCCAATGTGGAGCTGGGCCGACTGGACCCGAAGATCGGCCAGGCCATCGTCGCCGCCGCTCAGGAGGTGATCGACGGCAAGCTTGACGCCCACTTCCCCCTCTCGGTCTGGCAGACCGGCTCGGGCACCCAGTCGAACATGAACGCCAATGAGGTCATCTCGAACCGCGCCATCGAGATGCTGGGCGGCGAGATGGGGTCCAAGACGCCGGTCCACCCCAACGACCACGTCAACATGAGCCAGTCGTCCAACGACACCTATCCGACGGCCATGCACATCGCCGCCGCCGAGCAGGTGCACCACGACGTCCTGCCGGCCCTGGAGCACCTCCTGGCCGCCCTGCGCGCCAAGCAGGCCGCCTTCGATCCCATCATCAAGATCGGCCGCACCCACACCCAGGACGCCACCCCCCTGACCCTCGGCCAGGAGTTCTCCGGCTACGCCCAGCAGGTCGAGAACGGCCTGAAGCGCATCCGCCTGTGCCAGCCGGGCCTGCTTGAGCTCGCCCAGGGCGGCACCGCTGTCGGCACCGGCCTCAACGCTCCCGTCGGCTTCGCAGAGCTGGTCGCCGCCAAGATCGCCGCCATCACCGGCCTGCCCTTCGTCTCGGCGCCCAACAAGTTCGAGGCCCTGGCCGCCCATGACGCCATGGTCTTCAGCCACGGCGCCCTCAACACCGTGGCGGGCGCCCTGTTCAAGATCGCCAACGACATCCGCTTCCTGGGCTCCGGCCCGCGCTCGGGCCTGGGCGAGCTGTCCCTGCCCGAGAACGAGCCCGGCTCGTCCATCATGCCGGGCAAGGTCAACCCGACCCAGTGCGAGGCCCTGACCATGGTCTGCACCCAGGTCTTCGGCAACCACGCCACCCTGACCTTCGCCGGCGCCTCGGGCCATTTCGAGCTGAACGTCTTCAACCCGGTCATGGCCTACAACTTCCTGCAGTCCTGCCGCCTGCTGGCCGACGCCGCCGTCTCCTTCACCGACAACTGCGTGGTCGGCATCGAGGCCCGCGAGGACAACATCAAGGCCGCCCTTGAGCGCTCCCTCATGCTGGTCACGGCCCTGGCGCCCAAGATCGGCTACGACGCGGCGGCCAAGATCGCCAAGACCGCCCACAAGAACGGCACCACCCTGCGGGAAGAGGCCGTCGGCGGCGGCTATGTGACGAACGAGGAGTTCGACGAGGTCGTCCGGCCCGAGAAGATGATCTCGCCGGGCTGATGCAGGTCGTTCGCCTCGAAAACAGGCTTCCCGATGATTTCGAGCCCCTCCGCGCCGCCGCGGCGGCGGAGGGTTGGCGGCACATGGACCGGCTGGCGGCGGAGGTCGCGGCCGGAGCGCCGGTCTTCCGGGCGCTCTTCGCCGTGCGCGAGGGCGGCGCGCTTCTTGGGATCGGCGGCCTGACCGACGAGCCCTTGCCAGACGACGGGGCCCCCGCCCTGCGTCTGCGCCGGCTCTACGTTCACCCGGACGCCCGCCGGCGGGGCCTGGGCCGCACCCTCGCCACGGCCCTCGTCCAGGAGGGGCTCGACAGCGTTCGGCGTCTCACCGTGCACACGGAGGACGAAAGGGCGCATGCCTTCTGGCGGGCGCAGGGGTTCGAGCCTGTCGCAGACCGGGCCTGGAACCTCGAACTCAGGGGCTGAAATCCCGGGCCGCGCCCGGACGTCTACATCCGCCGCCAGACAGCGAAGTCGGCCAGTTCCATCAGGGCGGCCTTCCACCCGTCGGCGCCCTCGAAGCCCGCCAGGGCCGCCTTGGCGTCGGCGGCGTAGTCCTCGGCCAGGGCCAGGGTCGCGTCCAGGGCGCCGCAGCCCGACACCAGCAGGCGGGCGCGCTCGAAGTCGGCCTCGGTCTGCTCGCGCCGGTCGATGGTCCGCTCCCAGAAGGCCTTTTCCGCCTCGCCCGTCCGGGCGATGGCCAGCAGCAGGGGCAGGGTCGCCTTGCCCTCCCGGAAGTCGTCGCCGGGGTTCTTGCCCAGGGTCTCGCTGGCCCCGGAATAGTCCAGGGCGTCGTCCACCAGCTGGAAGGCCAGGCCCAGGTTGCGGCCGAACCGGCGCAGGGCGGCGCAGGTCGCGGCCGGCGCCCCCGCCGACACCGCCCCGGCCTCCGAGGCGGCGGCGAACAGCTCGGCGGTTTTGGCGCCGATGATCTCGAGATAGGTTTCCTGGGGCAGGTCCAGGTCGTGGGCGCGGGTCAGCTGCAGGACCTCGCCCTCGGCGATCACCCGGCTGGCCCGGGCCAGGATCTCCAGGGCCGGCATGGACCCGGCCTCGACCATCAGCTCGAAGGACCGGGCGAACAGGAAGTCGCCCACCAGCACGCTGGCCGGCGCGCCCCAGATCAGGTGGGCCGCCACCTTGCCGCGCCTCAGCTCGGAGGAGTCGATCACGTCGTCATGCAGCAGGGTGGCTGTGTGGATGAACTCCACCGCCGCCGCAAGGTTCAGGCAGGCGTCGTCCTTCGCCCCGGCCAGCCGCGCCGCGGCGATGGTCAGGAGCGGCCGCAGGCGCTTGGCCGACCCGCCGATCAGGTGCTCGGCCAGGGCCGGGATCACCGAGACCGGGCTCTGCATGCGGTTGCGGATCAGGGCGTCCACGCCCTCCATGTCGCGCTGGGCGAGGCGGGTCAGGCCCGCAATGGAGGGTGCGCTGCGGGCGACCGGTTCGGCGGCTTGCGTTGCGGACGACATGCCGAACGCGATAAGGCAGGCGCCTCGCCGGCACAATGCCCAACCGGGGTTTTTGGCGCAAACGCATGACGGACCCAAGCCAGTCGGACGCAATCCTCGGGGGCCGGGTCCGGCTCCTCCAGTCCGCGCGGGGCTATCGGGCCGGCATGGACGCGGCCCTCCTGGCGGCGGCCTGCGACGCCCGTCCGGGGGATCGGGTGCTGGACCTGGGCTGCGGCCCGGGCGCCGTCATGCTGGCGGCGGCGGTCCGAAGGCGCGAGGCGCGCTTCACCGGCGTCGAGGCCGACCCGGAGGCCCTGGCCCTCGCCCGGGCCAATATCGACCTGAACGGCCTGTCAGACCGGATGGAGGCCCTCAGCGGCGACGTCGCCCTCCCCTTCGCCCGCCTGGGCCTGCCCCGCTTCGACGCCGCCCTCTGCAACCCGCCCTTCTTCGATGACGCCAGGGCCCTGCGCGGCCCCGCGCCGGAGAAGACCCGCGCCTGGATGGCGGCCGACGGCCTGGCGGCCTGGACGGAGTTCCTCATGAAGGCCGTCCGCGACGGCGGGACGATCACGATCATCCACCGGGCCGACCGGCTCGCCGACCTCCTGGCGGGCCTTGCGCCCCGTTGTGGCTCAATCCGCATCCGGCCGGTCCAGCCCCGCGCCGCCGCGCCCGCCAGCCGGGTGATCGTGCGGGCCGTGCGCGGCGGCCGCGCCCCCCTCGCCCTCCTGCCGCCCCTCGTCCTCCACCCCGACGGCGAGGGCAAGCACACCCCCGAGGCCGAGGCCATCCTGCGCGACGCCGCCGCCCTGGGATGGGACTAGGCCGGACCTCAGCTGACCCCCTCCGGCCCGCTGCGCGGTCCACCTCCCCCTTGGGGGACTGCTGCGATACGCGCCGTCCTGTGCCTTGGGGCGCATTGAGGCGAGGTTTTCTGGCCCTTTCGGGGTGTTTTGAGGCGTTTCGGCGGGGTCGGGACGGAGTCCGGGCGCGGCTAGGCCGTCAGGGCT
>JADBZH010000019.1 GCA_020402585.1 Phenylobacterium sp. | reverse complement strand
GCCCCATGTCGGTCAACCGCCGCCATCTCCTGGCCGCCACCGGTCTCCTCCTGCCGACAGCGGCGTGCGCCGCGCCGGCGACCGGCCTGGCCGGCCTCCTGCCCGAGGGGGCCTATCATCCCGGCGGCGCCCTGGTTGCGTACCGCAGGCGGGACAGCCAGACCTTTGAAGCCGCCCAGGGCGATCTGGGGGTCGACACCCCCTACTTTGCGGCGTCGACAACCAAGCTCTATGTCACCGCCATTCTCCTCCAGATGGTCCAAGAAGGACGGATCGATCTGGACTCCCCGTTCCGAAGGCTTCTGCCCGGCCCCGAGACCGCTCAGCTCAACCGCTTTGGCGGCGAGGACCGGACCGACGCCATCACCCTCCGCCATCTCATGTCCCATATCAGCGGTCTCGCGGACTTCTTTGAGCCAGACAACGCCAAGACCGGGCTCTTCGCCGACCTGACCAGCGGCAAGGACCGGGCCCTGACCTTTCCCGAGGCGATGGAGATCACCCGGCGCCTGGGAGCCCGCGCCGCGCCAGGAAGCCTGGACCGCGCCCACTATTCGGACTCGAACTACCAGATCCTCGGCAAGGTCATCGAGCAGGTAGACGGATCGCCCTTCGCCAGGGTCTTCGAGCGACGGATTGCAGAGCCCCTGGGGCTCCAGCGCACATGGATCTACTCGGACCCCGCCGACATGCGGCCCAGGCCGCTCCGCTTCCGGGACAGGGATCTGAGGATCCCGAACGCCATGGTCTTCTCCCAGGCGGATGGCGGGGTCGTGACCACAGCCCGGGAGGCCCTGGTCTTCCTCCGTGGCGTCTTCGAGGGCGCCCTGTTCGACAGGACACGGATCGACGCCCTCCAGGACTTCCGGCCCATGTTCTTTCCGCTGGAGTACGGGACCGGCATGATGCGCTTCCAGCTACCGGCCGCCATGACGGGGTTCCGCAAGCTGGCGCCGCTGATCGGCCATTCCGGCCTGTCCGGCGCGGTGATATTCCACAGCCCGGCCAACGGCCTCTACCTGGCGGGAACTGTGAACCAGATCGACAAGCGCTCCGCCGTCTTCCAGATGATGGCGAGGGCGGCGCTCCAGTTGAGCACGGACGGCTGACGGCGTCAGACCCGGTCGACTCCTGGGCCGCCCTCAAGCCCCCATCCACGTGGAACGAGAAACCGCGAACCCGGTCGTACGGCGCCCATCCTGTCCAGGCGGAACGTCCTCATGTCCCGGCGAAGCTCACACCAGGCGATCAGGCGCCCTCCGTTCCGACTCGAAACCAGCTGGAGAGGGCGCACCCGGCGGCGTGAAGAGAAACCCGATTGGTCGCAGTAGCAGAAGGAGACCCTGAGACGCCGGGCAATCGCCGCTTCCAGTCGCGAAGGCGCCCTTAGCGGGGGCTCGCCACCGGCTCCGGGAAACCATAGCGCGTCGATAGACATCACCCTGACCGTCTCCGAAGCGCCGTGTACGGTCCGGCGCGATGAGGGGCGCAGGAAAGCACGGGCCACCTGTTGACGGCCAGACTGGAAGGGGCTTCGCCCCGGTTCTTAGACGTCGAAACTCACCCCCTGGGCCAGCGGCAGGGCCGAGCCATAGTTGATCGTATTGGTCGCCCTGCGCATGTAGGCCTTCCAGCTGTCAGAGCCGGACTCCCTGCCCCCGCCCGTTTCCTTCTCGCCGCCGAACGCGCCGCCGATCTCAGCGCCGGACGGCCCGATGTTGACGTTGGCGATGCCACAGTCCGAGCCCTCCGCCGACAGGAAGCGCTCGGCCTCCTGCAGGTCCCGGGTAAAGATCGAGGACGACAGGCCTTGGGGCGCCGCGTTCTGCGCTGCGATCGCCTCTGCGAGGTCGTGGTAACGCATCACGTAGAGGATGGGAGCGAAGGTCTCTCGCAGGACCACCTCGGCCTGGCCGGGCATCTCCACGAGGGCGGGACGGACATAGACCCCGGGCCGGTCCAGGGCCTCGCCCCCATAGATCCGCCCGCCAGCCCGCGCGGCCTCGGCAAGGGCCGCCACCATGCCCTCCCCCGCTGCACGGTCGATCAGGGGGCCGACCAGGACCCCCTCCTCCCGCGGGTCCCCGACATGGACCCCCGCGTAGACCGGCTTTAGCCGTTCCAGGACCTCATCGTAGCGGGTGTCATGGACGAACAGGCGGCGCAGGGTGGTGCACCTCTGGCCGGCGGTGCCCATGGCTGAGAAGGCCACAGCCCGGATGGCGAGCTCCAGGTCGGCGCTGGCAGCGAGGATGGCGGCGTTGTTGCCACCCAGCTCCAGCAAGGCCCGCGCGAAACGGGCGGCCAGGCGCGGCGCCACCTTCCGCCCCATGGCGGTGGAGCCCGTCGCGGAGACCAGCGGAACGCGCGGATCATCCACAAGGACAGCGCCGATGTCCGCCCCGCCCTGAAGGAGAACGCAGAGGTCCTCCGGCGCGTCCGGGCCGAAACGCGCAGCGGCGCGCTCGAAGAGGGCCTGGACCGCCAGTGCGGTCAGGGGGGTCTTCTCCGAGGGCTTCCAGGCCACCGCGTTGCCACAGACGAGGGCCAGCGCCGCATTCCAGGACCAGACCGCCACCGGGAAGTTGAAGGCCGAGATCACCCCCACGACGCCAAGCGGGTGCCAGGTCTCCATCATCCGGTGGTCCGGGCGCTCGGTGGCCAGGGTCAGGCCGTAGAGCTGGCGGGACAGACCGACGGCGAAGTCGCAGATGTCGATCATCTCCTGAACCTCGCCCAGTCCCTCGGAGAGGACCTTTCCCGCCTCCAGGGTCACCAGGCGCCCGAGGTCAGCCTTGGCGGCCCGGAGCTCCTCGCCGAAGAGCCGGACAAGCTCCCCACGGCGCGGTGCAGGCAAGCGCCGCCAGGCCAGGAAGGCGGCATGCGCCGCACCGATCCGAGCCGACGCCGCTTCTGGCGAGACCGAGGCGACCCGGCAGATCTCCTCACCGGTCAGAGGCGAACAGGCGGGTAGGTCGCCGCCCTCCAGGGCCTGCAGGGGAACCCCCAGGCGGTCGAGGATGGCGAGGGCGTCCTGGGCGGGGTTCTCTAAGGCGTCGGACATGGGGCCTCTCAGGCGACCCGCGCGCCCGGCTGCAGGCCGGTGTCGGGGGCGGCGTAGTTTCGACCAAAGCGGTTGGCCAGGAAGGCCGCGAGCGAAATCTGTTCCTGCCGGACAAAGCCCGCCTGGGGAAGGTCGCCCGCCGCCAGCATGTCCAGCACCGCGCAGATGGCGGAGGCCGTGGTGATCTGGATGCCGCTGCGCATCACCCCCTCGACCGGGCCGGAGTAGACCTTGTTGGCGTAGCTGACCTGCACCAGGGCGTCGTGCCGCCGGCCACTGACCGTGACGAAGATCACCACCACATCCTGGAGGGTCGAGGGCACGGCGTTCTCGAGGATCTCCTTCAGGAGTTCGCGTCGGTCACGCAGGCCCAGGTCGTGCAGCAGGGTCTTCATGATCGCCGCATGCCCCGGATAGCGGATCGTCCGGTAGTTCAGGTTCCGCACCCGCCCGGCGAGGGTCTCGCAGAGGGTTCCCAGGCCGCCCGAGGTGTTGAAGGCCTCGTAGGTCACGCCGTCGAGGGAAAACTCCTCGCGCTCCTCCAGGGCCTGGGTCTCGCGCAGGCGGCCATCCACGATGGCCTCACAGGGCTCGCAGTACTCGTTGATGACCCCGTCCGTGCTCCAGGTGATGTTGTAGTTCAGCGTGTTGCTGGGAAACTGAGGCAGGGCCCCCACGCGCAGCCGGACGTCCTCCAGGGTGTCGAACTGGGAGGCGAGGTCGTGGGCCACGACGCTGATGAAGCCCGGCGCCAGGCCGCACTGGGGAATGAAGGCGCAGGGCGCTCCCTCGGCCAGGGCCTTGACCTCCCGGGTGCTGGCCACGTCCTCGGTGAGGTCGAGGTAATGCACCCCTGCCTTGCGGGCCGCGCGGGCCACCGCGGTGGTGGCGTGGTAGGGCGCGGCGTTGAGGACGGCGAAGGCGCCCTTCAGGGCCTCGGGAAAGGCCTCGCTGCGCACGTCCATCTCCCGACGGGTCACCGGGCGGCGCGTGACGAGACGCTCGAGGTTCTCGGTGGAGGCGTCGAAGACCTCGACCTCGTAATCCCCTGACCCAGCCAGCAGGTCGGCGATCACCCCGCCGATCTTGCCTGCACCGACAATCGCCACCCGTTTCATGATCCAACTCCCCGGGGTTCCGCACCTCGCTCCAGTGGGACGGAAGCGCCTGACGGTGTACAGGTGCAGACCGTTCATTCGCAGGACGCATTACGGCGTTCCGCCGGAGGAAACCGACGAAATGGAATTGGATGAGATCGACCAGGCCCTTCTGGTCACCCTTCGCGAGAACGCCCGGGCGAGCACGGCGGACCTCGCCCGGCGGGTGGGCCGCTCGCGCACCACGGTGCAGGGCCGGCTGGAGCGCCTTGAACGCACGGGCGTGATCCGGGGCTATTCCCTGCGACTGGCGGACGCCCTGGAGGATGGGGCGGTGCGCGCCCATGTGCTGATCAAGGTGGCCCCGCGGGAATCCCGGGCGGTGGAGGCTGCGGCCCGCGCCCTGCCCCAGGTGCGTGAGCTCCATTCCGTCAGCGGCGAGTACGACATGATCGCCATCGCTTCAGCCGCCAATGTCGCGGAGCTGGACGCCGCCATCGACCGGATCGGCCTCATGCCCGGCGTCGAGCGCACCAACTCCGCCATCGTCCTGGCCACCCGTTTCCGGCGGTGACGCCGGCCTGACCGCCAGGCTCAGCGGACCAGATGCCACTCGGTCTGCCGGCCGGCCAGATAGTGAACCGTCTTGCCGTCGAAGAGGGCGCTCTGCTCCAGCTTCATGTGCACGAGCTGACCGCCCCACTCGGGAACCCCTCGCCAGATGGCGCCCTCGATGGCGTAGGCGGTGTCGGGATTAAGCCTCCAGTCCCCCTGGACGGGCGTGGGACGCTGATTGTCCCACATGCCGATGGTCGGGCCGGGGGCGTGACCGAAGAAGCCGATCGGATGGCTGTAGACGCTCCCGCGGATGCCGGCCTTCCGCGAGGCCTCCAAAGTCCGGGCCAGGATCTCGTTCCCGGTGCGGCCGGTGACGAAGGCGCCCGTCAGCAGGTCCTGCCAGCGATTGCCCTCAGCCAGGGCGGCCTGAAGGCCTGCAGGCGGCGCGGCCTCGCCCAGCCTGAGGACGTAGCCCATCTCCTGGGTGTCGGTGCAGAGCTTGAGATAGCAGATGCCCACATCGGTATGCAGGACGTCGCCGCGCTGGATCACGCCGGACACGCCGCAGAACCCTTCGTCCCCCTTGCAGGCGATTCCCGGGCGCTGGAGATTCACATCGGGGAAGAACCAGATGGGCAGGCCAAGCGCCTCGAAGCGGCCCCGGATGTACCAGGCGACCTCCGCAGTGGTGGTCACGCCCGGGGTGATGACCTTGGTGCTGAAAGCCTCGGCGATGACGCCGCGCGCCAAGGCCACGACATGCGGGTAGATCTCGCTCTCTGCGGCGGTGCGCGTCTCGAGCCAGCGGATCACGAGCGGCTCCGCAGGCGTCAGCCGGGAGGCGAAGTCCGATGGAAGGACTTCGCGAAGCCGGGCGTCCAGTCCGGCCGTCAGGCCGTCTGCGACCGGCCAATGACGAGAGGTGTTGATCCCGATCCGCTTGGGATCACGACTGACGATCACATCGGCCAGCGCCTTCCACTGGGCGTCCAGGTCGCCTCCCGACCAGGCCGCCGTATAGGGGCCCCCGAGGGGATACCGGTTGACGGACAGCCGCTCGACCGTCCCGTCGGCCTTGCGGGAGAAGACCAGCATGGTCGTCCGGCGGGCGGCGAAGGACGGCTGGGGCACGAGGGTGAAATAGACGGGGTCCTCGGCGTACTCCCGGTTGATGACCAGCCACATGTCGAGGCCGGACTCAGCCATCAGACGCGGCAGAAGCGTATCGAGGCGATCCGCCAGGATCCGGTTCTCCACCTCGACCCGGGCGGGCCCCGGCAGTACCGCTAGATCACCGGCGCTGTGGATAGCCCGCCCCTGCTGGGGAGGACCGGAATCCCGCAGCCCCGGCGCCGCAACGGCCAGGGCCGTTGTGAGGAGGCTGGTCGCGATGGCAAGAACGGCGAGCTGGGTCAGGCGCAAGGCGGGGGGCTCCGGAGCGGGTCAGGACCCGCCTACATCCCACGGAAAGCGTGACACACACAACGGGGCGACCGTTCAGGTCCCAGTGTTGGAAGGACGAATCTCGATCACAGTGTGGCCCGGCGTGGGTAGGGGCGACGCCTGACCCGGGCGATCGCCTTATCGCGGTCGCCAACCTCCCCTATTCGGAACGGCCACCGGGTCTTCAGCCGAAGTGAAAGGCCTCCTTGCCACGGATCACCCCCCGTTCATGGCCAAGCGTGCGCCATCAGAAGACGGCGCAAGCCCATGGTCCGTGATAAACACGCCCGCCTGCTACAGATCGCCAGTGCACAGACTTATGACTTCCACCCAGGCGGAGCCGGAAGGCCTGCCGCCCGCCTCGCCGTCACTCCTCGCCTTGACCAGAACCCATACCCGCAGGCCCCTCGCTCCGGCAGGTGAGGCCGCCTGACAACTCTCGCACACAGGTCCACTCATCCGTGAGGGCGAGGTTCTGTGACCCAATCGAACTCCGCTCTCCAGTCCCGAGATGGTGAGCAGACAGCTTCAACCCTTCTGCGCAATCAGGGCCCTTAAAGACGCATTCTGCGCTTCAAGCTCTGCTATCCGAAGGCTGAGTTCGTTGACAATCACTTCGACTTCAGTGGCGTCCAGGAGACGCGGGATGTGCTGCTTGCAATTGATGTCCCAGGCTTCGATTTCGAAAAGGATCGCCTGTTCGACCCGGGCCCGATAATCTTTCGGCGTCAGACTGGCCACCAGAACCGGATCCTGGCTGATCCAGGCCCGACCCCAGATCTTGATCCTCCGCCGGTTGGCGTAATCCATCAGGAACAGGAACGCCTTTGGGTTTTCCGCAAGGTTCCCAATGGTCACATACTGGTAGTTGCCGACGAAATCAGCGAAGGCCAGAGTTTTATCATCGATCATCCGGATGAACCCCTTTGGCCCACCGCGATGCTGGGCGTAGGGCTGACCCACACTGTTTGAGGTGGCAAGGTAGGCGGTGTTGACCTTAGACAGCAACTCCGTCAGGTCCTCTGTCACCTCGGTGCGAAACCCCCCGCGCGCTTCCACCTTAGCGTAGTACTCACGGGATCCGCGCTCTGACTGAATAGACTTCACAATGGGGGTGAAGGCGACGTCGCTGGATGGCGTCATGTAGAACTCTCCTTTCAGGTCACCAAAGTGCAGTTGGCCCGCATGGCGAGCGCCGCCGGATGTTTACCTCTTAAAACTTTCGCGGTAGATGAAAATGCCCTATCAATTAAAATGATGTTTCCGTTTTTCGGAAGTTAAATGGATCGCTTTGAGGCCATGCGCACCCTGCTGGCGGCTGTCGATGGCGGCAGTCTTTCGGCGGCGTCGCGCGCTCTATCTACGCCCCTGCCAACGGTGACCCGGCGGATATCAGACCTAGAAACCCGACTCGGGGTGAGGTTCCTTGTACGCCACCGCCGACGACTGATCCTGACGGAAGCCGGCGAGGTTTTTGTAGCCGCAGCGCGGCGCATCCTCGACGCCCTCTCGGAAGCCGAACGCACGGCGGGCGGCGAGTATCGGGAACCCCGGGGGAACCTGCGCGTGACCGCGCCGATCATGTTTGGCAAGCTTCATGTGGCCCCGATTGTGCATGACTTTCTGGCCGCTTATCCGCCGGTGACGGTGAGCCTGATCCTGACGGACCAGATTATTGACCTCGATGAGGCGCATATCGATGTCGCCATCCGAATTGGTCCCCTTCCGGACAGCCGCTTGATCGCCCGCCAGGCAGGCAAGGTTCGGTGGACCGTCTGCGCCAGTCCCGACTATCTCCGCCGTCGGGGGGAACCGACCGCCCCGGATGGCTTGCCCGAACACGACTGCATCGCATTCGAAGGCCTTCAGCGCCGGCGGACCTGGTCATTCGGCGAGGGCCCGTCAGAGACGCGGGTGACGATCGCGCCGCGCTTTTCTGTCAATACCGCGGATGCCGTGGTCGAGGCGGCGGCAGCGGGCCTGGGCATCGCGAGATTGATGTCCTATCAGGTCGCCGAAGCCATAGTGGAGGGCCGGCTGAAGCCTCTGTTCCCGGACCAGCCGGTCCGACCTGCACCGGTCAGTCTGGTCTACCCCGCAGAACCCGTTCAGCCGCTGAAGCGGCGCGCCTTCCTTGACTATGTGGGACCGAGGCTCAACCGAGTCTTGGCGCAGATCGAAGACGCCTTTCGATAGCTCCGGCCTGTCGCGAAGGCAGGGCCCTTAGCCGGGAGCTCGGGGGTCCCAGCATGTACCATTCCAGGCGCGCGCTGTAGACGCTTACGCGGAACCGGTCGGTAAGGCCCGCCAGATTCGCAGGTTCATCGATCAGCTCCTTAGTTGGGCCGGCGAATTCGACATAGCGGATGTTGGCATGCAGACTGACGACTGTGGCATCGGCAGGACTGGGCCGTTCGCGGAAAGAACCAGGCCTGGTCGACCAACATGGCTGACGGGGTGTTGAGGTCCCAAGAAGGCGATCACGGCGATCTCTTCGGGGCTGTGCAGGCCCATCCCATGCCAAGCGAGCTGTGTCCTCACCCCACGTTGCGCGAGGTGCGCGACACTGGCTCGGACAGGGGCCGGACTCTCGCCTCGCGCCGAGGTCTCAAGATACGCCGGAGGGGTGTCGGGACGATCCGAGAGGACTCGGTTCTCCACCCAGACCCGGCGCGGTCCCGGAAGGGCGGCGACGTCGTCGGCCCCGCAGATGACCGGGCCGTTGCTCGCCGGAGTCGCCGATCCTAGCGCTGCAGCGTGAAGAGGGTCCGAGAAGCGGCCGGAGACAACAGTGGCGATCAGAGGGGCGAACTGGAGACGCAAGGCGTGGGCGCTCCAGCAGGAAGGGCGCGATGCGACAGACATCTCGCCGAATGCCTTGCGGGCAGACCGGTCGCCAGCCTCAATCGACGCTGGCTTTGGGATGATCCGGTCTTTCCCGATCTCAAGATCCTGCACGGCGCGCTCTATGGGAACCCGGCTATGGCGGACAGTCACGACTTCGGGCTTAATGCGTTTGGAAGCTCGGCGACCTCGAGGGGCGGGGGTGGCCGCTCAGGAAGAGTTGTTGAGACGGACGCCCGGTCCAGGAAGCCAACCGCATGAGCGACGACAAGTCCGAGTTGTTGAGATCGCTGACACTGGGGCCAGCGACAGCTGTAGGGGCGAAACAGGCCTCTGGAGGCTGGAAGGTTCCGACCCTGGTCGCCGCTATCTGCCTCGCTTTGGGGGGCGCCGTCGGCTGGCTCGCCAAGCCGCAACCGAAAGCCCAGCCCGCCCCCACGCCGGCGGTCGCCGCCACGACAACTCCCGTACGCGTCAGCGGGCTGACCGCCTCTGGATATGTGGTGGCGCGATCCAGGGCGACCGTGGCCGCCGAGGTCACAGGGCGCGTCGTTGAGGTGCGGGTCGAGGAGGGGCAGGTGGTGCGCAAGGGCGATGTCCTCGCTGTCCTCGACGCCTCTATTGCTCAGGCTGACAACGCGACGTCGATGGCCCGCAAGATTTCAGCAGAGGCCTCTGTAGCGGCGGCGCAGGCTCAGTTCGCGGAGGCCCGGCAGGCTCTGACACGGGCTCAAAGCCTGGCGAGGTCAGGCTATGTCAGCGAGGCGGTCCTTCAGGCGGCGACCGCCCGCAGCGAATCCGCCAAGGCCCAGCTCGATCTTTCTCGGGCGCAGCTCGAGGCGGCGCGTTCCGACGCCAACCGATCCGGCCTGCAGTTGAGCCGGTACGTGATCCGGGCGCCCTTCTCAGGCGTCGTGATCGACAAGGCCGCCCAGGCGGGGGAAATCATCTCGCCGCTTTCGGCAGGCGGAGGTTTCACCCGCACCGGCATCTGCACCCTGGTGGACATGGAAAGCCTCGAGATCGAGGTGGACGTGAACGAGGCGTACATCGGGAGAGTCGCCGCCGGTCAGAAGGTCGAGGCCATCCTCGACGCCTACCCTGAGAGCCGACTGCCCGCTCGCGTGATCGCCACCATTCCGGCGGCGAGCCGGGACAAGGCCACGGTCCGTGTACGGATTGCCTTTGAAGGGCGAGACCCGCGGATCATTCCCGACATGGCGGTGAAGGTCACATTCATTGAGCCAACCACCTGAGCCCCGATAGCCCCGAGCACAACATGACCGACTTCATCAGACTGACCGACGTGTGCAAGTCCTACACCCGCGGCAAGGAGTCGATCAGCATCTTCGATCGGCTGAACCTGGTCATCCCGAAGGGTGATTTCGTCGCCATCATGGGCCCGTCTGGTTCCGGAAAGACGACGCTGCTCAACCTGCTCGGCGGCACGGATCGCTGCGACAGCGGGCAGATTTCCTTCGATGGCGAGCGGATCGAGGGCTACTCGGAGGGCCAACTCACGGCCTGGCGGGCGCGGAACGTCGGCTTTATCTTCCAGTTCTACAATCTGATGCCGATCCTGACTGCAGCTCAGAACGTGGAGCTGCCTCTTCTGTTGACGTCGCTGTCCGCGCAGCGACGGAAGGAGAATGTGCTCACGGCCCTCAAGATCGTCGAGCTTGCAGACCGGGCCCGTCACAAGCCCAAGGAGCTCTCGGGTGGTCAGCAGCAGCGGGTCGCGATCGCCCGCGCGATAGTCTCCGACCCCAAGCTCCTGCTCTGCGATGAGCCGACCGGCGACCTCGACCGGTCCACGGCCAATGACATCCTGTCGACTCTGCAGCTTCTCAATCGTGAGCTCGGGAAGACGATCATCATGGTCACGCATGACCCTGAAGCGGCTCGCTTCGCCACCCGCACCCTGCACCTGGACAAGGGCCAGTTCGTGGAGGTGACGACGTGAACGACCTCTATCTCATCTGGAAGAACCTGTTCCGAAAGCCGTTGAGGACGGTTCTGCTGATCGTATCGATCTTCATCGCCTTCCTGATCTTTGGCCTTCTGGTCGGGGTGAACGTGGCGCTCAATCGCGCGACTGAGACCGGTTCTGCGAGCAACAGGATGGTTGTCGCAAACAAGATCAACTTCACCGAACCCCTGCCCATCGCCTACCTCAACCGCGTCTCCGCCATTCCAGGGGTGATCGGGACGACCCATCAGAGCTGGTTCGGCGCCTTTTTCCGAGACTCGGCGCAGAGCCGCTTCGTAGGCTTCGCGGTCGAACCGGAATCCTACACGGCCATTTTCGCCGACCAGATCAAGCTGGGGCCGGGCGAGCGTGAAGCCTTCATCCGCGAACGCACGGGGGTCATCGTCGGTCGCTCCCTCGCCAACCAGTATGGCTGGCAGGTCGGGCAGACCCTTCCGATCAGCTCCGACATCTATTTCCGCCCGGACGGATCGCGCAGTTGGGACATGAAGGTGGTCGGGATCTTCGACGGCGCCAAGCCCACCGATCCGACCAATGCGCTCTACTTCAACTACGACTACCTCAATGAAACCCGTCCCTTCGGCCGAGATACCGTGGGAACCATCACCGTTCTGACCGCCTCTCCCGACATCAACGACCAGGTGGCGAAGGCGATTGACGCCACTTTCGCCAACTCACCCTTCGAGACCTCGACCGTCGATGAGAAGACCTTTTCCCGGGCCTTCCTCAAGCAGGCGGGTGATCTGAACTTCATCATCACCATGGTTGTGGCGGCGGCCTTTGCAGCGATCCTGATGATTGTCGGGACGACCCTCGTCTCTGCGGTCAGGGAGCGTACGAAAGAGATCGGCGTCATGAAGACGCTGGGCTTTCCGGGCCACCGCGTCCTGCGGATGGTTCTGGGCGAGTCTCTCCTTCTGTCCGGACTGGGCGGCCTCCTGGGCCTTGGAGTCGCCGCTGTGGCGCTCAACGGTCTCTCCCGATCTCCCATAGGCGAGACCTTTGGCGCCTTGTCCATGACCGCACCGGTCGCGGCGGCGGGCATGGGCCTCGCCCTGCTCCTGGGCCTGGTGACCGGCCTCGCGCCAGCTCTCTCGGCCCTTAGGATGAACATTATCGACGCTCTCGGGCGACGCTGAGGAGCCCTGCTGTGAGCCTTCTGAACCAGACGGGATCCGTGATCCTGATGAATATCCGGTCCATCCCCCAGCGGCTCTGGATGTCGCTGGCGACCGTGGTGTCGATCGCGCTGGTCGTGGCCGTCCTGCTCGGCTTCCTGGCTCTCGCCAACGGCTTCAGCCAGACCCTGAAGGGTTCCGGCTCTCCTGACGTCGCCATCGTGCTCAGGGATGGATCACAGTCCGAGATCAACAGCACCCTGACCCGGGAGCAGATCGTTCTCCTTGGTCAGGGACCCGGCGTGCGGGCCGCTGCCGACGGCGGACCGCTGGTGTCTGCAGAACTGCTCCTCATCGTCGACGGCATCAAGCGATCGACGGGAACCAAGGCCAACATGCCCCTGCGCGGTATCGGTCCCAACGGGCTGGCTGTTCGCCAGCAGGTCCGGCTGAAGGAAGGCAGGATGTTCGCACCCGGTTCGAACGAGATTGTCGTGGGGGCAGGCCTCCTGCGGGAGTTTTCCGGCTTCGAGATGGGCAAGACGGTTCGCTTTGGCGCCCAGACCTGGCGCGTCGTCGGGGTCTTCGAGGCGCCCGGAACTGTCTTCGAGTCGGAACTCTGGGCCGACGCACCTGTCGTCCAGAGCCTGTTCAACCGCGGCTCGAGCTTCCAGACCGCCCGGGTCGCCCTCACCAGTCCAGCTCAGCTTGACGCCTACACGGCCTATGTCGGATCGGACCCCAGGCTCCAGTTGCAGGCCCAGAGCGAACAGACCTACTTCGCCGCGCAGGCGGAACGTTCCGGACTGCTGATCCGGTACGTCGGCTGGCCGCTTGGCGTCATCATGTCCATTGGCGCCCTGGCTGGGGCCCTGAACACCATGTACGCCTCCGTCTCCGCCCGGGCGACCGAGATCGCGACGCTGAGGGTGATTGGATTCTCGGGCTTCTCCGCCTTCATGGGCACCATGTGCGAGGCGCTCGTCCTCTCCACCGTCGGGGCGCTGCTGGGCACAGCCGTCTGTGGCCTGCTGTTCAACGGCCTGTCCGCCT
>JADBZH010000018.1 GCA_020402585.1 Phenylobacterium sp. | reverse complement strand
GGATGGATGACCAGGGCGCCCTGGACAGGCGCCTCGCGACTGATGCTGCGACCGGTCAATCGGCGTCGTCTTCGTCCGGCTCATAGAGCTGGACCGGCTGGGCGGGCATGATGGTGGAGATGGCGTGCTTGTAGACCAGCTGCGACTGGCCGTCGCGGCGCAGCAGGACACAGAAGTTGTCGAACCAGCTCACGACGCCCTGCAGCTTGACGCCGTTGACGAGGAAGATGGTCAGCGGCGTCTTGGTCTTGCGGACGCTGTTGAGGAAGGTGTCCTGCAGGTTCTGCTTCTTGTCGCCGGACATGGCTTTTTTCTCTCTTGTTGGGCGGGGCGCCTCGCCCCCGCCATCGACCGCTAGATCGCCGCGGCTCTGGCCTCTGCAATATAGAGGTTGCGAAGCCGGGTTGCCACAGGTCCCGGGCGACCGGTCCCCACGGGCTTCCCGTCAATCGCCACCACCGGCATGAGCAGGGCGCCCGCGCCGGTGAAGAAGGCTTCCCGGGCCGTCATTGCTTCCTCCAGGCTGAAGGCCCGTTCCTCGATCCGGATGTTCTCCGTCCGCGCCACGTCCAGCAGGGTCGCCCGGGTGACCCCGCGCAGGATGTTGGCCGAGGTGTCGCGGGTCACCAGCACGCCGTCCGCTGTGACGATCCAGGCGTTGGACGAAGCGCCCTCGGTCACCAGGCCGGCGGCGTCAATGAACCAGGCCTCGGCCGAGCCCGCCTCCCGGGCGGCCTGCTTGGCCAGGACGTTAGGCAGGAGGCCCACCGTCTTGATGTCGCACCGTCCCCACCGGTTCTCGGGTGTCGTGATCACCCCCACGCCGGCGGCGGCCCGCGCCTCCGCCGCTGCAGGATCGGTCCGCTTGACCGTCACCACGACCGCCGGAGCGACCGGCTCGGTCGGGAAGGCGTGGTCCCGCGGCGCCACGCCGCGGCTCACCTGCAGGTAGACGAGGCCGTCCTCGATGCGATTGCGGCGGACCGTCTCCTTCAGGACAGTGGTCAGGGCGGCGCGGCTCATGGGCATGTCGATGGACAGTTCGCCAAGGCTCCGCTCCAGGCGGGTGAAATGCCCCTCAGGGTCGCACAGTCGCCCGTCGGACATCGCCCAGACCTCATAGACGGCGTCCGCCAGCTGGTAGCCCCGGTCCTCGATATGCACGGCGGCGTCGGCATGGCGCACATAGGCGCCGTTCACATAGGCGATGCGTCCCATCAGCCCTCCTCCCCTTCCGAAATCGTCCTGGCGCCGGAAAGCCCAAGGGATTTGAGCTTCCGGTGCAGGGCGGACCGCTCCATGCCGATGAAGGCGGCGGTCCGCGAGATATTGCCCGAGAACCTCAGCATCTGGGCGTGCAGGTAGTCGCGCTCGAACACCTCCCGGGCCTCCCGCAGCGGCAGGGCGATGATCCTTTCGGCGCCAAGGCCGGAGGTCGCCCGCTCCCGCGTCTCGGACTCGGGGGGGATCATTTCGGCGGTGATCGGCTCGGCGGGATCCCCTGAGGCCAGGATCAGTAGCCGCTCGATCTGGTTGCGCAACTGGCTGAGATTGCCCGGCCAGGTGCGCACCTGCAGCGCCGCGACGGCGTCATCCGACAGCCGCCGGCGCGCCAGGCCGGCGCCCTCTGAGATCCGCTGGACGAAGAAGTCCACAAGCTCCGGGATGTCCTCTCGCCGCTCGGCCAGGCCGGGAACGCTGAGAGGCACCACATTGAGGCGGTGAAAGAGATCCTCACGGAAGCGCCCCTCGGCGATCTCCGCCCGCAGGTCACGACAGGTCGAGGAAACCACCCGAACGTCCACCTGGACGTCGGAAGCGCCGCCGACCCGCCGGAACCGCTGGTCCACCAGGACCCGAAGGATCCGGCTCTGGGTCTCCCGCGGCATGTCCGCCACCTCGTCGAGGTAGAGGGTGCCTCCGTGCGCTCTCTCGAACACCCCGATCTTGGCGGGGCGGCCCGCCTCGCCCTCCTCGCCGAAAAGCTCGATGTCCACGCGCTCGGGCGTCATGCCGGCGGCGCTGATCACCATGAACTCGTTCCGCGCCCGGGGGCTGGCGGCGTGGATCATCCGCGCCACGGTCTCCTTGCCGGCGCCGGGAGGACCGGCGATCAGGACACGGCTGTTGGCGGCGGCCAGCTTGTTGATCAGTCCGCGCAGCTGCTGCATGGCCTGCGAGCGGCCGATCAGGCCGTCTGGGGTCACGGTCCGGGCCCGCAGCCGCCGGTTCTCGCGGCGCAGGGTGGTCGCCTCCAGGGCCCGCTCCACCAACAGAAGCAGGCGATCCGACTTGAAGGGCTTCTCCAGGAATTCATAGGCGCCGCGCTTGATGGCGCTGACCGCCGTCTCGATGTTGCCGTGGCCGGAGATCATGATCACCGGCAGGTCGGCGTCCAGCCCCTTGACCAGGTCCAGGAGCTCCAGGCCGTCCATCCCGCCGCCCTGCATCCAGATGTCCAGGATGAGCAGGGACGGCTTGCGCGCCCGGATCTCCGCCAGGGCGGACTCGGAGTCGTTCGCCGTGCGGACCGCGTAGCCCTCGTCGGTGAGGATCCCCGCCACCAGTTCGCGGATGTCGGCCTCATCATCCACCACAAGCACATCAGCCGCCATCAGGCAGTCTCCTGTTTCAGTGTTGTCCGGAGAGCGTTCGCAGCGGGCAGCGGCAGCCGCAGGAGGATCCGGGCGCCAGGCCCGGCCTCGGCGTCCGCCAGCACCAGGTCGCCGCCATGGTCCTCCATCACCCGCTTGACGATGGCCAGGCCAAGGCCCGTCCCCTTTTCCCGCGTCGTGACATAGGGCTCTGTCAGCCGGTCACGGTCCTTGTCCGGCAGTCCCAGGCCGTTGTCCTCGATCACGAAGACAAGGCCCGCTTCGTCAAGTCTGATGTCGGCCAGGATCCGGCCCGCCGGCTCCGGCTGGGAGGCCAGGCGCGCCCGGACCGCCTCTGCGGCGTTCTTCAGCACATTGGCCAGAGCCTGGGCCAGCATCCGGCCGTCCACCCGCAGGGTCACGGATGGCAGAGGCTCGCCGATCACCCAGTCGATGTCAGGGTCGGCCACCCGGCGGGCGAACACCGACTCGCGAAGGATCTCAGCGGCGTCCTGGTCGGAGAGCTGGGGCGTCGGCATCCGGGCGAAGGCCGAGAACTCATCCACCATCCGGCCGATGTCCCCCACCTGCCGCACGATGGTCTCGGTGCAGCGGTCAAAGGTGTCGAGGTCGGCGGGCTCCACGTTCCGGCGGAACTTGCGGCGGATGCGCTCGGCGGAGAGCTGGATGGGCGTCAGGGGATTCTTGATCTCATGGGCGATGCGCCGGGCGACGTCCCGCCAGGCGGCGTTGCGCTGGGCCGAGACCAGGCGGGTGATGTCATCGAAGGTCAGAACCAGTCCCTCCCCCGTCCGGCTGGCGCGCACGCGGAGTCTCAGGGTCTCCCGCCCCCGGCTGACATCCACCTCGCCCTCGGCATGGCCGAGCGTCCGGGCGATGGCGAGGATCTCCCCCACCTCGGGCGCGGCGGCCTCCAGGGTCATGGGCGAGGCGAAGACCGGGTCCTCCGGCAGGTCCAGCAGGCGCACGGCCTGGCGGTTCACCGCCGAGATCCGGCCGTCCGCTCCGGCCGCCACCACCCCGGCGGAGACCTCAGACAGCACGGTCTCGATGAACTGCCGACGCCGTCGCGCCTCGTCGCTCGCACGGGTCAGGGCTTCCTGCTGTTGCGAGAGGTCGCGGGTCATGTCGTTGAAGGCCCGGGACAGGACCGCGATCTCCTCTGGGGCGGACTCGGCGTCGACCCGGGCGGTGAGGTCCCCTCGCGCCACCCGCGCCGCGGCCTGTACGAGCCGGCCGACGGGCGCCGAAATGGCGCTGGCCGCCCCCAGGCCCAGCCAGACCGCGCCCACCAGCACCAGTAGGGCGATCTCCACATAGGCCAGGGCAAAGGCCCTCTGGATGCGTTCTCGGCTCTCGGCGGCGTCGCGGTAAGAGACAAGGGCCTGCTCGGCCTCGGAGAGGTTGGCCACCACGCCCTCTCCCACCGGCCGGACCAGGTAGAGGTAGGCGTCCGGATAGCTCTTCAGCCGGAACAGGGTCCGGGTCAGGTTGGCGGAGACGAAGATGTCCCCTTCGTCCGCCGCCCGGAAAGCCGATTCGGGCGGCGTCAGGAATCCGGGGGCGGCGGGGCTCTCCGCCCGCGCCAGGACCCGTCCCTCACGGTCGATCAGGTAGGCGGCCGGGAAGTCGTGGTCCGCCGCCTGCTGGGCGAGGAAGAGGCCAAAGGTCACCGGCGAGTCCCCCAGGGCGCCCGCCGCCCCATTGAGGTCGGCGGACATCAGGGTCACGTGCTCGCGCACATAGCGCTTCTGTTCCTCAAGGTAGCTCCGGAAGACCGTGGCGGAGTTCTCCACCACCGTCTGGACCCGGGAGGAGAACCAGTCCTCGACGCCACGGTTGACCAGGACCCCGTAGAACAGGGCCACCATCAGGGCGGGGGCGGTGGCCGCGGCGGCGAAGAGGGTGACGAAGCGCAGATGCAGCCGGGCGCCCGGATCGGCGGTGCGCGCCTGCAGCAAGCCCAGCACGGTGCGTCCCGCCACAGCCAGCAACCAGCCGATCAGGATCAGGTTGATCCCCAGGATCCAGAGGATGTTCAGGCTGGCCGGCGCGAGGGCCCCCGTCTGGGGCGGAGAGGCGGCCAGCAAAATGGCCAAGCCCGTCAGCAGAACCGCGGTCACGTAGACCACGCCCGTCGCCATCCGGGAGCCGGCAAGGGCGCGCAGCCGGACCATGCGGCTTCCGGCGGCCTCAAGGATCGAAGTCAGAGCCAGCATGCGCACATGCTAAATCCGACTGTGCTCTGGGATCAACAGGTCGTTGCTTGAAAGCGTCAGGCCCTACCGGCGCCCCCGGTTCATCTCGACGCCCAGGTCCTGGATCTTCTTGCGCAAGGTGTTGCGGTTCAGCCCCAGGATCTCCGCCGCCCGCACCTGGTTGCCGCGGGTCCCGGAGAGGGTCAGGGCGATCAGCGGCCGCTCCACCTCCTCCAGGATCCGGTCATACAGGCCCGCCGGCGGCAGGCCGTCCGGGAAGGTGGCGAAGTGACCCGCCAGATACCGCTCCACCAGGCCGGCCAGGGTCACCGGCCCGTCCTGCCCCTTCATCGGCGCCTGCTGGTCGGCCAGTTCCAGCTCGATGATCCGGGCGGTGATCAGTTCCTCGCCGTAGAGGGCGCAGATCCGACGGATCAGGTTCTCCAGCTCGCGGACATTCCCCGGCCAGCTGTGAGCCTTCAGCCGCTCCAGGGCGCCGGCGTCGATGGTCTTGGCCGGCAGGCCCTCCCGGTTGGCGCGCAGCAGGAAACTCCGCGCCAGGTCCGGGATATCCTCGGTCCGGTCGCGCAGGGGCGGGATTCTCAGGGGCGCCACGTTCAGCCGGAAATAGAGGTCCTCGCGGAACAGGCCCTGCTGGATTAGGGCCCTCAGGTCCCGGTTCGTGGCCGCGATGATCCGCATGTTGGGCCGCCGGCCTGTGCGCGGGTTGATCGCCGTCTCCGAGCCATCAATCACCCGAAGGAGCCGCGTCTGGGCGTCAAGGGGCATGTCGCCGATCTCGTCGAGGAAGAGGGTCCCGCCGTCGGCCTCGACCAGCTTGCCGATATCCCCGTCGCTGCGACCGAAAAGTTCAGCCTCCACCCGCTCCCGGGGCACCGCCGCCAGGTTGATCACCACGAACCTTCCGTCCCGGCGGCGGCCCATGTCGTGCAGGGCCCGGGCGACAAGCTCCTTGCCGGTTCCGCTCTCCCCCAGGATGAGGACGGTCAGGTCCGCCCCCACCAGGCGGGCGATGGTCCGGTAGACCTCCTGCATGGGCGCCGAACGGCCGATCAGGGGCAGTCGCTCGTCCCGCGCCGCCCGCGCCTGGGCCCGGGAGGCCTCTACGTCCGCCGGTCGCGACAGGGCCCGACGGGCCACCGCCGTGATGTCCTCCAGGTCGAAAGGCTTGGAGACGTATTCGAAGGCCCCAGCGTCGGCGGCGTTCACCGCCGTCAGCAGCGTGTTCTGCGCGCTCATCACGATGACCGGCAGGCGCGGGCGCTCCTTGCGGATCCTCGGCAGGACGTCAAAGACGTTCTCGTCCGGCATGATCACGTCGGTGATGACGAGGTCGCCCTCCCCCTCCGAGACCCATTTCAGCAGGGTGGCGGCGTTGCCCGTCGCCCGCACCTGGTAGCCCAGCCGGGTGAAGGCCTGGCTGAGGACCAGGCGGATGGAGCTGTCATCATCGGCGATGATGATCTTCTTGGCGGTTGCAGCGGCGTTCATGCCGGCTCCTCCGTGACGATGGGCAAAAGCACCCGGAAGGCCGTCCGGCCGGGCTCGGATTCGAAGTCGATCAGGCCGCCGTGCGCGGAGACGAGCTTGGACACCAGGGCGAGACCCAGCCCGACCCCGCCGTTCCGTCCCGTGACGAAGGGCTGGAACAGGCTGTCCCGCAGATGCGCCGGAACCCCGGGGCCGTTGTCGATGACCCGGACTTCCAGCGGCGTGCTGCGAAGGCCCCGGGCGCCGCCGGTGCGGATCCGCACCCCGTGGCGGAAGGCCGTGCGGATGATGATCTCGCCCTGGCCGTCCCCCCGCCGGTGCGCCGCCTCGGCGGCGTTCTTCACCAGGTTGAGGAAGATCTGGATCAGCTGGTCCTCGTCCCCCGGCGTCAGCGGCAGGGAGGGGTCATAGTCCTCCACCACGAGGAGGCCCTCGCCCACCCCGTTCACCGCCAGGGTGCGGACCCGGTCGAGGACCAGATGGATGTTGATCGGCCGGCAGGTCGGCGCAGCGTCGTCGGAGAAGGCCTCCATACGGTCCACCAGGCGCTTCACCCGGTCGACCTCGTCGACAATCAGCTGGGCCAGGGGGGTGTCCTCCACCCGCGCCCCCGTCTTCAGCAACTGGGCTGCGCCCCGGATGCCCGCCAGCGGGTTCTTGATCTCGTGGGCCAGCATCCGGCCCAGCCCGATGATGGTCTTCAGGCCGGCGCTCTCCGCCCCGCCCCGCTCGCCGCTCAGGGCGCCCGAGCGGACCGTGAGGGTCAGGAGGACTGAACCCTCGTCCAGAGGCGCGGCCGAGCCGTCCGACCGGAAGGCGGCATGGCCGAAAAGGCTGACCTCAAAGCCCCGCTCCCGGACCGGGCCGCCCTCGGCCCGCGCCCGCTCCACCAGCGCCAGCAGGGGCGAGTCCGGCGCCACCGCGGCGGCGAGACCGCTCCGGGTCATGACCCCCAGCGACTGGCCGAACAGGCGCTCCGCCGCCTCATTGGCGGCCCGGACCTGGCCGTCTCCGGCCACCACGATGGCCGGCTCGGGCGCCAGGTCGAAGGCTGCAGCCCTCAGGGACTCGCCTGCGGGAACGGGGGTCACGCTGCAGCCTCCATCTTCCAGAGTTCGGTCAATCCGCGCTCGACCTCCCGGGGATCATCCAGGCGGCACAGCCGACGCCGCGCCTCCAGACGCACCATCGGGTCGGCGGGCGTCGCCGCCTCGTCCACATAGGCCGACAGGTGCTTTCGAAAGACCTTCAGTCCCGTCCGGACCCCATAGAAGCTGAGGCTCTCGGCCAGGTGGTCCAGCACCACCCCCAACCGGGCGTCCCGCCCGGGCTCCTCGAAGTCGCCGCCGGAAAGTCCAGCCTCGATCCAGGGCGCGATCCAGGGCCGGCCATAGACCCCGCGCCCGATCATCACACCGTCTGCGCCCGACGCCTCCAGCGCCCGCGCGGCGTCGTTGGCATCCCGGATGTCGCCATTCACGATCACCGGCACGTCCACCTCGGCCTTGACCTCCGCCACCGCCGTCCAGTCCGCCTTGCCCTTGTAGAACTGGCAACGGGTGCGGCCATGGACGGTGATCGCCCGCACGCCCCGGGCCTCGGCCCCCGCCGCAATCGCCGGAGCGTTGCGCGAGGCGTCGTCCCAGCCGAGCCGCATCTTGATGGTCACAGGAATGTCCACCGCGTCGACCACCGCCTCGATCAACCGGAAAAGGAGCTCGGGCTCCCGCATGAGGGCCGATCCGGCCAGGGCGCCGTCCGTCACCTCCCGGGCCGGACAGCCAAAGTTCAGGTCGATGACATCGGCGCCGGCGGCGGCCGCCAGGCGGGCCCCGGCCGCCATGTCCTCCGGCGTGCGGCCCACCAGCTGGACCACCATCCGCGGCAGGCCCTCGCCCACAGCCGCCCGCCGGACCACGTCCGGTCGACCCGCCGCAAAAGCCGAGCACGCCACCATCTCGGTCGCCACATAGGGCGCGCCGAGGCGTGAGGCAGCGCGCCGGAAGGGCAGGTCCGACACCCCGGTCATGGGGGCGATCCAGACCCGGCCTCCGATCTCGACATCGCCGATACGGATCGGGTTGCTCATTTTGCAGTCACTTGCATCGCCCTCTTTTTAGGCAATTTGAAACGGACGTAAAGGGGGCGTGCAATCCGGCCCCACTGGACAGCCGCGTCCGCACCCCTAAACAGCGAGCATGACCTTCTCCGCCGTCATCGTCGCCGCCGGCGCCAGCCTCCGGGCCGGGCCGGGCGAGCCCAAGCCCTGGCGCGACCTCGGCGGCCGCCCGGTTCTGGCCTGGTCCGCCCGGGCGCTCTCCGCCGCCGGGGCCCGGCGGCTGGCCGTGGTGACGACGGCGGACCGGATGGAAGCCGCCCGGACCCTCCTGGCCGGCCTTCCGGGGCTGGTGGTCATTGAGGGCGGCGCCCTGCGCTCCCTGTCCGTCCGGGCCGGTCTCGCCGCCCTGGACGGGCCTCCGGACGAACCGGTCCTGATCCACGACGCCGCCCGCCCCTTCCTGGAGCCGGCGGTCATCGCCCGGGTCCTCGCCGCCCTCAGGGACGCTGACGGCGCCATCGCCGCCCTGCCCATCCCCGACAGCCTCAAGCGCGGAGACGGCCAGATCGCCGGGTCCGTGGACCG
>JADBZH010000017.1 GCA_020402585.1 Phenylobacterium sp. | reverse complement strand
CTGGTAGGGCCAGGGTTGGTGCACATCCTCCTTGACCTCCGACAATCCGAAGAACCCGTCCAGCCAGGCTCCGATGGGTGCGAAGATCGCGGCGCCGATCAAGCCGGCGATCACAATCTGGATCCAGGGGTTCAGGTGTCGCGAGGGTGAGATGCGCGAGAGAAACGACTGGCTGGATTGCATCACGAGGATCAGCCCGCCCACGTGGTAAAGCCAGAACAAGAGCCGCTCCAAGAGGCCGAGCGACCGCGAAGGTTCGGGATCCAGGAGCGTGAAAAGCGTCACCAGCCCCAGGCCGGCGGCCCAGAGGAAGGCGGGCCAGGAAAGCGTCGTTTGACGAACGTGAATCTCACCCAAGGTCATGCCCGGGATGTGATGTTTCCAAAGACCTCCGTCAAGAAAGCCGGTGCCGCCTCGTCCCGGCGGGCCGCAGGGCTGGTGACCCCGTCAGAGGCGCTCCGGATTGGTCGCCGCCCCTGACGCGAGGTCAGTCTTCCGCCGCCCTGTGGCCGGGACTATGGTGCCCGCTGAGCGGACACCGGACCGGCGCAGGGAGGCGTGCGAGGCCATGAATTTCGATTTCTCCGAGGACCAGAAGTTCCTCAAGAACGAGGCGAGACGATTCCTCGAGGCCAACTGCCCGACGAGCCGCGTCCGCAAGGTGATCGACGATCCCTCGGTGACTTGGGATTCCGAGCTCTGGAAGGCCGTCGCTGGCCAGGGCTGGCTGGGCGCCGCCATTCCCGAGGAACACGGCGGCCTCGGCCTCGGCCGTCTTGAGCTCTGCGTCATCGCCGAGGAGCTGGGCCGCGCCGTGGCGCCCATCCCTTTCGCCTCGACGGTCTATGTCCTGGCTGAGGCCCTGATGCTCGCGGGCTCCGAGGCCCAGAAGGCCGCTGTCCTGCCGGGGATCGCCGCGGGAGACGTCATCGGCGCCCTGGCCACCTCCGAGGGCCCCGGCGCCCTGGCGGCGTCCGCCATACGCGCGACCGTCGAGGGCGGCCGTCTCTCCGGGACCAAGATCCCGGTCACAGACGGCGGGATCGCCACCCACGCCCTGGTCCTGGCCAAGGAAGGCGGCCAGCCGGGCCTGTTCCTGGTCGACCTGTCGGCCGCCGGCGTGACCCGCGAGACCCTCTCCACCCTGGATCCCTCGCGGGATGCGGCGAAGCTCGTCTTCGACAAGGTTCCGGCCGAGCGCCTTGGCGCGGCGGGCGAGGGCCTGTCCCTGGTCGAGCAGGTCCTGGACCGGGCCGCCGTCCTCCTGGCCTTCGAGCAGACCGGCGGCGCTGACCGCGCCCTGGAGATGGCCAAGGAATACGCCCTGGAACGCTTCGCCTTCGGCCGCACAATCGCCAGCTACCAGGCGATCAAGCACAAGCTGGCCGACATGTACGTCAAGAACGAGCTGGCCCGCTCAAACGCCTACTACGGGGCCTGGGCGCTCAACACCAACGCCCCGGAACTGCCGGTGGCCGCCAGCGCCGCCCGGATCGCAGCCTCCGAGGCCTACTGGTTCGGCTCCAAGGAGAACATCCAGACGCACGGCGGCATCGGCTTCACCTGGGCCGTGGACTGCCACCTGCACTATCGCCGCTCGCGCCAGCTCTCCCTGGTCGCCGGCGCCCCCCGGGTCTGGAAGGACCGTCTCGTCAGCCACCTCGAACGCCGCAACGCGGCCGCCTGAGAAGGAAACCAATCATGGATTTCAACGATACGTCCGAAGAAGCCGCCTATCGCCAGAAGGTCCGGACCTGGCTGGAGGCCAATGCGCCCCGCACCCGCGATGCGAACGATGACGGAGAGGGCGGGGGCGATCTCGCCGCCGCCAAGGCCTGGCAGGCCAAGAAGGCCGCCGCCGGCTTCGCCTGCATCACCTGGCCCAAGGAGTGGGGCGGCCAGGGCGGCACGCCCATCGACAGCGTGATCTTCGGCGAGGAGGAGGCGCGCTACCCCATCCCCTCCAACCCGTTCCAGATCGGCCTGGGCATGTGCGTGCCCACCGTCATGAACTTCGCCGACCCGGCCACGAAGGAGCGGTTCGGGCCCCCCGCCATCCGCGGTGAGGAGATCTGGTGCCAGCTCTTCTCCGAGCCCAGCGGCGGCTCCGACGTCGCGGCGGCCCGCACCCGCGCGGAGAAGGCGCCCGACGGCTCCGGCGACTGGATCATCAACGGCCAGAAGGTCTGGACCACCGGCGCCCAGTTCTCGGACTTCGGCATTGTCATTGTCCGCACCGACCCGAACCTGCCCAAGCACAAGGGCCTGACCATGTTCTGGGTCGATATGAAGGACCCCGGCGTCGAGGTCCGTCCGATCCACCAGATGTCCGGCGGCTCGGGCTTCAACGAGGTCTTCTTCACCGACGTCCGGGTCAAGGACAGCCAGCGCCTCGGCGGCGTGGGCGACGGCTGGAAGGTTTCCCTGGTCACCCTGATGAACGAGCGCTTGGCCGTCGGCGGCGCCACCGGAGCGGGCTGGTCCCAGTTCCTGGAGGCCGCCCGCGACACCACCGGCTCCGATGGCGCCCCCCTGCTCCAGGAAAGCTCCGTCCGCGAGAAGCTGGCCGACTGGTACGTCCAGGCCGAAGGCCTGCGTCACGCCCGCAACCGGACCATGACCGCCCTGTCCAAGGGCCAGACCCCGGGTCCGGAAAGCTCCATCGGCAAGATCGTCTCGGCCACCCTCATGCAGGACCTGGCCAACGAGGCCGTGGAGATGCTGGACCAGTATGGGATCATCAATGACCCGGACCTCGCCCCCCTGTCGGGCGGGTTCCACGGCTCCCTGATGATGGCCCCGGGCCTGCGGATCGCCGGCGGCACCGACGAGATCCTGCGCAACATCATCGCCGAGCGCGTCTTGGGCCTTCCCGGCGACATCCGCCTGGACAAGGACGTCGCCTTCAAGGACGTGCCAACCGGGCGTTGAGCCCGAGAACCCGACTGGCCGTTCCGCCAGCGCCTCCGGGCGCTGGCGGGGCTCCCTGGCCTCTTCAACCCCCGCGTCTCAGCCTGGGCTTCACGTCTCCGTTGTCCGGTGGAAGCGACCTTCGCCGAAGGACGCATTGACAGTTCCGGCCCCGGGCAGAGAGTCCAAGGCCAGTCTGGGGGAGATTCCACCTATGAAGACCTTTGCCCGCACCGCCTCGCGTCTCGCCTTGGCGGTGGGCCTCGCCGCCGCCGTACCCGCCGCCGCTTACGCCCAGGACGCCAAGGAGGCGCCTAGCTGGGATGTCGCCGCGCCTCCGGGGATGAAGGTGCGCGAGGTCCCGATCACGGTCGAGGAAGGCACCTGGATGAACCTGGATGTCAGCCCCGACGGGCGGACCCTGGTCTTCGACCTCCTGGGCGACATCTACACCCTGCCGATCAGCGGCGGCGCGCCGACCCGGATCTCAGAGGGCCTGCCTTACGAGACCCAGCCGCGCTTCTCCCCCGACGGCAGGCGGATCGCCTTCACCTCCGACCGCGGCGGCGGCGACAACATCTGGCTCATGAACCGCGACGGAAGCGACAAGCGCCAGCTGACCCAGGAAAGCTTTCGCCTGATGAACCAGCCCAGCTGGAGCCCGGACGGCCAGTACATCGTCGCCAAGAAGCATTTCACCACCCAGCGCTCGCTCGGCACGGGCGAGGTCTGGATGTACCACGTCTCGGGCGGGGACGGAGTTCTGCTGGTCAAGCGGCCCAGCGAACAGCACCAGAAGGAACTGGGCGAGCCCATCTTCGCCCCCGACGGTCGCCATGTCTATTTCACGCTCAACACCACGCCGGGCCCGATCTTCGAGTACGCCCAGAACAGCCACACCCAGCTGTTCGCAATCGACCGCTACAACCTCGAAACCGGCAGGACCGAGCGGATGATCGGCGGGGAAGGCGGCGCCGTGCGCCCGACTCCTTCTCCCGATGGCAAGCTGATCGCCTATGTCCGGCGCGAGGCGACCCAGCCGCGGCTCTATGTCCGCAACCTGGCCACGGGCGAAGACCGCAAGGTCTTTGAGGCGCTCGACATGGATGTCCAGGAAACCTGGGCCGTGACGGGTGTCTATCCCAACCTCGCCTGGACCCCGGATTCGGCCAGCCTCGTGGTCTGGGCCGGCGGCAAGCTCAACCGGGTTGACCTGGCCTCGGGCAAGAGCGCGATCATTCCCTTCAGGATCGCCGATACGCGCGGCGTGATCGATCCGCCGCGCCCGCCGATCGCCGTGGCGCCGGATGCGTTCGAAACCCGGATGCCGCGCGGGGCCAGCGTCTCGCCCGACGGCAGGTCCGTGGTGTTCGAGACCCTCGGCAAGCTCTGGATCAAGCCGATGGCGGGCGGCGAGCCGCGTCGCCTGACCCGGGACGAGGCGGCGATGGAGGCCTATCCCTCCTGGTCGGCCGACGGCCGGAAGCTGGTCTATGTCCGCTGGACCGACGCCGGTCTGGGAGATGTCCGCACCATTGCGGCGACCGGCGGCAAATCCACGGCGCTGACGCCGCCTGGCCACTACGCCCGCCCGCGCTTCTCCCCCGATGGCAGGACCGTGGTCTTCGAGAAGGATCGCGGCGGCTACCTCTCCAGTCCGCGTGGATCCGCTGAACCCGGGGTCTACCGTGTCGCGGCGGGCGGCGGCGAACTGACCCGCATCACGGACAATGGCGGCAGTCCCCAGTTCGGCGCCGCCAATGACCGCGTCTTCGTGATGGAAGGCGACGCCAAGGAAAGCCGCCTGGTCAGCCTTGATCTCAACGGCGAGGCGCGCCGCGTCCATGCCCGCGGGGAACTCGTCAATGACTACCGGGTCTCGCCCGACGGCCGGTTCCTGGCCTTCCGCCAGAACTACCAGGCCTACGTCACCCCCATGGCGCCCGGCGCCCAGGAAGTCTCGCTGTCCCCCAAGGGTGGGGCGCTTCCGGTCATCAAGGTCAGCGGCGACGGCGCCGACTGGATCCACTGGAGCGAGGGTGGCAAGCGCCTGAACTGGTCGCTTGGCCCCACGGTGTTCAGCGCCGACCGGGCCGGCATGTTCGCCAACGCCCCGCTGGCCAAAGGCGCCCCGCCGGCGAAGTTCGACCCGCCGAAGGCCGGCGTTTCCCTCTCCATGCGGATCACATCGGACAAGCCCACCGGCCGGATCGCAATTGTCGGCGCCCGCGTGGTCACCATGAAGGGTGCGGATGGCGGCGTCATCGAGGATGGCGTGGTGCTGGTCGAGCGTGACCGGATCAAGGCTGTGGGCCGGCGCGGCGAGGTGGCGATCCCGGCAGGAACCCCGACGCTCGACGCCAGCGGCAAGACCTTGATCCCGGGCCTGGTCGACGCCCATGCCCACGGACCCTACGGGATCGACGAGATCACCCCCCAGGCCAACTGGGCGGAAATGGTCAACCTGGCGCTGGGTGTGACCACCCAGCACGATCCCTCAAGCAGCGCCCGCACGGTCTTCCCCGCCCTCGAGATGGTCCGCGCCGGCAGGATCGTCGGGCCCCGGACCTTCTCGACTGCAGAGATCGTCTACGGCGCTCGCCAGGCTGGCGTCTATGCGCAGATCGACAGCTACGAGGACGCCCTGGCCCATGTCCGTCGTCTCAAGGCCCAGGGCGCCCACAGCCTCAAGAACTACAACCAGCCGCGCCGCGACCAGCGACAGCAGGTGACCGCTGCGGCCCTGGCCGAAGGTATGCGATCGGTGGCCGAAGGCGGCTCGCTCTTCGGCCTCGACATGACCCTGATCGCCGATGGCAACACCACGGTCGAGCACAACCTGCCGCTCGGCGTGTTCTACGAGGATGTGCTGCAGTTCTTCAGCCAGTCGCAGACCGGCTATACCCCCACCCTTGTCGTGACCTATGGCGGGCCAGCAGGGGACCCCTACTGGCGCGCCCATACCGAGGTCTGGAAGCACCCACTGCTGCAAAGGCATCAACCGGCCGCAATCCTGACCGCCAGCAACGCCCGGCGGGAGATCGCGCCCGAGGGCGACTACAAGGACGATGACAGCGCCCGCGAAGCCGCCAAGCTGGCGCGGCTTGGCGTACCGGTCGCCATCGGGGCGCATGGCCAGGAGCCGGGCATCGCCGCCCACTGGGAGCTCTGGTCCTTCGCCCGGGGCGGAATGACCCCGGTCGAGGCGCTTCGCACGGGCACGATCGAGGCGGCGCGCAGCCTGGGATACGACGCCGATATCGGCAGCCTGGAGCCTGGCAAGCTGGCCGACCTGGTCGTGCTCGACGCCGACCCGACCCAGGACATCCGGAACTCCGACAAGGTCAGCAAGGTCATGATCGGAGGCCGCCTGCTGGACGCTGCGACGCTCAATGAGGAACTGACCGGCGACCGCAAGCGGCCCGCCTACTGGTGGGAAGGCGCGGACGGCGTCCAGGGCTACACCGGCCCGGCGGGCGGCGGCGCGAACGCCCATGCCGACCAGGATGACGGATGAGCGGCAGGCCTGAGTTGAGCGCACCCCGCACCCGTCGGGTCCCCCTCGCTGCGGATAGGCCCATCGGCGGGGCGCGGGCGGCCAGGCGGCAGCCGGGCGGCGCCCTGCGCGCCGGAGGGCCGGCATGAGCCTGCG
>JADBZH010000016.1 GCA_020402585.1 Phenylobacterium sp. | reverse complement strand
TGCCGTCGGCGATCACCAGGAACTTGCGGGGAGAGGCCGCCTGAAGGGTCATGGCGCCAGCGTGACCTGCCGCCGGGGCGGAGACAAGGCCCCTCAGCCCGCCCAGTAGCCGACCGCGGCCTTGACCTCAGCCAGGACCGGAGCGCCGACCCGCCGCGCCCGCTCGGCGCCGTCGGACAGGATGCGGTCGATCTCGGCGGGGTCGGACAGGAACCGGCGCATAGCCTCGCCCACCGGGCCCAGCTTCGCCACCGCCAGGTCCGCGAGGCGGGGCTTGAACGCTCCGAAGCCCTGGCCGGCGTACTCGGCGAGCACATCGGCCGAGGTCCGGCCATCCAAGGCGGCGTAGATGGCCACCAGGTTGAGGGCCTCGGGCCGGCCGGCCAGTTCGTCCAGAGTCTCCGGCAGGGGCGCGGGATCGGTCCGGGCCTTGCGGATCTTCTGGGCGATGGCGTCGGCGTCGTCGGTCAGGGTGATGCGCGAGTACTCCGAGGGGTCGGATTTGGACATCTTGGCCGCGCCGTCGCGCAGGGACATGACCCGCGCGCCCGGCCCCTCCACCACCGCCTCGGGCAGGGGGAAGAAGCCGGGGACGTCGAAGTCGTGGTTGAACTTGGCGGCGATGTCGCGGGTCAGCTCCAGGTGCTGGCGCTGGTCCTCGCCCACCGGCACGTGGGTGGCCCGGTAGAGCAGGATGTCGGCGGCCTGCAGCACCGGGTAGGTGTAGAGGCCGACGCTCTCGCGCTCCTTGTGCTTGCCCGCCTTGTCCTTGAACTGGGTCATGCGGTCGAGCCAGCCGAGGCGGGCGACGCAGTTGAAGACCCAGGCGAGCTCGGCGTGGGCCGGCACGGCGGACTGGGGGAAGATGGTGGCGACCTTCGGGTCGAGGCCCGAGGCCAGGTAGGCGGCGGCGATCTCCCGCACCTGATCCTTCAGCCGCGCCGGGTCCTGCCACTGGGTGATGGCGTGCAGGTCAGCGACGAAAATGAAGGTCTCCATCTCGTGCTGCAGCCGGGTGAACTTCACCAGGGCGCCGAGATAGTTGCCCAGGTGCAGGGCGCCGGTCGGCTGGACGCCGGACAGGACGCGGGCGGGGCCAGCGTAGGCGGGGGGAGGCGTATCGGTCATGGAGGCGCGGAGCTCCGGAAGGGCGGCGGACGAATGGGCGGCGGCGTCAGCCGCGGCGCCATCGCGAAGTCTGAGCGGGCTTCCGGATCATGGGCGGCGAATAGCGCCGAACCCGCCTCAGGACAAGTCCGCCTCAGGAGTCGGGGCCTGGCCCGCCGGCCGGCGGAGAGCGGCGCGGACCTCCGCCAGGCTCATGCCGCCGAACAGCAGGAGCAGGCCGGCATAGGCGCCGGCGCCCACCAGGCAGACGGCGAGCACTGTCAGCTCCTTGGCCCCCAGACCGATCAGGGACACGCCCGCAAGGGGCGCCTCCAGCACCGACCGGAAATGAGAAGCCAGGGCCAGGAGGATGCCCATGGCGAGGCTGGCCGCGACGATCCGGGCGATCCGGCTCCAGGCGGCGGCCGAGGGGGCGTAGGCCTTCCGGCGATGGAGGGTGAAGGCCATCTGCGCCACCGTGATCCAGGTGGCGATGCTGGTGGCCGCCGCCAGGCCGGTGAAGCCGATGGCGTGGAAGAGGGCGACGCCGAGGGCGATGTTCACGACCACGGACACCAGGGAGAAGACCATGGGGGTGCGGGTGTCCTGGCGAGCAAAGAAAGCGGGCTGGAGGATCTTGACCAGAACAAAGGCGGGCAGGCCCCAGCCATACTGCAGCAGGATCAGGCCGGCGGCCCGGGCGTCCGCCTCCAGGAACTGGCCGCGGGTGAAGAGGCCGTCCACCAGGTAGACCGGCATGGCGACAAGGGCGGCGGCGGCGGGCAGGCAGAGGGCGAGGCCGAAGACCAGGGCCTGGTCCATGACCGCCTGGCCCTCGGGGCCGTCCTCCTTGGCGAAGGCCCTTGAGAGCTGGGGCAGGAGGGCCACGCCGATGGCGGTGCCCACCAGGGACAGGGGCAGCTGGTAGAACCGGTCGGCGACGCTCATCCACACCCGCAGGCCGGCGACGTGGGAGGCGAGCATGGTGGAGATGAAGATGTTCACCTGGACGGCGCTGGAGGCCACTGCGCCCGGGATGGTCAGCCGGATCAACCGGCGGACCTCGGGGGTGAGCTGCGGCAGGACCAGGCGGATCCGGGCCCCGGCGCGGCGGACGCCCCACCAGCACACGCCCGCCTGGGCGATCCCGGAGACGATGGTCGCCCAGGAGGCGGCGTAGGCGGCGTCCACAGGATCGGTCTGGGGCAGGACGGCGGCCAGGACGCCGATGTTGAGGACGACCGGATAGATCCCGTAGACAATGAACCGCCCCCGGGCGGTGAGGACGCCGGCGAGCAGGGCGGCGATCACCATGCAGGGCAGGTAGGGCATGGTGACCTGGGTCAGGATGACCGCCAGCCGGAACTTGGCCGGGTCGTCGATATAGCCCGGGGAATAGACCAGCATGATCCAGGGCATGGCCAGCTGGGCGAGGATGGTCAGGAAGACGGTGGCGACCGCCATCACCGCGAGGGCGTCGGAGGCCAGCTTGTCGGCCTCCGGCGCGCCGTCTGCGGCGAGCTTGCGCGAGTAGGCCGGCACAAAGGCCGCAGCGAAGGCGCCTTCGGCGAAGACCCGGCGGAACAGGTTGGAGAAGGCCTGGGCAGTGAAGAAGGCGTCCGCCGCTATGGTTTGGCTGGCGCCCATCCGCGCGGTGATCACAAGGTCGCGGGCCAGGCCGAGGAAGCGGCTCAGGAGGGTCAGGCCGGAAAAGACCATCGAGGCGCGGATCAGTCCGCCGCCGGCCTTCGGCCCGGCGGACGGCGGCTCACCCTGCGGGGGCGACGGGTCGGATGCGGCGCTCACAGAACCTGAATGCGCTCCGCCGCGGCGGCAGGTCAAGCGGGGGGATCAGCGGGCGATGCTGGCCCTGGCCTTCTGCAGGTGGGCGCGGCTGCGGGGGTTGGGCTGGGCGTCGACGACCTCCAGCGCAGAGAGGAGATCAGCGCGAAGGCCGGCGGCCCGTTCGGGGTCGTCGAGTTTCCGGCCCCGGTCGTCGACAACGTAGAAGGCGTCGACCGCCCGCTCGCCATAGCCGTCGATGTGGGCCGAGACGATGGACAGGCCGGTGTCGGCGATGACCTCGGCCAGGGCGGACAGGAGGCCCGGCCGGTCGCGGCCGGAGGCCTCGATCACGGTGGCCGCCTCAGAGGCGTCGTTGTCGAGCACGACGGTGGGGGTGATGGAGAAGGCCGCGGCCCGTCCGAGCTCGGCGGGCGGACGGCCATCCCGCTTGAGGGGCTCGCCCCGGCCGGCGGACTCCAGAAGGGACATGAGCCGGTCCAGGGCCCGGGGATTGTCGGCGCCGAAGGCCGCCCCGGAGACATCCTGCACGAAGAAGACGTCGAGGGCCTCGCCCCGGCGGGAGGTGTGCACCCGGGCGCCCATGACGTTGGCGCCGGCCAGGTTGAGGGCGGCGGCGAGGTCGGCGAAGAGGCGGGGCCGGTCGGTGGCCGAGACCGAGACCTCCGCGGCGTTCATGTCGGTCCGGATCCGGCAGGCGGTGGCCGCCCCCGTCCCGGCCGCCCGGAGGACGAGGTCCCCGTGGGCGCGGACCTCCTCGTCCGAGAAGGCGGTGAAGTAGGCGTCCTCCATGGACTGGGCCCATCCGGCGAGGTCGGGGCTGGACTCGGCCAGGCGCATGCGGGCGTCGTAGGCGGCGTTCTCGTGGTAGCGGCGGATGGCGGCGGCGTCGTCGGCCCCGCGCCCGCCCCGGAACAGGGCCTCGGTCGCCCGGTAGAGCTCGCGCAGGAGCTGGCCCTTCCAGCCGTTCCAGACCCCGGGACCGACGGCGCGGATGTCCGCCACGGTCAGCACAAGGAGCAGTCTCAGCCGCTCAGGCGTCTCGACGATGCGGGCGAAGTCGACCACGGTCCGCGGGTCGGAGATGTCGCGTTTCTGGGCGTAGTCGCTCATCACCAGGTGATGCTCCACCAGCCAGGCGACCAGCTCGATCCGCTTGCGGGTCTGGCCGAGGCGCTCGCAGGCCTGCCTGGCCGCCCGCGCGCCGGCCTTCTCCTGGCCCCCGGCCCCGCCCTTTCCGGTGTCGTGCAGCAGCATGGCGAGGAACAGGGCCTCGCGGTCGCTGATCAGGGGCATGATGGCGGTGGCCAGGGGGTGGTCCTCGGCGTAGCGGCCGTCCGCAATGCCGGCGATGACCCCGACCGCCCGCAGGGTGTGCTCGTCCACCGTGTAGGAGTGGTACATGTTGAACTGCATCTTGGCGACGATGCGGCTCCACTCGGGAAGGTACCGACCGAGGACATCTGCCTCGTTCATCAAGGTCAGGGCCCGTTGCGGGTCGCGGCCGCGGGCGAGGATGTCCAGGAGGACCGCGGCGGCCTCGGGATCACGGCGGACCCGGGGTCCGATCTCCGCCGCGTGCCGGGAGGCGGCGGTGAAGGCGTCGGGGTGCAGGTCGAGCCCCTCGCGGTCGGCGTGCAGGAACAGGCGCAGGAGGTTCACCGGATCGGCCTCGAAGACCGCGGGGCCCTCGACGTGCAGGCGCCCGCCCTCGGCGTAGAAGCCCGGCGCCACCTCCCGCCGGCGGGAGCGGCCGCGGCCCGGCAGGAGACGGGACAGGCCGCCGGGCTGGGACTTGACCCGTTCTTCCTCCAGCTTGGCGGTGAAGACCCGGGTCAGGGCGCCCACCTCCTTGGCGATCAGGAAGTAGCGCCGCATGAAGCGCTCCACCGCCGGGGCGTCGCCCCGGTCCCCATAGCCCATGCGCCGGGCGATGGCGGGCTGGAGGTCGAAGGTCAGCCGCTCCTCGGGCCGGCCGGTGGCGAAGTGCATGTGGCAGCGCACCGCCCAGAGGAAGTCGATGGACCGGATGAACCCGGCGACCTCCCGGCGATCGAACATGTCCAGCTGGATGACGCCGCTGGCCCGGTCGGCGCTGGCCACGGGATTGAGGTAGCGGGCGATCCAGAACAGGGTGTTGAGGTCGCGAAGGGCGCCCTTGCCCTCCTTGATGTTGGGCTCGACCATGTAGCGGCTGGCCCCGGCGCGGAGGTGCCGCTCGTCCCGCTCCTTCAGCTTGGCGGCGACGAACTGGGCGCCCGTGCCGCGGATCACCTCGTCCTGGAAGCGGCGGATCAGGTCTTCCGCCAGGGCCTCGTCGCCGGTCAGGTGTCGGGCCTCGAGGATGGAGGTGCGGATGGTGAAGTCCTCCCGCGATAGCCGCAGGCACTCATCCACCGTCCGGGAGGCGTGGCCGACCTTGAAGCCCAGGTCCCACAGCGCATAGAGCATGAACTCGATCACGCTCTCGGCGTGCGGCGTCTGCTTGTAGGGCCGCAGGAATAACAGATCGAGGTCGGAGAAGGGCGCCAGGGCGCCGCGCCCGTAGCCGCCCACCGCCATCAGCGCCAGGCGCTCGCCCTCGGTGGGATTGCGGGCCCGGAAGACGTGGACGGTGGTGAAGTCATAGAGGGCGCTGACCACCTCGTCGGTCACCCCGGAGAGGAGACGGGCGGTCTCGATCCCGCCGGCGCCGTTCTCCAGTCGCTCCTTGGCGATCATCCGTCCGCGGAAGAGCGCCTGCCGGAGGATGTCGAGGGCCCGGCGCCTCTGCTCGGCCTCGTCGCCGATGGCGTCCAGGGCTGCGGCGGACAGGCGCGCGCGCAGGCTGACGCCGTCGAGGACGTGCTCCAGCCGGGTCGGGCGCAGGCGCTTGGACATCGGAACCAGATATAGCCGCTTTTCTCCGTCTGCGTCAGGCCGGTGCAGCGAGACGGGTCGCAATTGGCGGGGCGGGCGAGCTGGTGCATGATCCCCTCAGGCGGCGAAGGACCCCATGAATGACCGGCGTTGCCGCACTGGAGCTGGACGAGCTGACCCGGACGTTCGGGGACCGGGCCGTTGTCGAGGCCCTGAGCTTCCGGGTGGAGCCCGGGGCCGTCTTCGGTTTCCTGGGCCCGAACGGCGCCGGAAAGACCACGACCCTGCGGATGATCCTGGGCCTTGTGGCCCCGACTTCAGGCCGGATGTCCGTCCTGGGCGCGAGCGACGGACGCCGGGTTCGCGACCGGATCGGCTTTCTGCCCGAGGAGCGCGGACTGCACCCCCGCATGACCCCTCTGCAGGCGGCGGCCTTCCTCGGGGGCCTGAAGGGCGTCGCTCCGGCCGTCGCCCGGCGCAAGGCCAGGACCATGCTGGAGCAGCTCGGCCTCGGCTACGCCGCGAACACCCAGATCCGGCGATTGTCGAAGGGCATGGCGCAGCAGGCTGCACTGGTCTGCACCCTGATCCACGACCCGGAGCTGATCATCCTGGACGAGCCGTTCTCGGGCCTCGACCCTACGCACCAGCAAGGCCTTGAGGCGCTGATCCGCGAGCGGTCCGGCAAGGGCGCGACCATTGTCTTTTCGACCCATGTGATGTCCCACGCCGAGCGTCTCTGCGACCGGGTCCTGCTGCTGGCTGGCGGTCGCAAGGTCTTCGACGGAACCGTCCAGGAGGCCCGAAGCCGGGCGCCCGGGCGGCTGGTGCTGGAAGGCGGGCTGGAGATCACCGACATCCGCAGCCTGCCGGGCGTGGTCGCGGTCAATGCCGCAGGGTCGGCGGCGAAAGAGGGAGATCTTCGCCTGGAGGTCGAACTGGCCCCGGGCGCCGAGGCGCACGAGACCCTCTCGGCCGCCTTCAGGGCGGGCCTCGGCGTACGGCGGTTTGAATCCCGGGAACCCGGCCTGCATGAGGCCTTCCTGCTGCTGACCGGCTCCGGCCCGCGCCTTCCTGAGGTTGCCGGCGCATGAGACGTCTCCTGCTCATCCTGAGGCGGGAGTACCTCGCCTACCTGCTGACGCCGGGCTTCTTCATCGCCCTTGTGACCCTGCCGCTGGTCCTCGGCGTGACCGCCGTCCTGCCCAGCCTCCTGTCCCGCCATACGCCGGCGCCCAAGGTGGCCATCCTGGACCTCACCGGGATCGGGGCGGAGGGGCCCGGGCGGTACCTGGAAGCGAAGATCCGGGAGGGCCGGACCCGGAATCTCCCGCAGGAACAGGCGGCGGTCCTGGCGCCGCCGCCGCCGGGGCTGGTCGGCGTCCGGACGCCGCAGGAGGCCGCAGAGCGCATACAGGCCTTCTATCGGGAGCAGGATCCTGATGCGAACCCGCCGATCATCCTCGTGCTGGCGGGCGGAGCCGACGCCGTCGAGGCCAGGCTCTGGACGCCGAGGGCCCGACTGATCGACCTTTCCGGATCCCTGGAGGACGACCTTTCGGAGTGGTCCCGCGACCGGCGCATGACGGCCCTAGGCCTTTCCGAGGCGGACATCCGGCAGGTGTTCGAGGCGGGGATCGACGTCCAGACCTACTCGCCGGAGTCCCGGACCGGGAGGGTGACCCTAACAGACCGGTTGCCGCAACTCGCCGCCCTCGGGGTCAGCTATCTCCTGGTCACCCTGATCCTGGCTGGCTCGGGAATGATCCTGACCAGCGTCGTCGAGGAGAAGTCCAGCCGGGTCATCGAGGTCCTGGTGACCTCGGCGCACCCGGCGGAACTCCTGCTCGGCAAGGTCCTCGGTGTCCTTTGCCTGTTCCTGACCGTCCTGGGCGTGCTGGCGGGCGTGGGAGTCCTGGCGGCGGGCCAGCTGCCGGCCGGCCTGATCCGGGAGGCGGCCGGGGCGATCTTCAACAACGGCCTCCTGGGCTGGGCGACCCTCTTCCTGGTTTTCGGCTTCCTGCTCTACGGATCGATCTTCGCAGGACTCGCGGCCTTCTGCGAGACGCCCCGGGAGGCCCAGAGCCTCGCCACGCCCCTGAGCCTCTTGATGCTCGTCCCGCTGATCCTCGTGGTCTCCGCCCTTCAGGCGCCCGACTCGCCCGTCATCCGGGCCGCCGCCCTCTTCCCGCCCTTCACGCCCTTCCTGATGCTCCTGAGGATCGCCGACGGCGCACCCGCCTGGGAGGTGGCGACGGGGCTGGCGCTCATGGCCGCGACGACGGCCGGCGCAATCTGGATCGGCGTTCAGGCCTACCGGACCGGCGCCCTGACGCAGGGGCCGCCCCGTCTTTTGGCCATCCTGCGACACACCCTCGGCCGAAAGGCCTGACCCCCGGCCTTCCGGAAAGTCTTCTCCATGCCTCTCCTGCCGCCATCGACGAACGCCGAATACCGTGGCCACCCGGCGGCGCCCCTGTTCCTTCTCCTCGCAGCGGTCCTCTCTCTTGTCCCCGCCCTGATCCACAGCTTCCTGCCCGACGGCGGGGCGGGGGTGATCGCCGGGCTGGACATGGACGACCGGCAAGACCTGGTGATCAGCGTCTTCAGATGGCAGGGAGCGACTCAGCTCGCCTTCGGCCTGGCGCTTCTGGCGGTCGCCCTGCGCTATCGCAGCCTGACCTCTCTCTTCCTGGTCCTGGGGATGGTCGAGCGCGGCTTGATGGCCCTTCACGGCTGGGTGCTGTCACCGCCCGCCTCGGGCCATCATCCGCCGCAGCACTATGGAAGCGTCGCGGCGGTGGTCCTGGGCGGCCTGTTCCTGGTGCTGTCCCTGCGGCCGCGGCCTAGCCCCGAGCCACATTCTCGCTGAGGGCGGCGCGATCCTCGGCCGAGCCGAGGGCCGAGCCCGATGACCGGCGCCCGAGGGCGTAGTTGGGCGGCACCACCTCGGGGTCGGCGCCCGGCGCCGTCGGCGGGGAGTAATAGCCCAGGGCGTAGGACCCCATGGCGTAGCCTAGGAGGTCCTGCAGGACGGGATCGAAGGTCCGGGCGACCTCAGGCGGGCAGGCCAGGTACTGGTTCTCTTCCTGCCGCAGCCAACCCAGGGCGTAGGTGATGTTCAGCCCCACGCGGTCGCCGTCAGACCGGTTGGCCCCTCCGCCGTGGACCACGCTCCCGGTGTAGACCAGGACCGAGCCCCGCTCCATGACGGCCTGTGTGACCTCCGAGGGATCGGCGCGCCGGTCATCCGGCCAGCCGGTAGAGCCCGGAACGACCTGGGTGGCGCCATTGTCCCGGGTAAAATCCGTCAGCGCCCAGATGGTGTTGAGCTGGGGCTCTACGTCCCGGAGATGGGTTCCCCAGGCCCAGCGGTCCTTGTGAAGGCTCTGGGCCTTCTCGCCCGGCATGATGCGGATCACCTGGCCGAGATGGAGCTGGTAACGCTCGCAGACGGGCAGCAGGATGCGGTCGCATTGGGCGAGCACCCGAGGATCCCGGATCAGGTCCCGGCAGAGCGGGGACCGGGCGGCCAGGGCGCCGGTCCGGGTGGTCCTGAAGCCGGTGAAGCCGTCGCGGCCCGGCGCCGTGGCCTGGACCCAGGGATCGAGTTCGGCGCGGACGGCGTCCGCCTCACCCGGGGTCAGGACGGCGTCCAGGATGACGGCGCCGTCAGCGAGGAGGCGTTCCTGGATCTGGTCGGGATCTGCGTCGGCGGGAAAGTGGGCAAGTTCAGGCACAGTCGGCTCCCTTTCATTTCCGGGCGGGCTTCACCCGCTCCAGGTCCAAGATGTCGAAGGCGGACTCGAATTCCGGCTCGGGAAACTCCAGCCGGAGGCGATCCCGGCCTGGGCGGACAGCGACCCCCGCCTGGTTTCGGGCGCCCGGCTGACCGTAGGCGGCGCGAGGTTCGTCGCCGAAGGACAGGGCTCCGACGAAGGTCATCCGGGTCTCGCCATCATCGTAGAAGCGACCGCTGACTCTCTGGGATCCGGTAAGCTTGTCCAGCCGCCACCCGGCGCCGTCATCTACGATGCGGCACCGGAACCAGCCATAGACGACGAGACCGGCCGCCTTGCCCAGCTTGAGGGTCCGGCAGCGCCACTCGCCCGTCAGGTCTGACTCCCGGACAGAGATCAGGCGCCCCGAGATGACCCTTTCGAGCAAGGCCAGGTCGCCTGGGGCGCCGCGGGTCCGGGCCTCGGCCAGGGCGGCGGCGCGGGTGGCGTCGAGCCGGGCCAGCCGGTCTCCGTCCTGGGCGGTCAGGATCCGGACAATGGCGCCATCCCCCCAGGCTGGGCCGGCCAGGCAGAGCGCCAGCAAGGCGGAGACCAGTATCCGGGAAAACGCCATGCTTGCTCCCCAAGGCGGGACCCAAGGCCCTCGCCGGATGATGGCGCCAAACACAGGCGCCGGCGAGTCCCCGGACATCGCGCCCAGTGGATCAGAGACACGGAGGAACCGCCCGCCCGAAGGTCGTGGGCGTCAGGGGATGATCAGACCTTGAGGTCGATCCGGCGCTCGGGATCCCGGGGGCGGCGGTCGTCGTCGGGACGCATCCCGGACTCGGATGAAGGTTCGGCAGGCTTGATGGGGGCTACGGTCTCCGCGCCGGAGACCGGCTGGACGGTCATCGGCTGGACGTACATCCAGGCCATGGGATCAGCTGGCTGAACTCTCATGTCCGCCTCCTGCGGGGCGCCACCAGATCCAGATCCTGAGGGGACAGGATCAGGATTGCGCACAACCTCATTATAGTCTGCCTTTCCTCGGCGTCAAACCCGCCGTCCGCCGAGGCGACGGCGCAGGCGGCGGCGGCCACGGCGCGAGCCGCGGCGGGCTTCTCGCGCAGCCGGCGGATCGAGGCCTCGGCGACGGCGTGCGCCATGTCGGGGTCGCGGTTGAAATCGGCGATCCGGGCCTCGAAGGCCTCGATGACATCCTCGACGCCGAAGACATCCAGGGCCGGCAGGGTGCGCATGCGTTCGGCGACCCGGCGGGTCTCCTCCGGCGTCACCCAGCCGTCGGACTGGGCGACGAGGGCGCAGGCACTGACCAGGGCTTCGAACTGGACGAGGTCGCCGGGGGTCCAGGCGTCCTGGAACTCGACCGCGACGCCCGGTCTTCGGGGGGTCTGGCTGAAGGCGGAAAGGCTCATGTCGGGGCTCCTCTGTGGCTTGGGAGCGCCCGACGCCGGACCCGGTTGGCTTTGGGGGGGGAAGGGAAGGCCCCGGACCCGGCATCGAGCGCACCCGATGCGGTCCGACATCGCGCTTCGCTGGAAGCGCCAGAGGGGCCCGGGCCGCCACTACGAAGTGGGAGACCCGGCCTTGGGGCGCAAGGGGCGTGCCGAAAAAATCGGCGCAGGCGCCGACGGCGTCACGGATCCCGGGGCCTTCCACCCGGGCCGCGAGTGTAGGACAATCCGGCTTCAGCAGGAGGACCTCCATGGCCGGGACCCGACGGGGACTAAGGATCGCAGTGATCGGCGCGGGCGCGGGAGGCATCGCCACGGCGATCCGGCTGCGCGAGCGCGGCGTGAGCGACCTGGTGATCTTCGAAAAGGCCGGAGAGCCGGGCGGGACCTGGCGGGATAACACCTATCCCGGGATCACCTGCGATGTGCCCTCCCACCTCTATCGCTTCTCCTTCGCTCCCAATCCGGACTGGAGCCACAAGTACTCCCCGGGGCCCGAGATCCAGGCCTACATGCGCAAGGTGGCGGCGGATTACGGGGTCGAGGCCCGGGTCCAGTTCAACAGCGAGGTCCTGTCGGCCGCCTGGAAGGATGGCGCCTGGGAGATTCTCACCACACAGGGGCCACAGGGCCGTTTCGACGCCGTCATCACGGCGGTGGGGATCCTGCACCATCCCGCCCTGCCGGACATCGAGGGCCTTGGAGATTTCGCGGGCGCGGCCTTCCACACGGCGCGCTGGGATCACTCCATCCCCCTGGAGGGGAAGCGGATCGGCGTGATCGGCACCGGATCCACAGCCATCCAGGTGGTTCCCGCCATCGTCGATCGGGCGGCGAAGGTCAGCCTCTTCCAGCGCACCCCGCAGTGGATCCTGCCTGAGCCCAACCTGCCGATCGCCGAAGAGAAGCGCGCCGCCTATCGGGCCGACCCGGCCCTGCTGGCGGACCAGTACGCCCACCTCGCCCAGGCCTTCAACGGCGCCTTCTGCGCGGCGGTGGCGGGCGAGGCCCCGGATGTCTACGCCCGGATGGCCCAGGCCTGCCTGGACAACCTGAACACCGTGGCCGACCCGGAGCTTCGGGCCCGGCTGACCCCCGACTACCGGATGGGCTGCAAGCGACTGATCGTCTCCAGCCTGTTCTATCCGGCCATCCAGAGACCTGACGCCGAGCTGGTCACCGACGGCATTTCCCGGATCGAGGCCGGCGGGGTGCGGACGGCGGACGGGCGGCTCCATGAACTGGACATCCTGGTCCTGGCCACGGGCTTTGACGCCCATCACCCCTTCGGCGACATGCACATCACCGGACGCAGCGGGCGACCGCTCTCCGAGACCTGGGCGAAGGGCAATGTCACCTATCGCGGGGTCACGGTTCCCGACCTGCCCAACTGGTTCATGCTGGGCGGACCCAACAGCCCCCTCGGCAACTTCTCCTTCCTGATGACGGCCGAGCGCCAGCTGGATTATGTGCTCCAGCTCGTGGACCTGTTGCTGGCGGGCCGGGCCCGGGAGATCACGCCCCGGGAGGAACCCACCCAGGCCTGGACCCAGGCGCTGAAGGACAAGCTGGCCGGGTCCATCTGGGCCTCGGGCTGCCGCAGCTGGTACTTTGACGCCCATGGCAATGTCGCCACCTACCCCTGGTCCTACGAGACCTTCGAGGCCGAGATGAAGGCGCCCGTCCTGGAGGACTACGCCCTGTCGGCCTGAGGGGGATCAGGGCGCCGCGGAGAGGATGAGGGCCCGGGCCTGCCGGGTGGGTCCCACCACCAGGGGCAGCTGGTGCTTCATGAAGAACAGGCCGTAGAGGCCGGTCCGGCGGTCGATCCAGGGATAGACGCCAAAGGCGCCGGGGCTGGAGGCCAGGACGCAATCGCCCTCCGTCCCGGCGAGCTCACACCAGTTCCCCAGGCCATAGGCTTCAATGTCCGACAGCCCGGGGGGGCGATAGGCCATGGGCTTGCCTGCGGTCTGGATCGTCTGCAGTTCGGCGATGGCGGCCTCGGAGAGCACACGCTGGCCGTCCAGGACGCCCCGTCCCGCCAGCATTCCCAGGAAGCGGCCATAGTCGGCGGCGGTGGTGTAGACGCCGCCCTGGAGATTGGGATTGTGGACGGTCGCCGGATCAAGATCCGGGCGCAGGGGATGGCCCCAGGTCGTTGACGTCATGCCGAGCGGCCGGGCGATGCGCGCCTCAAACAGGTCCGCCCACCGCTGTCCGGTGACCTTCTCGACCAGCGCCCCCGCCACCTGGAAGGACGGGCCGCCGTACCGGAAGACCGTTCCCGGAGGATCCGCCTGCGGACGCCGGGCGATCCGGGCGGCCGACTCGGCCAGGGTGATCCCCGACGCCTGGAGAAGGTCGGACATGCCCATCAGGCCGCCCTGGCCGGCTGTGTAGGAGAGCAGCTGGCGCAGGGTGATCTCGCCGGAGGGGCCCTGGAACTCCGGCAGGCGCCGGCCGATCGGCTCGTCGAGGGACAGGCGTCCCTCGTCGACCAGGGTCATGACCAGGGCGGCGGTCATCCACTTGGTCCCCGAGGCGATGGGCAGGACCGCATCCGGCGCGATGTTTCCGCGGTCCACCCGGTAGAGCAGCGCCTTGTCCCGGTAGACGAGGACGGAGACGCCATGGGCGCCGCGGGCGAGGATGGCGTCGAGGCGCGCCTCGAGACCCTCGGGCGGAGCCTCCGCCAGGGCGGGCCCGCCGAAGACGCCCAGCGCCAGGAGGACCGCGAGGACAAGGGCTTTCGACAGCATCTGGTGAATTCCCCCGGAAGGCGGCACGGTGGTCGGCGGGGCGCGCCGGAGCCAGGCTAGGCCCATACTGTCCGTCTGCAAGGAAAATCCGGCATGAGTACGGCGAACGCGGCCCAGGTCGCCTATTGGAACGACACGGCGGGCCGGACCTGGGCCGATCTCCAGGACCGTATCGACCGACAGATCCGCCCCCTGGGCCTGGCGGCCATGGACCGGCTGGCTCCGGCGCCGGGGGAGCAGGTCCTCGATGTCGGCTGCGGCTGCGGCGACACCAGCCTGGAGCTGGCCCGGCGGGTGGCGCCGGAGGGTGGGGTGCTGGGCCTCGACATCTCGGCGCCCATGCTGGAGGTCGCCCGAGGCCGGGCCGCGGCCTCCGGCGTCCGCAACCTCGACTTCCGGGAGGCCGACGCCCAGACCGCATCGCTTCCTGACGACCGGGACGCCGTCTTCTCGCGTTTTGGCGTGATGTTCTTCGCGGACCCGGCCGCCGCCTTCGACAACCTGCGACGGAGCCTGCGGCCCGGCGGCCGGCTGGCCTTCGTCTGCTGGCGCCCCCTGGCCGAGAACCTGTGGATGCGCCTGCCCGCCGAGGCCGCCGCCGGCCTCGTCCCACCCGCGCCGCCGCCGGAGCCGGGGACGCCGGGGCCCTTCGCCTTCGCCGACCCGGACAGGGTGCGCGGGATCCTGACCGCGGCGGGATTCACCGGGATCGATATCAGCCCCCATGACGAGGCGATCGGCGGCCTGGACCTTGAAGGAACGGTGGGGATGAGCTTCCGGGTCGGGCCCCTCGGCGCAATCCTGCGAGAGCGGCCAGACCTGGCCCCCGTCCTGCGCGACCGGGTGAGGACGGCGGTCTCGCCCTGGCTCCGTGGGGACGCCGTCTACATGCCCTCGGCGACCTGGCTGGTGAGCGCCCGGAACCCTGGCTGACCTCACCCGTTCAGGAAGCGGTCAAGGGCCGCCCGGCTGTCGCGCTCGGCGGACTGCGCCACGCGGGCGCCGCGCATGACCTGGAAGGCGTGGAAGGCGCCGGGATAGACGTGCACCTCGGTCGGGACACCCTCGCGGGTGAGGCGACGGGCGTACTCCAGGTTCTCCTCCAGGAAGAGGTCCAGGGCGCCGGTGGCGATGAAGGTCGGCGGCAGGCCCGCAAGGCTCTCGGCCCGGGCGGCGGCGGCGTAGGGTGAGACCCCTTCGATCCCCGGTTCATGCCCGAGCAGGGCCGCCCAGCCAAAGCGGTTGTTGTGCGGCGTCCAGATGAACTCGCCCACCGTCGGGTGGGGGTCGGGCCGCGTGCAGGAGCGGTCGTCGATCATGGGATAGATGAGGTGCTGGAAGGCCAGGGCGTACTCGCCCCGGTCCCGGGCCAGCAGGGCGAGGCTGGCGGCCAGGCCGCCGCCGGCGCTTTCGCCCATAACCCCGACCCGGGCCGGGTCGACCCCCAGTTCGGCGGCGTTGGCGAAGGTCCAGGCCAGGGCGGCGTAGCAGTCCTCGACGGCGCCCGGGAACCGGGTCTCGGGCGCCAGCCGGTACTCCACCGTGACGATGACGCAGCCAAGGTCGGCGGCCATGGGCCGGTGCATCGCCTCGTTGCCATCGGCGCGCCCGGTGACATAGCCGCCACCGTGGACATGAAGAATGCAGGGCAGGGCCCCCTCGACGCCCCGGGGCCGGTAGATGAGGATCTCCACGTCGGGGTCGCCGGCGCGGCCCGGGATGGTGCGCAGGACCTGGTCGGTCCGCTCTGCATCCTTGGGGTCGGCGGGAAACCAGGAGCCCCGGCCCCGCATGCCCGGCAGCATGGCCTCGGTCAGGACGGTGGTCGGGAAGGCGTCGAGCATGGGCAGGAGCTCAGGGTCGACCAGGTGGCGGGAAAAGGAGTCGGACATGGCGCCTCGGCTTCGGATGGGTGGGTTCAGGGATAGATCTTCAGCATCTGGCCCTCATGGCGGCGGACCGCCTGGCGCATGCTGGTCCACTGGGCCGGGACATTGCCCCGGTCCCACTCGGTGATCTCGGCCTTCAGGCGGGCGACGACCTCTGGGCGGGTGGCGGCGAGGTTGCGGCTCTCGCCGGGGTCCTCGGCCAGGTTGTAGAGCATGTCATAGACGCCCTGGGCAGAGACCCGGGCCTGGACGCCATCGGGGGTGATGCCGGCCGAGAGGCTCTCGGACTCGCCCGGTTCGGCCCGGTTGACGCTCCACAGCTTCCAGGCGCCGTCGCGCACGGCGGTGTTGGGGCCCGAGCGCCAGAAAAGCCGGCGCTCGAAGCCCTTCGGCTTCGGACCGGAAAGATAGGGGACGAGATTCTCGCCGTCTGTCCCTTTCGGCAGGGTCGCCCCCGCGAGGGCGGCGGCCGTGGGGACGATGTCGAGGCTGGAAACCACCTGGTCCTCCACCCCGCCGCGGCGGAAGCGCCCGGGCGCGGAGATGATGTAGGGCACCCGCACGCCGCCCTCGAGGTGCAGGCCCTTGAAGCCGTTCAGCGGACCGTTGCTGCAGGCCGTCCCGACATAGCCGGCGCAGCCGTTGTCGGACAGAAAGACGATGACGGTGTTCTTCTCCAGGTCCCGGGCCTTGAGCTCCGCCCGGATCCGTCCGACCCCGTCGTCCAGGGCGGTGACCATCGCGGCGTAGACCCTCTGGCCCTTGTCCGGGATGTCGCTGTTGCGTGCGATGTAGCGGGCCGGCGCCTGCAGGGGCGTATGCGGCGCCGCATGGGCGAGATAGAGGAAGAAGGGGCGTCCTGCGGCGGCGTCGATGAAGCTGATGGCCTCTCGCGTGAAGGCGTCGGTGAGGTAGGCGTCCTCCTCCACCGCCTCGCGGCCGCGATAGACGGGGGCGGCCTTGCGCAGGAGGGTCATCTTCTCGGCCTCGGTTGCGCCGGGGGGAGCCCGGACCCCTTCAGCGATGCCGAAGGAGGCTTCGGCGCCAGGCGGGGTGATCTCCTCGTCGCCGGCCTGGAAGTCGGTCATGAAGGCCGTGGCGCCGGTCATGATGCCGAAGAAGCTGTCAAAACCGCGGTCGAGGGGGTGGTAGCCCGAAGGCTGGCCCAGGTGCCACTTGCCGACCATGCCGGTCGAATACCCGGCGTCCTTCAGCACCTGGGGCAGGAAGACCTCGTCCCGGGAGACGCCGCCCGTCCGATCCCGGCCGACAGGATTGAACTCATAGCCGAAGCGGGTCTGGTAGCGGCCGGTCATGAGGGCGGCGCGGGACGGCGCGCAGACCGGATGGGCGACATAGCCCTGGGTGAAGCGAACCCCGTCCCGGGCGAGGGCGTCGATATGGGGGGTCTTCACCTGCGGCGAGCCGTAGGCGCCGGTGTCGCCAAAGCCCAGGTCATCGGCGATGATGACGATGATGTTCGGCCGGGCGGGCGCCGCCAGGGCCGGGGCCGCAGCCAGGCTTGCGCCCGCCGCCGCTGCGAGGATCAGGCTTCTCGTGAACATGTCGGTTTCCTCCCGCCCGGGACTTCCGCCCGGCCCGGGAGAAGGCTAGCACAGAGGCGGCGGCGCGGCAGGGGCCTCTGTCGAAAACCGCCCCATCCGGAGACGCGATGATGCGGAACGTCCTGCGCCCGGCCGCCCTGGCGGCGTCACTCCTCCTGGGGACCCTTGCGATGACCGAAGCCCGAGCTGGGGATGACCCCTTCACCTGGATGGAGGAGATCGAGGGCGAGCGCGCCCTCACCTGGGCGAAGGCCGAGAATGCCCGCTCCCTGCCCCGGCTGCAGAACGACCCGCGCTATGCCGGCCTCTATGCGGAGGCCCAGGCCATTGCGACGGCCCCGGACCGCATTCCCGGGATCGCCCTCGCCGGCGGGGAAAGAATCCGGGACTTCTGGCAGGACCGCACCCATGTCCGCGGCCTTTGGCGCGAGACCGACCTTGCTGGCTACCGGTCGGGCGCTCCGGCCTGGCGCACGATCCTCGACGTCGACGCCCTGGCCAAGTCGGAGGGCGGCAACTGGGTCTTCGCCGGGGTCGACTGTCTGGCGCCGGACAATCGGCTCTGCCTGGTGAGCCTGTCCAATGGCGGCAAGGACGCCGTGACGGTGCGGGAGTTCGACGCCCGCGAGGGCCGGTTCCTGGACGGCGGGTTCAGCCTGCCGGAGGGCAAGCACCGCTTTGACTGGATCGACCGCGACACCCTGCTGGTCGTCACGGCCCTCTCTCCGGCGGAGAGCACCGTCTCGGGCTATCCCTACGTCGCGCGTCTGCTGAAGCGGGGCCAGACGCTCGCCGAGGCCCCGGAGGTGTTCCGCGGCGACCGGAAGGACGGCGGTTACGGGGTCAACGGGCAGGTCTTCCGGAACGCCGGGGGAGAGGTCGAGGCCGTGATCCTGACCCGACCCCTCGATACCTTCAGCGCCGAGCATCACCTGCTGGTTGGAAACCGGACCCTGAAGCTGGCCCTGCCCCTGCGCTCAACCGTCCAGGCCCTGGTCGCCGGCCGGCTGGTGGTCAGCCTGGAGGCCGACTGGGCGGCGGCCGGCCTGAAGGCCGGTGACCTCGTCGACTTCGACCTGGCCGCTGTCCGGGCTGAACCGGGAGCCCTGAGGCCGGACCTTGTCCTGCGTCCGACCGAGAGCCAGAGCATCGAACAGGTCGCCTCGACCCGGGACCGGCTGGTCATCGGCCTCCTGGATAATGTCCGGGGCCAGGTCCGCAGCCTGAAACGGTCCGGCGCCGGCTGGACCTCCGAGACCCTCGCCCTGCCGGCGGACTCGACCCTGACCCTCACCTCGGTCAGCCGGGATGGCGACAGGATCCTGGTCAGCGCGGCGGGCTACCTGTCCCCGACCAGCCAGTGGCTGGCGGACGCCACAGGCGGCGCGCCGGAGCGCCTGCGCAGCCTGCCGGCCCGGTTCGACGCCTCGGGCATGATCGCCGAGCAGCACTGGGCGGTCTCGAAGGACGGGACGCGGGTCCCCTACTCGGTCGTCCGCCGGAAGGATGCCCCGATGGACGGCTCCAACCCGACCCTCCTCTACGCCTATGGCGGTTTCCTGGTCAGCCAGACGCCGGCCTACGCCGCCACGCCCGGGAAGCTCTGGGTGGAGCGGGGCGGGATCTATGTGGTGGCGAACATCCGGGGCGGCGGCGAGTTCGGGCCGCGCTGGCACAACGCCGGCCTGAAGCTGGACCGGATGCGGGTCTATGAGGACTTCTTCGCCGTCTCCGAAGACCTCATCCGTCGCGGCTACACCTCGCCCCGGCGGCTGGGGATCATGGGGGGGTCGAACGGCGGCCTTCTCATGGGCGTAGCCCTGACCCAGCGTCCGGAACTCTACAACGCCGTGGTCATCCAGGTGCCCCTGTTCGACATGATCCGCTACACCCAGATCGGCGCCGGCGCCTCCTGGGTGGGAGAGTACGGGGACCCGGCCGTGCCGGCGGAGCGCGAGATGCTGCTCAGCTATTCGCCCTACCAGAACCTGAGGTCGGGGCGGCCCTATCCCACCGTCTTCATCGAGACCTCGACCAAGGATGACCGGGTCCACCCGGCCCACGCCCGCAAGGCGGCCGCCCGGCTGAAGGACCTTGGCTACGACTTCCTCTACTACGAGAACATGGACGGGGGTCACGCCGCCGCGGCGAACCTCAACGAGAGGGCTCTCCGGCAGGCCCTGGAATACACCTACCTCATGCAGCGGCTGATGGACTGATCGCCGCTTCGGGGCGGCGGGGGGCCGGGGCTGTCATCGCACCCGGCTGAGGGTGATATCGACCCCGTTCACGAAGTCGGCCCGGTCGTTGATGGTGACCTCCGGGGCCTCGTCGGCGGTGAGCCGAAGGCCGGTCAGCTGCTCAGGCGAGATCCGGAGCCGATAGGTTCCCGGCCGGACGTTGGGCATGATGTAGTAGCCATCGCCGCCGCTGACGGTCTCAGAAACGACCTTGCCTGCAGAGTCGACGAGCTGCAGCCTCGCATTACCGATCCCACGACGGCCGTCGTCCGACCGGAGATAGATGACGCCGTCGATCTCGGAGGTCAGAACGACAGGGAAGTCGATCATCTGCACCTTTCCGGGGCGCGGCAGGATACGGACCCCAGGGCGCGTGGGCTGCCACTGGACGTCCTCGAGGGAGCTGGGGTCCAACGCCAGGTCAGCATAGGCGCGGGGCTGGAGTCGCGTCAGCAAGGTCTCGCCCCGGGCGTCGGTTCGCCCTCCCTGCCGGCCGCTGCCGTTGACCGTGAACCCTGCGTTCTCGATCGGCTCCTCGCCCGCGTCGAACCGGCCGTTGAAATTGGAGTCCAGAAAGACCTTGGCCGAGACAGCGCCGGAACCCGCCATGGGCCTCCAGTCGCTCATGGCCCGGCCGCTTCTCGGATTCCGGCCGAGGGCAGTCGTGATCTGCAGGCCCGCCCCGACATTCCGGGACCCGCCGTACAGCCCGCTGAAGCCCACGCTGAAGGCGCCGAAGTTGCGGGTCCAGCCCGCCGTCAACGTTGTCTTGGCCGGGCCAAAAGTCTGGACGACGCCAAGAGAAAGACGGTTGTTCTCCCCGAGGCTCCTGTCGAGGTTCATGGCGAAGCTGCTCAGCTTGATGTCGGGCCGGAGCATGTAGGCCAGCTGGCCGCTCACCCCCACGCCCGCGACGCGCTGGCTAGCCTGGAGAACGCCCGCGATGCTGTCGCCCCCGGGGGCGAGCTGCCAGTCAAGGGCGTTGGTGAAGCTGGCTCCGCCCGCGTTCAGGGAGAGACGCGGCTGGATCTTATAGGTCCGGATCCCTGAGCCGGTCGCCTCGTGTCGGAAGTCGAGGGTGAAGGGCAGTCGCGTCTTATCCGAGAGGTTCAGGGCGCCGGTGAGTCGCACCTGGTCACGGACCCGCAGCGGGTCTTCGATCCGCCCGTACTCGTCGCTGACCAGGCCGGTGATCCAGGTTCGGGAAGCGTCGACCGCCACTTGCTGAATCATCGTCCGGACACCGATCTCCGTGGCGCCGCCGCTCTTCACGTCCTGCGTGTGATCCAGGTTGAACAGGGACCCCAGGGCTGCCGCACGCAGGCCCACATTAAGGAAGGTGCTGTCCAGGGGAGAGCCTGTCCGGAGATTGTCCTGGCGCTCGATGTGAACGGCGCCCGCCGTCATGGAGAGGCCCTTGGCGATCCCGAGGTCCATCTGCAGGGTCGAACGGGCCGTGCGCTTGTCGCCCCTTTGCGCGCCCGCAAAGTAGTAGAACTCCCCCGGTTTCGTGACGGTCTGGTCCAGGGTGTAGACCTGGGTCTCGACCCGGCGCTGGCCGAGAGGGCCGTTGAAAACGAGGCGGAACTCATTCCGGCCGAAGACCAGGGGCTGGTCGGGAAACTCGTAGAGGCCGTCGCCCCGGGCCTGGGCGAAGGCGATCAGGGCGTCGTTGAAGTAGAGGGTTACGTCCCACCCCGGCGGCAGCTCTCCCCTCAGGGTCTGGAGGCCGTAACTGCTGGCGGCGTTGAGCGGCCGGTTGCTGAGGGTGACGCCTGTGCCTGTGCCGCCGCCGGACAGGACGTTCTTCAAGGCCGGGAGGCCGACCTCCCCGAGCTGCACCTGGGTCGCCCTGAGGGGCCCGAACAGGCCGCCGTCAGGATCGCTCCGGGAAAGGGTGAGGCGGGCCTCGGGTCGGGGGAGCTCGCTGCTCGCCGAGGCGTAGCCGGACGCCTCCATGCCCAGGAGGTCGCCGGAAAGCGTGGCCGAGAATGCGGTGGTGTTCGACGTCTTCTTGTCCGTGCGGTTCACTTCCAGCCCGAGGGAGAGATCGATCATCGGGACCGAGGCCAGGGCGTAAGGGTTGGGCAACCGCAGGAAGCCGGGATCGACATACTCCGCCTGGCGTCCGAGTTTGGAGGCCGCGCTTTCGCGTTCCAGCCTCAGCTGGATGGGCAGCCTTTCCCGAGGCAGGACCTCGAGGGTCAGGGCGTTCATGCTGAACTTGAAGTCCACCGGCCACCAGCGGGACAGGAGCCGGCTGGGAACGTAGAGGTCGCCATCAATCCAGCGCACCTTGCGGGCGTCGAAGTCTTCCTGCCGGTCAGGCAGGGTGACCTTGCCGGCGGCGGGATCAATGCGGAAGCCCGAGTCCTCCCTCAGGAGGAAGCCTGAGGCCGTCCGGGCGTCCGGATCGACCGTGACGCCGATCGTCAGCTGGCGGGCCAGCTCACCGACGGGCAGGAGGACATCGTCTCCGGACTCGTAAAGATAGACCGTGTCGGAGAGGGTCCTGCGATCCAGGGTCAGGCTGGCGATGAGCAGGTTGAGGGACCGGCTGTCGTCTTCTGGGAGGCCGGCGGGACCGGAGGCGGTCTCAGTCGGGACCTCAAGCGCAAGAGCCGAGGCCTCGCCAATGCACGCGCCCCCCGCCAGGACGAGGATCGTCGCCCCGAGGGCGAGGGGGCGGGTAGCTGTCCCTCTGAGCTTCACCATGGCGCTGTGTCCGCTCACCGGCCCGGTCGGGCTCAGTCTGCGTTCACGGAAGGACCAGCCGGGCGTCGGCCAGGAGCTTGCCGCCGGCGGACGTCCGCTCCGAGTAGGTCAGCCGAAGGGCGCCGTTCCGGAGGGCGACGCCAGCAGGCGGGCGAAGGGGAATCTGGGCCTGGCGCACGGGGTTCGGCACATAGACCGCCACCCCCGAGAATCGCCCGACCTCCACCGGTTTTCCATTCGCCGGAGTGAAGGTGGCGACAACATCGCCATAGACCGACTGGGAGCCCGTTCTCCGGAAGGAGAAACCGAGCATGGGCGGCTGGTCTCCGGCGCCCGGGGACAGGGTGAGGTTCTGGAGGCTGACCTCGGCCTGGGTCTGGCCCTGACGGATGATCACGGGGATGGAGGCCCCGATGAGGGCTTCGAGGTTGACCGAGACCTGATCCCGGGCGGTCTCGTTGACGGTCTCGAGATTGTTCTGAGGATTGATGTCCGGCTGGCGTTCGAACTGGAGGTGCGACCTGTACTCGCCATCAGCGAGACCGGCCGGCCGGCGCACCGAGACCCGGACCGTCTGGGACTGGCCGGGCTGCAGGGTCACCTGTCGTGGCGAGAAGACCAGCATCGTCTCTGCAAACTGCTCACCGGCTTCGGGGGTCTCCGCAGGGATGATGTCGCCCGCCTCATTCATCCGCCGGTTGACCAGGCTGATCCGGTAGGTCTCCGGCTTCTGCCCGCGGTTGACGATCTCCACCTGTGCGCTGCGCTGAGCGCCGGAAATGATGATCCGGGTCGGGTAGAGCATCAGGTCCGCAAGCGCCGTGGACGGCACGGCGAGGACCAGCGCGATAATCAGGGGAAGCGGCAGGCCCAACCGGGGGCGATATCGGTCGGCGGGCTTGATCCCGCACGTGCCGGCCGGTCTGTGGCGAGGTCCGGCGGGCGCTGGGCGCCCCTTCGGAAGGAAAGGCCTCGGTTTCATCAGTTGCTGACCTGAACAGTAATCGCGTTGAAGGCTGAGACAGACGTCGATGATCGGCCGGCGTCAACCACGAGGGTCCCGCCGACATGAATGGTCGCGGTTCCGGCGGGGCTGAACTGGCAGCCCGAGAGGACGCCTGACGTGAAGGTGGACCCGGCGCCGCAGGTGGCGGTGAGGGACTCCAGGTTCACCCCGGAGGGTCCTGAGAACCCCAGGGAGATCGAGGCCTGGAAGATGGCGTTGCTGACGCCGCTGACCGCGAACTGCGCCGGCTGAGGGCTCTCGCCGGCGAGGAGGACGCCGTTGTCCGTCGTCCGGCCGCCGTTCGTGCTGACCGTCACCCGCACCGGCAGCGCCGACGCGGCGAGGAAGCGGCCGAACTGAAGGTCGGCCTCCGTCGTGATCGTGGGACCGGCGGCGAAACAGGGGCCCGCCGACATCACAAGGACCGACGCCAAAAGCATGTTCCGCAAGGCTGGGGCCGTTGAGATCATCACGGCCAGGGCCTCAATCGAAGGCCAGGAGCAGCCTCAGGGAGGTCGCGCCGCCGTCGCCCTGTTCAGCGCCCAACACGATCAGCTGGACGGCCTGACCGTTGATGACGCCGATGAGCGGAAGGCCGCCGACCCTCCGTGAGCCTCCGGCGGCGAGCTCGGCCATCAGGGCGCTCAGGTCCGAAGCGGCTGCAGCCTCGGCGGCGAAGGTGAAGGCGCCCGTTTCCGGGTCAACGCCGGTGGCTGTGAGGCTGACCGGTCCGCCCCCGGGAATCCGCGTCGTCAGAACGCCCGGCGTCGAACCAAACAGGAGCTCCGTGGCCCTCTGGAGCGAGGCGGCGGCGGCGGGAGCGATGTCCGCCAGGGCAAAGGCGGTTAAACGGTCTTCAGGAGCCGCCGACGCCGGCGAAGGGGCCAGGACGGTGATCAACAACAGGGCGAGGATCTGCGCACGCAAGGCCCGTCTCCCCTTCGAAGGGCGTTCAGTTGTACGATACCACGACCTGGATCGTCCCCACAGTCTTCGCGGAGCCCGCCGTCGCGGTCGTGGAGATGCTCAGGGTGCCGCCGACCCTGACGGTATCGGCGCCAGCCGTCAGGGCGCATCCGGTCAGGCCCGTGGCCGATCCGAGGGTGAGGTTCTGGTCGGCGCCCGCGCCGCACTTGGCCTTCATCCCCGACAGGGTCAGCCCCGTGAGCCCCGCGTCCGTGACCGTGATCAGGGGGGTGTAGGCGTAGGTGCCCTCACCCGCGACAGCGAAGACCGCATTCGACGTGGTCTGGGTGCTCACGAAGTCGGCGGTGCCCGACTGGACGTTCGCCGTGGACAGAACGACCGTCGTTGTGCCGGCCGAGGTCGGGATGGCGGCCCGGCCGAAGGCGAGGTCGGACGTCTTGCTGACGGTGATCGCCTGGATGATGTCCGCCTTGGCGCTCGCCGACTCGGTGTCCGTGCCGGCCGCGTAGGCGCTTCCGCACCCCATGGCCAGGGCGAGGACAGTTGAAGCCGAAAGAATCCTGATGGCCTTCATGGCGTCATCCTTCATCAACACATGCCCCCGGGAGAGAGGCCGGGACCTTGATTCCCACGATGCGCCAGATGGCGCCCCGCCGGGATCCTCAGGAAGTCTCCAGCAAGTCACGTGCCAGATTCTCCCTGAGGTTGTTAACCATGTTTCGTGCAATTTCGAGACATAGAGAAAGTTCTGACGGACGCCAAGCGCCTGTTTTCCAGTGGACTTCGTCGGCTCAACCCGAAGTCGAGCTTCCAATAAAGTTAACGCCCGCGATCTACCTAGAATTGCGAGGTTTTCCGCTGTCCGCCGGCTCTCTTCAGGGCCTTTCCCCGGTCGCATGGACACGCAGATACCCGCGCCGGCGGGCGGTGGACTCAGTGTCCAGGGCGCGCCGGGGGCGCAGGCCCGTCCAGGATCGACCGATTGTCCCAATACAGGACGACCGAAGCCGCCCTTCGAGGCGCGCCGAACGCGATGACACGACAAATCCCGTTTTCAACGGCGGCCAAAGACGCTCTAGGATGGGCAGGAACCCGCAGGAGCGAGGGAGGAGACAAGATGACGGACATTCTGGATCTGGGCGGACGCGTGGCCCTGGTGACCGGCGCAGGCCAGGGCGTCGGGCGACAGATCGCCCTTCACCTGGGCGGCGCCGCCAACAGCGGCGGGGTGGTGGTCAATGACTTCGTCCTGGAGCGGGCCGAGGCCGTGGCCGAGGAGGTTCGCGCCGCAGGCGGCAGGGCCCTGGCCCTGCAGTGCGACGTCTCGAACCAGGCGGCCGTCAAGGAGATGGTGGCCAAGGCCTCATCCGATCTCGGCGCCATCGGCGTGCTCGTCAACAACGCCGGAAATGCCGGGGCGACGCCTTCAGCGGACGCCCGCCTGCCCTTCTGGGAGACGGGTCCGGAGACCTGGCAGACCTTCCTGGGGGTCAATCTCTACGGCGTCATCAACTGCACCGGCGCCGTCATCCCAGGCATGATCGAGCGCCAGGCGCCCGGGCGGATTGTGACCATCATCTCCGACGCCGGCCGCTGGGGCGACGCCAACATGGAGATCTACGCGGCGGGAAAGGCCGGCGCGGCCGGCTTCATGCGCTCGGTGGCCCGGACCCTGGGCCGCTACGGGATTACGGCCAACTCCGTCGCCATCGCCCTGACCGCCACCCCGGCGGTGGAGCGGACCCTGAACGGCGACCCCGAGCGGCTGAAGCGGCAGATGGAAAAGTACATCATCCGCAGGCCCGGTCGGCCGGATGATGTGGCCAACATGGTCCTCTTCCTGTCCTCGGACGCCTCAAGCTGGATCACCGGACAGGTCTATCCGGTGAACGGCGGCTTCACCTTCGCCCTTTGAGTCCCGGCCGCGGGCCTGTCCCGGCGTCAGCCAAACAGCGCCAGGACGGCCCGCCAAGGGTCGCCGACGAGGAGCAGGGTGGCGAAGACCAGCTCGAACGCCACCGCCTTCAGGTTCTGGGCGTCCAGGGCGTCATCCAGGAAGATGGAGACGACCCGGCCCGCAGCGGCGCCGGCCCAGCACAGACCGCTGACGGCGAAGACGATCGGGTCCTGTGTGATCAGCGGCATCAGCGCCAGGGGCGCCCAAAGACCCCCATAGGTCGCCCGAAACTCTGACCGGCCCGCGGGGGTGAGCGGTTGCAGGCCGACGAAGCGCGCGGCAGCCTTCGGCAGCAGCAGGCCCAGGAGCCCCATGACCAGGGTGCCTGCGGCGCCCGCTTGATTCAGGAGGTCCACGATCAGCCGCCCCCCGCTTGAGCGCCCTGTGGTGCGAACACGGTCTGGGAAAGCGGCAAGCCGTTCCCCCTCTCTGCATAGCGCTGGGCGGCGGTGCGAACCATCTTCTGGAGGCTGGAGAGAAGGGCCTTCTGGTCTCCGACCTGCGCCAAATGCTCGGCCTGTCGCGCCTTCAGCGCCGCCAGGAGCTCCGGAACCGCGATCAGGGCGTCCAGCCGTCGGAGGTAATCCTCGGCGTCCAGGGCCAGGAAGTCCGGAGGCGCGATGCCGGCGACCTCTCCGCGGTCGAGGGTGAGAACGGAGGCTCCGGCCGTCGCCGCAAGGTCGGCGCCGCGGCCCCCGCCCGAGCGGAACGGATTGGCGTAGATATCCACCGTCGTCATGAGCCTGGCGAGGTCGGAGGGCTCCGGAATGTGGAGGAACCGGGGCCCCAGAACCTGCTGGAAGGCGTCTGAAAGATAGTCCGGCAGTGCGCCGGCCACCATCCAGACGCAGCTGGGCCGGTCCCGGATCACCAGCTCGATCCCGGTGATGTAGGACTCGTCCATCTCCGCCTCCAGGCGGTCGCCGACTGTGGCGATGACAAGCGCCTCCTCGGCAAGGCCGAGGGCGGCGCGGGGCAGGGGCTCTGGCGCCGGGAGGGCGCGCGCCGGGCATTGCAGGACCTGGACATGGTTGGCGGCGAAAGCGGCCGGCGCGCCCTGTCCGCCCCAGAGGTCACGAACCTCCGCCTCCGACCGACGGCTCCAATAGACGTCGGCATACTGGACGGGCGCATCGTCGCCATCGACGAACATGAGGGTTGGCCCCAGCCGGCTCACCACACTGATCACGGGGGAGAGGGCCGGTTCATACCAGAAGTGAAAGGTGCAGGGCCCGCGAGCGAAGACGTCCGCCAGGAAGTCGGGGTTGTCGGCGGTGGAGATCAGGGCGATGCCCCTGCTCGCGGGGAAGCCTCCCAGCTCGTCGTGGATGTAGTCACGCATGTCGGATGTGAGATCGCCGGAGTGTACGATCTCGATCCGCTCGACCTTCGGATCCCTCGCGAGAGCCGCCGCATAGGCCACCGCTGGCTGGGAGGGCGCATGCGTCGGGTCCTGGAGCGCGCCGACAAAGAGAACATGGGCCCTGCGCAGGTGCGCGGCGGAGAGCGGGCGCGGCGTCATGGACAGGCTATCCGAGATCCGGGTGAGAATCGGACGGGTAAGCGCATTGAGCCGGCCCATGACCACTGCAGGCGCCGGGCGGCCACGCCAGCGGGCCAGGGCGGTGAGGTCGGAAGCCACCATGAGCACCGCAGAGTCCTCGACCCCCGGAGCTTCAAGCCAGCCGGTGACGACCTCGTAGACGTTGACGTCGTTCAGCCTCGCCAGATCCTGCGGTGGAAATGCATCCGACCAACGCGCCACGATCTCCCGGATCTCGTCGATGTGCTGGGGCGGCGCCCCTTCCAGGAGAAAACCCTCAAGGGTCATGGGGAGGACTCCGACTGATCTGAGACTGGAGGCCCGCAAGGGCGCCCCTCAAAGCCCACGCGGTCCTGTGGATCTGTTCGGCGCTCAGATCCGCGAAGAAGGGCAGTCCGAGGGTGGAGGCGGCGAGGGTCTCGGTGGCGGTGAGGTCGCCGGTGGGACAGTCCCTGAACGCCGGCGCCAGATGGCACCCGTTCCCCCACCAGCGGCGCGTATCGATCCCACTCGCCTCGAGGGCCGCTTCGACCCGGGCCGCAGAGCCCGGGGGCAGGCGGACCAGGCAGGTGCTCGAGATCCAATCCACACCCCACCCCTCCTGGAAGGTCACCTCCTGGGCATCTGACAGGGCGATCCTGAGGCGTCTCGCAGCGGCAAGGTAGCGGTTCCGGGTGGCCGGCCAACGGTCCAGAGCGGCGAGCCCCACGGCGGCGGCGTACTCGCTGAGCTTGGCGTTGGTGGCGACATGCCGAGAGACCCGGTCTCCCAGGAAGGCGAAATTGGTCATGGCCCGCAGCCGAGCGCTGAACTCCGGATCCTCCGAGGCGATGAAGCCCCCCTCGCCGACACCAAGGGTCTTGGTGGCGTGCAGACTGACCATCACCGGAACCTTGGCGGAAGCGGCTGAGTCGAAGCCTGCGGCCGCATCAATGACGACCTTCACGCCGGTCGCGTCCTGGAAGTCGCGCCAGGCCGAGGAGTCCATCGGGCGGCCCATGGGCGCAACGGGAATGGCGGCCGTCACCGGCCCGGGCGCCTGAGGCAGGAGGGCGATCAGGCCTTCGGGCGTCAGTTCGCCCGTTTCGGGATGGACATCGACGAACCAGGGGACGAGGCCCGCCATGCTCACCGCATGAGCTGTGGCGACAAAGGTCCACGATGGCAGGGCGCAGACCGACCCCTTCGGCAGGGACATGGCCTCGAGGGCAAGGGTGAGGGCCAGGGTGCCGTTCGCGAGGGTGACGATGCAGGTCCCCGGGCTGAATCGGGCGGCGAGGCGGGCCTCGAACTCCATCACCAGCGGTCCGAAGTTGGAGTACCAGCCCGCTGAGTCGATCCTCTCGAGATAGGGCGCAAGATCGGAAGCCCGCGGCATGGCGGGAGAGGCGATCGGTATGCGCCCATCCCTCACGATGCCGGGAGGCGAGGCGCGGTCAAGGGCGTCAGGTTTGACAGCCGGCATGAATCTGCTCCCGGAGTCTCGAGGGAAGGAATGGCGCAATTATAGTTAATCATGCGTTACGGGCGCAGCTTGGCGAGGTCGGGCTTCCGCTCTAGTCTGCCTTCTGGGTGGCGGCGACTCGCCGCCCGTGAGCTGCCGCCGAGGGGGGTGCGATGTCCGTTTTACGGCTGGCGGTCGTCGGGCCCGGCCTGATGGGCATGAAGCACATAGAGCTGGTGCGGGCCGATCCCCGGACCGAACTTGCTGCGATCGTCCAGCCAGAGCCGGTCCACGCCCGAAGCCTTGCCGAGACCTTCGGCGTTCCGGTCTTCGGGGATGTCTCAGCCTGCCTGGAGTCGGTGAGCCCTGATGGCTTGATTCTCGCCTCGCCGAACCCCTTCCACTTCGACCAGGCGCGGACCTGCGCCGCCGCCGGCGTACCCATGCTCATCGAGAAGCCCATCACCGATGACCTTTCCGAGGCCGAAGCCCTCGTGGATCTGATCGAGCGGTCCGGGGTCAAGGCGATGGTCGGGCATCACAGGGCCCATAGCCCCCTGGTCAGCGCCGCCCGAAGGGTTGTCGAGTCCGGCCGCCTCGGCCGCCTGGTGGCCTTCCAGGGCAGTGCGGTCTTCCGCAAGCCAGACGACTATTTCGCTGCGGCGCCCTGGCGGACCCGGGATGGCGGGGGACCCATCCTGATCAACCTGATCCACGAGATCGGCATGATGCGGACCCTGTGCGGCGAGATCGACGCCGTCCAGGCGCAGACCTCCTCCCGGGTCCGCGGCCACGCCGTGGAGGACACGGCCGCCATCACTGTCTCGTTCTCGGAGGGGGCGCTCGGCATCTTCATGCTTTCCGACTCCGGCGCATCGGCCCGCAGCTGGGAGCAAACGACCGGCGAGAATCCGGCGTTCTTCAATTCGCCGGAGGAGACCTGCTACACCCTTACCGGGGAAGCGGGGACGCTGCACTTCCCGACCCTGCGACTGGAGACCTTTCCGAGCGCCGAGGCCGCGTCCTGGATGCGTCCGTTCACCTCGGAGGTTGTCCCTGTCGTCCGGCGCGACCCCCTGGCTGCACAGCTCACCAATTTCATCGAGGTCATCCGCGGCGAGGCTGAGATCGTGGTCACAGCCCTGGACGGACTTCGCAACCTGAGGGTGATCGACGCGATCAAGAGGTCCGCCAGATCCGGACGCCGGGTCAAGGTCACGGGCTGATCCCATGGCCAGGGTCCTTCTCCTCGACACCAACATCGCCGCCGGGCCCCTTCTGGGTGCCCTCCAGAGCCTAGGACACGAGGTGACCCTGGCCGGCGGGAATCCCTCGGACACGCTGGCCCGCGCCCACCCGCACTATGTGCAGATGGACTATTCCGACACGGAGGCGACCCTGCGCCTCTTCGAGACCGGCGGGTTCGACTTCCTGGCGCCGGGATGCAACGACCGGGCCTACCAGACCTGCGCCGAGATCGCGGACCGGCGACCCCTGCCCGGCGTCGACGGCTCCGTCGTGACGCGAACGCTGAACAACAAGGGCGCCTTCAGGGCCTGGGCACAGGCGATCGGACTTCCGGTCCCGCGGACCCTGGGAGCCGCCGAGGTCCACCCGGGGATTCCGGTGATCATCAAGCCGGAAGAATCCTACAGCGGCCGCGGCGCCTCGATCCTGCGATCGCCCACCGCAGCCGAGGTCTCAGAGGCCCAAGCCAGGGCCTGCGCGGAGTCTCGGTCGGGCGCCTGTGTCATCGAGGAGTTCGTGGAGGGCCAGCTCTACAGCCACACCGCCTTCGTCGATCGTTCGGGCGTCCGTTGGGACGCGGTCGTGGTAGAGTACGGCTCTGCCAATCCCCTGGCGGTCGACACCAGCCATACGACCGACGACTTCCCGCGCGAAGCGCTTCAGGAAATGCGGGCCGCAGCGGTCCGGATGCAGTCCGTACTCGACCTCCAGCCCGGGCTCCTCCACACCCAACTGATCCTGGGTCCCTCCGGAATCCGGATTGTCGAGGTCACACGACGCTGCCCAGGAGACCTCTACAGCCTGCTCATCCACCTCTCGACGGGCCTGGACTACTCCCGCGCCTATGTCCGGCCCTTCCTGGGGGAGGACTTCGGTCCCCTGTCAGAGACGGCGCCCAGGGCGCTGGTGCTGCGGCATACGGTTTCATCCCCCGAAGGAGCCCCCCTCGGCGCCCTGAGATTTCATCGTCCGGTGGATATCGAGAGGCTGGCGCCGCTCGCCCTGGCGGGGGACGCCCTGGCGCCCAGCCCCCGGTCGAGGGTCGGCCTTCTCTTTCTTCGCGCTCGGGACGCCGAGGACCTTGCCGACCTCACCCGGGCGGCCCTCGGTCGGCGCCTCTATGACATCCTTCCAGGGGATGCCTGGTGACCGACGGCTTCACCCCTCAGGTCGAGGCGGCCCTGGCCCCGCGCAAGCCATCAGCCCTTGCCCGGGCGGTCCTGGCCGGCGAGGCTGGCGCCTGCTTCCTGGTGGGCCGCAACGCCGATGCCGCTAGGCTGGCGGGACCACTCCGTGCGGTGGGACTGATTGACGATGGGGCGACCCCGGGATCGACCTGGAATGGCCTCCCCCTATTCAGCTCCGCAGACCTGCCGGAGGGCGCAGGGGTGGTGAAGGCCGCCAGCTCAATCCGGCCGGTAGAGGGGGTCCGAGACGGTCATGTTCTTCGTCTGAGGGCGGCCCGAGACGCAACAGGCCGCAGTCCGGGCCGGGAGACCGGCGTCTGCGCAGGCGCCTCGCCTACTCCGCCGGCCGGGGCGGGACCTTGCGGTACCAGACCAGCTGCTCGGAAGTCGCCAGGAGCTTGCCGTCCCGGCGCCAGTAGCTGGAGCGCTCGTCCGAGGCGCCGCCGCCGCCCACCCGGCCCTCATACTCCACCAGGATGAAGTCGTTACCGACCTCGGCCACCTCCTCATCGGTGGCGTGCAGGTAAACCGTCAGGGAGAGGGTGGTGGTCGAGACCCCCATGCCGAAGGCGTACATGGCCCGCGGCGGGGAGTTGTCGGTGATCATGCCCAACAGGGCCTTGTCCATGGGCTCCCGGCGCGAGCGCACCCAGGCCAGGGACCGCGAGCCCGCCGAGGGCTTGGGCGGGAAGCCGTCCAGGCTGCGGCGCTCCAGGACGGTGGAGCCGAAGTGCTGGCGGGCGTGGGGAATTTCAGGGGCGGGCAGGCTGGCCGGGTCCGGCGCCTGAGGCATGGCGGTGAAGGCGAAGGGCGGAGTGTCAGGCCGCTTCGCCGTGGTGACGATAGCGTGGACCGCCACCTCCTCCGAACCCGGCGGGCGCAGCTCCACCTCCCAGACCCCCACTGAACCGCCCTGGCGGATCCGGCGGGTGCGCACGTCAAGATCGCCAGCCGGTAGGGCCGCGGCATAGGTCAGGGTCAGGGACAGCACCTCCCCCACCCGCTCGGGCTCGGCCTGGATGATGCGCGTCGCAAGGCCGATGGCGTATCCGCCCCAGAGGCCGCCGGAGGGGTTTCTCCACTCCTCGCCGGCGGGCACGCGCCAGCGCCCGGGTCCGAAGCGCTCTAGGATCATCTGGTGGGTGGGCGCGTCTGTCGTCATGGCCGGGACCCCTACACCGGGCCGGGCGGGAATTGGAAGGGCGCGGCGGCGTGGTACTCTTCCCCGAAGCCGACTTCCGGAGCCCGTTACGGATGGAATCCCCCTTCATGGATGCTGAAGCGCGGGTGCTCAGCCTTGATCCCTCCGCGCGCCTCCTCTCAGCCGAGCCCCTGGCCGGGGGCGTCTCCTCGCACACCCGGCGCCTGGTGTTTGAGGCGGGCGGTGAGGTGCATGCTGTTGTCGAGCGCCGTCCCAAGGCCATGCCGGGAAAACCCCCGGCCGCCGAGCGCGCCGCCCGTGAGGCGGCTCTGCTGGCCCGCCTGCCGGACCTCGGAATCCCCGCGCCGCGCCTGCGCCGTTTCGAGCCGCCGGACACTCTTGTCCTCGACTTCCTGGAGGGGGCGACGGACCCGCCCCCGAGGGGGGCCGCCAGCGTGATCGGGCCCATGGCGGCGCTGCTCGCCGCCCTGCACCGGTTGGGGACGGAGCATGGCCTGCCGCCCTTGCGGACCTTCACCGACCCCCTTGCGGAGCTCCGCACCTGGCGGCCGGATCTCTTCCCGGCGGACGCCATCCCAGGGCCCGCCTGCCCGCCCTTCGCCGGCCCGCCCCGCCTGCTGCACGGCGACTTCTGGATGGGCAACCTCCTCTGGCGCGACGGAGGGCTGGCCGGCCTGCTGGACTGGGAAGACGCCTGCCTTGGCGATCCCATGGCCGAGCTGGCCGCCGCCTGCTGTGACCTGCACAGCCGTTTCGGCGCTGAAGCCGCCGACGCCCTGGCCTGCGCCTACGCCGCCCTCGCACCGGTGGACCGGGCGCGCCTGTCCTGGTGGGACGTCTACATGCCGACCGCCCAGCTCATCTACATGGACGGCTGGGGCCTTCCCCCTGATGACCTCGCCCGCGTGCGCGCCGCCATGACCGAGCGACGGGATCAGGCTCTGGCGTCGCTGGGCATGGGGTGACGGGGGGCCTGGACGGGGGACCTGGACGGGCGGCGCCGTCACGTCCGCAGGTCGACGCCCTTGCGGGAGGCTGCATGCTCGCGCCAGGTGATGAACAGGGTGGAGGCCACGACGACCGCGGCGCCCAGGATCGTCCAGACGGTGGGGATCTCGGCGAACACGAGAAAACCGACGGCGGCGGCGAAGACCAGCCGGATGTAGTCCACTGGCGCCATGGCGGCGGCGTCGCCGGCAGCCATACCCCGGATGTAGAAGGCCTGGGTCGCCGTTCCCATCACGCCCATGATGGCCAGAAGAGCGAGGTCGAGAGGCTCCGGCCAGCGCCAGGACAGGAGGGCGCCGGGGACGGAGAAGACCAGGCCCAGGCTCGCGGACCAGACCAGAAGGACCATGGGTGCGTGGTCCCGGGTCAGCACCTTCATCCCCGTCACCGTCAGGGCGAAGAGGAAGGAGGAGGCCAGCATGGCGAGGGCCGGCAGGCCGAGGGCGAAGTGGCCGCCGGCGCCGGGTTGAACCATGATCAGCACGCCGGCGAACCCCGCCAGGGCGGCGAAGATCCGCAGCGGCCCGATCCGCTCGCCAACCACGAAGGCGGCCAGGGGCACCAGCCAGAGGCTTCGGGTGAAGGACAGGGCGTTGGCGTCCGCCAGGGGCATGTTCTGGAAGGCGTAGAAGGACAGCATGGTGCCCAGCGTTCCGGCCCCGGCCCGGAAGATCAGCAGGTCCGCCCGGTTTGTCGCGAAGGCCGCGGACCGGTGGCGAAGGATGATCGGCAGCAGGATCAGGAATCCCGCCGCCTGGCGGTAGAAGGTCTGGAGGCCCGCCGAATAGCCCTCACCGAGGAATTTGATCAGGGTCGACATGACCGTGAAGGCCAGGGCCGAGGCTGTCATCCACAGGGCGCCCCGGACATTGGGGGACAGGCCCTCGAAGGTGCGGGCGATCCGGTTCAAGTCTGCCCGGAACCCGGCGCCATCTGCATGAGGGACTCCCCGAAGATGGCCGCGAAGGGCGATCCGGCCTCAGGGTCCCAACTGTGCCGCGAGCCCACCGTGATGCCGCCGTCCACCACCAGGTGGGTCCCGGTGACGAAGGCCGAGGCGTCGGAGGCCAGGTAGAGGGCGGCCTGGGCGATGTCCTGCGGCAGGCCCGGCTTCTTCACGGGCTGGGCGATCTGGGCGTTCTGGGCCACCAGGGCGGCCATCTGGTCGGCGGCGTCCCGGGTCATGCCCATGGTGGCGCCGAAGATGGAGGTGGCGATCAGGCCGGGGCAGATGGCGTTGACCCGGATGCCCTGCGGCGAGAGCTGGGCGGCGGCGCAGCGGCTCATGTGCACCACACCGGCCTTGGCCGTGGAGTAGGCGATCGGACCCCAACCGGCCTGCAGGCCGGCGATGGAGGCGGTGTTGATGATCGACCCCCCGCCGCGCTTCAGCATGGCCGGGACGGCGTGCTTCATGCCCAGGGCGGGGCCGCGCACCAGGATGTCGAAGATCCAGTTCCAGCCGTCGGCGGTCACCTCGGTGATGGCTCCCATCCGGTCAGAAATACCGGCGTTGTTGAACTGGATGTCCAGTCCGCCGAAGGCGCTCTCTGCCAGGGCCACGGCCGCGGCGAGGTCCGCCTCGGCGGTGACGTCGCAGCGCACATAGCGCACGGCGTCGGGGAACCGGCGCTCCAGCATGGCGCCCTTCTCGTCCTGGATGTCGGCGGCGACCACCTTGGCCCCCTCCGAGACGAAGAGCTCCACGGTTCCCAGGCCGATGCCCGAGGCCGCCCCCGTGATCATCGCCACCTTGCCTTCAAGCCGTCCGGCCATGCCTGATCTCCTGTCCTGATTCCGTCACTCGCCGAGGGTGACGACGACCTTGCCCATGGCCTTGCGGCTGCCCAGGTGGGCGATGGCGTCCGCGGCCTTCTCGAAGGCGAAGCGCTCGGACACGTAGGGCCGGATCTTGCCCTGGGCGTAGAGGTCGATCAGCTCGAGGTTGGACTTCTGGAACAGGTCCGGATTACGGGCCGTCCAGTTCCCCCAGATGACGCCGACAATGTCGCAACCCTTGAGCAGGGGCAGGTTCAGCGGGATCTTCGGGATCTCGCCGGCGGCGAAGCCGATGACGAGGTAGCGGCCTTCCCAGGCGATGGAGCGCAGGGCCGGTTCGGCGTAGTCGCCGCCGATGGCGTCGTAGATCACATCCGCGCCGTTCTCGCCGCAGGCCTCCTTGAAGAGCTGGGAAAGCTGCTTCTGGCCGTCGCGATCAAAGGGGCCGCGGCCGTAGACCACGCCGGACTCCGCACCGTGGCGGATGGCGAGGTCGACCTTTTCCTGGGTGGAGCAGGCGGCGATGACCCGGGCGCCCATGGCCTTGCCCAGCTCGACGGCCGCCAGGCCGACGCCGCCGGCGGCGCCCAGGACCAGCATGGTCTCGCCGGCCTTCAGGTGCCCCCGGTCCTTCAGGGCGTGGTAGGAGGTGCCGTAGGTCAGGATGAAGGCGGCGGCCTCGTCGTAGGGCATGGCGTCCGGGATCGGGGTCAGGCGCCCGGCGGGGGCCGCGATCTCCTCGACCAGGCCGCCATGGCCGATCTGGGCCAGGACCCGGTCGCCCACCTTCACCTCGGTGACGCCTTCGGCGATCTCGGTGACAATGCCCGAGACCTCGCCGCCGGGGGCGAAGGGACGGGGGGGCTTGGACTGGTACTTGTCCTCGATGATCAGGACGTCCGGGAAGTTGATGCCGACGGCCTTGACCTGCACCCGGGCCCAGCCGGGGCGGAGGGTCGGGGCGGGAATGTCCTCGATCACCAGGGTTTCGGGCCCGCCGACAACCTTGCTCAGGACCGCTTTCATGTCTCTCTCCCCTAATTCTTGGCGCGCTCGGCGATGGCCGCGCACGCTAGCCCAGCCGTCCGGCGCGCGGAAGCCGTCGGGGGCAAAGAATCACCGGATTTGGCGGGCGCCCCGGCCTCGCCTATATTCCGCCCTCCTGGCGCCGAGGCTTCCGTGACCACCACTCTTGACCTTTCCCGGTCCCGCGACACCGCCCCCTCCCAGGCGCGGCGCCCGAACCTGACGGGCCTGACCCGGCCGGCCCTCGCGGCCGCCCTGACCGGAGCCGGGCTCGTTCCGCCCGAGAAGGCGAAGATGCGCGCCTCACAGCTCTGGCGCTGGATGCACCATTACGGGGTCACGGACTTCACCCAGATGACCGACGTGGCCAAGGATCTGCGGGCGGACCTCTCCGGGGCCTTCGACCTCTCGCGCCCCGAGGTGGTCGAGCGCCAGGTCTCCGTCGACGGAACCCGGAAGTGGCTGATCCGCATGGCGCCGGGCGTCGAGGTGGAGACCGTCTACATCCCGGACGTCGGACGGTCGGGCGCCCTGTGCGTCTCCAGCCAGGTGGGCTGCACCCTCAACTGCACCTTCTGCCACACGGGCACCCAGCCCCTGGTGCGCAACCTGACCGCGGCGGAGATCGTCGCCCAGGTCCAGGTCGCCCGGGACGAGCTGGGCGAATGGCCCTCGCCCAAGGAGGACCGGCGGCTCTCCAACATCGTCTTCATGGGCATGGGCGAGCCGCTCTACAACCTCGACAGCGTGGCCGACGCCATCGACATCATCGCCGACCATGAGGGGATCGCCATCTCCCGGCGGCGGATCACCGTCTCCACCTCCGGGGTGGTCCCCGAACTGAAGGCCCTGGGCGAGCGGACCCAGGCCATGCTGGCCATCTCGTTGCACGCCACGAATGACGCCCTGCGCGACGAGCTGGTGCCCCTGAACCGGAAGTATCCGATCGCCGAGCTGATGGCCGGCATCCGGGCCTATCCGGGCCTGGGCAACGCCCGGCGGGTGACCTTCGAGTACGTCATGCTCAAGGGGGTGAACGACAGTCCGGCCGAGGCCCGCGCCCTGGTGAAGCTGCTGGCCGGCATCCCCGCCAAGATCAACCTGATCCCCTTCAATCCCTGGCCGGGAAGCCCCTACGCCTGCTCGGACTGGGGGACCATCGAAGCCTTCGCCGCCATCCTGAACCGGTCCGGCTACGCCTCGCCGATCCGGACCCCCCGGGGACGCGACATTCTCGCCGCCTGCGGCCAGCTGAAGAGCGAGAGCGAGAAGGAGCGCGCCTCGGTCCGCCGGGCCCGGGAGCGCGCCGCCGCCCTCGACAAGACCCCCGAGGCGGCGCCCGCCTCAGGGAATGAGCCCTGACGGGGCAGAGACGGAACGGAGCCTTCATGCCCAGCGCCATCGCCTCCCCTGAAATCCTGGCCTTCGCGGCGGGCTTTCCCCTCGCCCTCCTGCATGCGGCCACGACCCTGGCCATCCTCGTGGCGGGCGCGGCCCTCTACATCGCCCTCACGCCGCACAGGGAGATCGCGCTGATCCGGGAAGGCAATACGGCGGCGGCGATCTCTTTCAGCGGGGTCCTGGTCGGCCTCGCCCTGCCCCTCGCCGCGGCCATGACCGCCTCGGCCTCCCTGCTCGAGATCATCATGTGGGGCGCCCCGACCATCGTGGTCCAGCTCCTGGTCTTCCGGCTCGTCGACCTGTTGCTGAAGGGCCTGCCCGAGCGCATCCAGCACGGTGAGATGTCGGCCGCCGCCCTCCTCGCCGGCGGCAAGCTCGCCTCGGCCGTCGTGCTCGCCGCCGCCGTTGCGGGGTAGGGATCCAGCGTGCACTTCCCGCGGCTCAGCGACTGGCTGGTCTATGTCGCCATCATCGTGGCCGTCATCGTCGTGGCGATCGCCCGGCGGGAGCGGTCCGATGCGCCGCCGCCGCCCCCGCCGCCCGCCGCCGGAGAGGGCCTGCCGCTGGGTCCGGCCTCCCCCTTCGATCCCTCGGTGATCGTCGAGGCGCCGGCCAACCCCGAGCCCGGATCCGGCACCGCCTTCTCCATCGACGAACGCGGGGTCTGGATCACCGCCCGCCATGTGGTGGATGGCTGCAAACGGGCGGCGGTGGTGGTGGCCGACGGCCGGGGCGTCTCCGCTGAGGTGCGGATCGACCCGCATGGCGAGGTGGCGGTCCTGACCACTGAGGGGGGCGCCGCCCCCCTGCCCGTCGCGCTGGGGCGGACCCTGCGGCGGGGGGAAAGGGCCTATCACCCCGGCTTCCCCCAGGGGCGGCCGGGCGAGGCCACCTCGCGCCTGATCGGCCGGGAGAACATGGTCATCCGGGGACACGGGGAGCGAACGGAGTCCGTCCTGGTCTGGGCCGAGACCGGCCGGACGGACCAGCTGCGGGGAAGCCTCGCGGGCCTGTCGGGTGCGCCCGCATTGGACGATGCCGGGCGGGTGATTGGCGTGACCGTGGCGGAGTCGCCCCGGCGGGGCCGGATCTACACCACCTCGCCCGAGACCCTGGTCAGCGCCCTGAACTCGGCCAATGAACGTCCCCAGCCGGGAGCGGTGGGCGAGTCGGTCACCACCACCAATTACGGGATTGTCTCTGACAGCCTGCGGCGCGACCTCAGGGTGGCCCGGGTCATCTGCCTGGACGGCGCCTGAAGCGCCCTCACCGGCTCAGTCCGGGCGCCGGATGAAGTCCAGCCAGACCGGTGCGCAATCGCCCAGGCGCTTGGCTTCATAGCGGGTGGGGACGTGGTCCGCCGGAGCCGCCCGCCAGTCGGCGGCGCATTCGGCGGGCCATTCGAAACGGGGTTCGGCCAGGAGGACCCTCAGCATCTGGTCGGCATAGTCCGCCCAGTCGGTGGCCAGGCGCAGCCGGCCGCCGGGGCGCAGGAGCCGCGCCGCCTCATCGGCGAAGGCCGGGCTGACGAGCCGGCGCTTGTGATGCCGGGCCTTTTGCCAGGGATCGGGAAAGAGGACGAAGAGGCGGTCCAGGCAGGCGTCCGGCAGGCGCGCCATCAACTCCCGGGCGTCGCCGTCGTGGATGCGGACATTGCGAAGACCCATCTCATCGATGTGCCTCAGGGCGCTGGCGACGCCGTTCAGGAAAGGCTCGGCCCCCAGGATGACGACGTCCGGATGGGCCGCGGCCTGGGCGGCCATGTGCTCGCCGCCGCCAAAGCCGACTTCCATCCAGGTCTCACGGGCGCCAGGCATGAGCCCTGCGGGATCCACGGGCCCTTCGGTCGGAGGCCGCAGGGACGGAAGCAGGGTCTCCATCAGGGACGCCTGCCGGGGCTTCAGGGTCCGCGAACGGATCCGGCCGAAGGACCGCAGGGGCGGCGGGGTCTCCACGCCAGAGTCAGGCCAGGCCCTTGAGGGCGTCCACCAGGTCCGTCCGCTCCCAGGAGAAACCGCCTTCGGAATCGGGCTCGCGGCCGAAATGGCCGTAGGCCGCGGTGCGGGCGTAGATCGGCCGGTTAAGGCCCAGGTGCCGCCGGATGGCCGCCGGCGTGGCGCCGCCAATCATTTCGGGCAGGACCTTCTCCAGCTTGGCCGGATCGATCTCACCCTCGCCGTGGAGGTCCACGTAGAAGCTCAGCGGGGCGGAGACGCCAATGGCGTAGCTGATCTGGATGGTGCAGCGGCGCGACAGGCCCGCGGCGACCACGTTCTTGGCGAGGTAGCGGCAGGCGTAGGCGGCGGACCGGTCGACCTTGGTCGGGTCCTTGCCGGAAAAGGCGCCGCCGCCGTGGGGCGCTGCGCCGCCATAGGTGTCGACGATGATCTTCCGCCCCGTGAGGCCGGCGTCGCCATCCGGACCGCCCTGGACGAAACGCCCGGTCGGGTTGACGTGCCAGACGGTCTTGCGGGTCAGGAGGCCGTCGGGGAAGACGCTTTCCACCAGGGGCCGGATGGCCTCCTTGATGCGCGCCGGCGTCGCCATCCGCAGGCCGATGCGCTTGGCGTGCTGGGTGGAGATGACCAGCTGGGTCACCGCCACGGGCCGGCCGTTCTCATAGGCCAGGGTGACCTGGCTCTTGGCGTCGGGCTCCAGGAAGGGCATCTCGCCGGAGTGCCGGGCTGCGGCCAGGCGACGCAGGACCTCGTGGGAATACTGCAGGGTCGCCGGCATCAGGACGGGGGTCTCGTCGCAGGCATAGCCGAACATGATCCCCTGGTCACCGGCGCCCTCGTCCTTGGAATTGGTGGCGTCGACACCCTGGGCGATGTCGCCGGACTGGCCATGCAGGTGACAGGCGTACTTCGCCTTGTCCCAGTGGAAGCCCTTCTGCTCGTAGCCGATGTCCTTGACGGCGGCCCGCACCCGCGGCTCCAGCGAGGAGATCACCTCACGTGTGAAGGCCTTGTTCTCGGCCTTGTCGGCGCCGGGCCGGGAGGCGCGGACCTCGCCGGCCAGGATGATCCGATTGGTGGTGACCAGGGTCTCGCAGGCCACGCGGGCCTCAGGGTCGGCGGCGATGAAGGCGTCGACCACCGTATCGGAGATCCGGTCGGCGACCTTGTCCGGATGGCCTTCGGAAACGCTTTCGCTGGTGAAGAGGTAGGAGGGTCGGGTCACGGGACGGCTCCGTCTGGATCACGCCGCGCCCTGGACCGGCGCCAGCGGTTCGCCAGACCTATAAAGATTTCTTTATGTCCTGCAAGGCCGATGGACAGGACCAGGAAGAGCAGGAAGGGCAGGTCGCCCCACCGGGCGTAGGGGGTGGGCGGTCGCGCCGGGGGCAGGGCGAGATCAATCACCCCGGCGGCGCCCAACCCGAGAACGGGACCCACCGTCCGACCACTGGAATCGATCACCGCCGAGACGCCGGTCGGCGTCGAGCGGACGATAGGCAGGCCTTCCTCGATGGCCCGGTACCGAGCGATGTTGAGATGCTGCCAGGGGCCGGAAGCGCGGCCGAACCAGGCGTCGTTGGACACGTTCAGGATCCAGTCGGGGCGCGCGCCGCCGCGGCGGGCGGCGGCGCGGGTGAAGCCCGGGAACAGGGCCTCGTAGCAGATCATCGGCTGGACGCCGGGCAGCCCCGGGATCGCCAGGGGGACGGGCGGTGGACCGGCGGTAAAGTCCTCAGGCATGCGGACGAGGCTGCGCAGGCCGATCCGTCCGGCCAGGTCGCCCAGGGGCATGAACTCGCCGAAGGGCACCAGCCGGTGCTTGTCGTAGACGCCGGCGAGGGCCAGGTCCTGACCTGTTCCCTCCAGGAAGATGAGGCTGTTGCGGTAGGTCAGCACCTCCCGGGCGTCCAGTTCTACCCGGTTGGCGCCCATGGCCAGGACCTGCCCGGGCGCCAGGGTCTGCGCCAGGGCGGCCCGCCAGGGCGAACCCGGCGCCAGGAGATCATTGATGACGGCCGGCAGGGCGCCCTCGGGCCAGACCACCAGGGCGGGACGGACCGCAGAGGGCGTTGCGCTGAGCTCCAGGTAGGTCTGGAAGATCCCGGCCAGGTTCTCAGGTCGCCACTTGGTCTTCTGGTCGATGTCGGCCTGGACGATCCGGATCACGGGACCCGCCGGACCCTGGGGCGTGGCGGCGATGCGGGCCGCTCCCCAGGCGTGCAGGGCCAGGAAGGCGCCGGCGACGGCCGCCGCCCGGGTGAGCCGGCGACCTGGCGCCCCTGGGCCAAGGATCCATGCAGGTGAGGCGCAAAGGACGAGGGTCACCCAGGTCAGGCCATAGGCGCCCACGAGGGCGGCGCCCTGGGACAGGGGCGATCCCGCAGGCCAGGCCTCCCCCGGCAGGTTCCAGGGAAAGCCGGTCAGGACATGGCCCCTGAGCCACTCCGCGCCGGAAAGGCAGGCGGCGAAGGCCAGGAGCCCCGGCAGGCCGCGGGCCCCTATCCGGCGCCAGAGGGCGGCGGCGGCGGCCCAGAAGAGGGAAAGGCCGCCGGCCATCAGGACCAGGGCGAAGGGCGCCATCCAACCGTAGGTGCGTTCGTCGACGAGGAAGGGCTCGACCACCCAGACCACCGACACCGAGAAGTAGCCGACCCCCGCCAGGGCGCCCCGCGCGGCGGCGGCGCGCACCGGCCGCGGGGCCGGTTGGTCGAGGGACCAGAAGACCAGGGCGAAGCCGGCCAGCCCGGCGAGGATCCCGAAGGGCGGGAAGCTCAGGGCGGCCAGGACTCCCCCCGCCAGGGCGGCGAGGCCGGCGACCACGGAGGCGCGCGGCGGCAAGATTCAGCCCGCAGCCGGCGGCGGCGCAGGACGGATTCGCACCCGCTTGATCCTTCGGGGGTCTGCATCCAGGACCTGGATCTCGTAGCCTTCGGGATAGGCGATCACCTCGCCCCGGCGGGGCAGGCGTCCGGCGACGGCCGAGACCAGTCCGCCGACCGTGTCGATCTCCTCGTCGAGGTCGGGCGGCGCAAGATCGCGCCCCAGGGCCGCCTCAAGCTCCTCGAGGGGCGCGCGGGCATCGGCCTCGAAGACGCCGTCGGGGCGCTCCAGCACGCCCGCCACCTGGGCCTCGTCATGCTCATCATCGATCTCGCCGACCACGGCCTCCACCAGGTCCTCGAGGGTGACGAGCCCATCCGTGCCGCCGAATTCATCGATCACCAGGGCCATGTGGGTCCGGGTGGCCTGCATGCGCAGCAAGAGGTCAGCGGCGCGCATGGACGCCGGCACATAGAGGGCGTCGCGCTTGAGCCGCATGAGGCCGGAGTCCGCGGCCCCGCCCCGCCGGGCCTTGGGCCGGGCGCCGGTGGCCATCTGCTTGAAGACATCCTTCACGTGGACGACGCCCAGCGGGTCGTCCAGGGTCTCCCGGTAGATCGGCATGCGGGAGTGTTCGGCGTCGAGGAAGCGGGCGACCACTTCGTCGAAAGGGGTGTCGACCTCCACCGCCACGATGTCGGCCCGCGGCGTCATGACATCATCGACCCTGAGGGTCTGGAAGGCCTGGGCCTGGTCGACCAGCCGGCCGCCGGCCGACTCGGAGAGGGCTTCCGCCGCAGTGGCGGCGGGGTCCTGGCTGCGGGCCCCGAACAGCCGGCCAAGCCAGCCTCCGGGACCCCTTCCCTGTCGCCCCTCCGGGGCGGGCGCGTCATGACTGGCCATGGTCTCCTCTTCCGGCGGCGTAGGGGTCAGGCGCCCCCAGGCCCGCCAGGATCTTCACTTCGAGGGCTTCCATCTCCGCCGCATCGGCGTCGCCCTCATGGTCGTAGCCTACAAGATGCAGGACCCCGTGCGCTACGAGATGTTGCAGGTGATGCTCCAGCCGCTTGCCCTGGGCCTCGGCTTCCCGCCGGCAGGTCTCGAAGGCGAGGGCCACGTCGCCAAGCCAGCCCTCGGGATTGGCGGGGGCCGGGAAGGACAGGACATTGGTCGGACCAGCCTTGGAACGGAAGGCGGTGTTGAGGGCCGCAAGGCGAGCGTCGTCGGCCAGCAGGATGGCCAGGCCCCCGGAGGCTCCCGCCGCCGCCAGGGCGGCGCTGGCCGCCCTCAGGGCGAGGGCCTGGGCGTCCGGCGGGGCGCTGTCCCAGCCTTCAGCCTCCATGAGCACCTCGATGTCGCCGTCCCTGTCGCCATGGACCCTTGCGGCGGGGGTCATGACGCCGGGCCGGATGGCCGGCCGTCGGCCTCGTAGGCCCGGACGATCCGTTCGACCAGCGGGTGACGGACGACGTCCTCGGGGCCGAACCGGGCGACGCCGATCCCCTTCTCGCCCTCCAGGAGGGAGACGGCGTGGGCGAGGCCCGAGTCCCGGGGCTGTGGCAGGTCGATCTGGCTGGGATCGCCAGTGACCACCATCTTCGCGCCCTCGCCCAGCCGGGTCAGGACCATCCGCATCTGCATGCGCGAGCAGTTCTGGGCCTCGTCGACGATGACATAGGCGTGCGAGAGGGTTCGGCCGCGCATGAAGGCGATGGGCGCCAGCTCGATCTCGCCCTTTTCGCGACGGCGGCGGAACTGGTCCACACCGAGGATGTCGGTGAGGGCCTCCCACACCGGGGCCATGTAGGGGTCGACCTTCTCGGTCAGGTCGCCGGGCAGGAAGCCCAGGCGCTCGCCGGCCTCCACCGCAGGACGAGAGACGATCAGCCGCTCGACGTCGCCGCGCAGGAGGGCGCTGACGCCCGCCGCCACGGCCAGGAAGGTCTTGCCCGTGCCGGCCGGGCCAAGGCCGAAGACCAGGTCGCACCTGGCCAGGGTGTCCAGATAGCGGGCCTGGGCCGGGGTGCGCGGGGAGACCGGGCCGCGACGGCTCGAGGGCAGGGCGCCGGGGGGCGAGCCCCGTCCGGTCCGCGCCTGGCCGATGGCGACACGCACGTCGGCCTCGGCCACCTCGAGGCCCCGCTCGGCGCGAAGGGCCAGGACCTCCACCACCTTCTTGGCCGAAGCGCGACCGCGGACATCGCCGGTCAGGCTGACGCCCCCGCCCGGGGTCTCGACGAGCACATCGAAGGCGTCCTCGATCAGGGCGGCGTGACGGCTGGAGGGCCCGGCCACTGCGCGGGACGCCGCCTCGGACAGGGTGACGAACTCTGCGGTGCGGCTCATGCGAGCTGGGGTTCGGCGACGAGGGTTCCCGACAGGCTCATCCGGGCTGCGGCGTCGATCCGCACAGGAGCGATGCGGCCGATCAGTTCGGCTGGTCCCTCGCAATGGACAGCCTGCAGGTAGGGGCTGCGGCCCGACAGCTGACCGGGATGGCGGCCGGGCTTCTCGAAAAGGACCGGCAGGACCCGGCCCTCCTGGTCGGTGTTGAAGGCGCGCTGCTGGGACTCGATCAGGGCGTTCAGGCGCGCCAGGCGCTCGTCCTTGACGGCCTCGTCCACCTGGCCGGGCTGGGCGGCGGCGGGTGTGCCGGGACGACGGGAATACTTGAAGGTGAAGGCCGAGGCGTACCGGGTTTCGCGCACCAGGGCCAGGGTCGCCTCGAAGTCGGACTCCCGCTCGCCGGGGAAGCCGACAATGAAGTCTCCCGACAGGGCGATATCGGGCCGCGCGGCCCGGATCTTCTCCACCAGCCGCAGGTAGGACTCGGCGGTATGGCCGCGGTTCATGGCCTTGAGGATGCGGTCTGACCCGGACTGAACGGGAAGATGCAGGTAGGGCATCAGCTGGGGCAGGTCGGCATGGGCGGCGATCAGGTCGTCGTCCATGTCCCGGGGGTGGCTGGTGGTGTAGCGGATGCGGTCCAGGCCCTCGATCCGGGCCAGCTGGCGGGCCAGCCCGCCCAGGCCGCCCTCACCCGACCAGGCGTTGACGTTCTGCCCCAGGAGGGTGACCTCGCGCACGCCGCGGGCGGCCAGGCTCCGGGCCTCGGCCAGGATGGTCTCGGCCGGCCGGGACCATTCGCCGCCGCGGGTGTAGGGCACCACACAGAAGGTGCAGAACTTGTCGCAGCCCTCCTGGACGGTGAGGAAGGCGGTGACGCCCGAGGTCGAGCGCTCGGCGCCCAGGGCGTCGAACTTGGCCTCGGGGGCGAAGTCAGCGGCGAGACGCTCTCCACGCGCCCGGTGGGTGCGGGCGATCAGCTCGGGCAGCTGGTGGTAGGCCTGGGGCCCCACGACGAGGTCGACGGCGGGCTGACGGCGCAGGATCTCCTCGCCCTCCGCCTGGGCCACGCAGCCGGCGACGGCGATGGTCATGGACCCGCCCGCTGCGGCCCGCTCGGTCTTCAGGGCCTTCAGCTGGCCCAACTCGGAATAGACCTTCTCGGTCGCCTTCTCGCGGATGTGGCAGGTGTTCAGGACGACGAGGTCGGCCTCCTCCGGTCGTTCCGTCATGGCGTAGCCCAGGGGCGCCAGCACGTCGGCCATGCGCTCGCTGTCATAGACGTTCATCTGGCAGCCATAGGTGCGGATGTAGAGTCGCCGCGAGGCCGGGGGAGGGGCGTCACTCATTGATGGGAAGGCCGTACAGCTCCAGCCGGTGATCCACCAGGCGATAGCCCAGGCGGCGGGCGATGGCCTCCTGCAGGGCTTCGATCTCAGGGTCGACGAACTCGATCACCTTGCCGGTGGTCATGTCGATCAGGTGGTCGTGGTGCGCTTCTGACGCCTCCTCGTACCGAGACCGGCCATCCCGGAAATCCAGGCGCGAGATGATGCCCGCCTCCTCGAACAGCCGCACCGTGCGGTAGACCGTGGCGATGGAGATGCGCGGATCGACGGCGTGCGACCGCCGGTGGAGCTCCTCCACGTCGGGATGATCCTGGGCCTCGGACAGCACGCGGGCGATCACCCGGCGCTGCTCGGTCATGCGCATGCCCTTGGCGATGCAGAGGTTCTCGATACGGTCCAAGCGGAAGTCTCCTGTTGGGCAGGATAGGGCTTTCAGGGCGTCGTGTTAAGCGCCCGGCGCAGGACGAGGGCGTCCACCGCACCGGCGCCGGGGCGCGGATAGTAGGCTGGCCGCCGGCCGACCTCCTCGAACCCGCGGCCGGCATATAGCCGACGGGCATTCGGGTTGTCCTCGGCGACCTCGAGAAATACGGATTCGGCGCCGTCCGCCCGCGCGGATTCCAGGGCGGCCTCCAGGAGACGGCGGCCGACTCCGGCGCCGCGCAGCTCCGCCCGGACGCCGACCGTGAGGATCTCGGCCTCACCCGCGATGGTCCGTACAAGGATCAGGCCCGCGCCGTCCTCGATCAGGGCGACGGCGTCCAGGGCGGCGATGTCCGCGGCGCTCCAGCCGGAACGGAAGGCGGCGGCGTGCAGCGCCGCCAGGGCGTCCAGGTCCGAAGGGCCGGCCCGCCGGACGCTCATGGAGGCGTCCGCCCGCCGGGCAACCGGGCGTCTGGCGGCCGCATGTAGAGGGGGACGAGGGGCTCAGCGCGACGGGAGGCGGCGAGCCGGCCGGCGACGGCGGCGTCCGGGGTGGAGGCCGGGACCCGGTCGGCCCCGGGCAGGGCCTCGCCCGCCAGGTCCGGGGCGCCGACAATGCGCGCCACCGGGCCCAGGGCGTTAAGGTCGGCGGCCTCGCCGAGAACCGGCGGGCCAAGGGCGAGCCCGCCTTCGAAAACCTGCCGGCAGACCGTATCGCCCCGTCCTGGCAGGAGGGCGAGCGTCCGGCCGGGGGCGGCGGCGTAGGGCGCGGCCAGCACCTCCAGGCAACCCAGGCCGATCACGGGGCGGTCCAGGGCCAGGCCCAGGCCCTTGGCGAAGGCCAGGCCGACGCGCAGTCCCGTGAAGGAGCCCGGCCCGAGGGTGACGGCGATCCGGTCCAGGTCGGAGAAGGCCAGGCCCGCCCGTTCCATCACCTCCCGGGTCAGGGGGGCGAGGCGCTCCTGGTGGCCCCTCTCCATGGGCTCGGAGGCCCAGGCCAGGGTCCGCTCGCCATCAAGGACGGCGACGGAGCAGGCGGACAGGCAGGTGTCGAGGGCGAGGACCCGCACGCAGGCCTAGAGGGTCTGCTCGACCCGCGTGACCTCAGGCACATAGTGCTTGAGCATGTTCTCCACACCCGACTTGAGGGTGGCGGAGGACGACGGGCAACCGGCGCAGGCGCCGCGCATGTGCAGCCAGACCGTCCCGCTGTCCGGCTCGAACCGGTCAAAGAGGATGTCGCCGCCGTCACGGGCGACCGCGGGGCGGATCCGGGTGTCGAGGAGTTCGCGGATCTCGGCGACCACCTGGGCGGTGTCGCCCTCGTAGACGGCCTCATCCGCCGCCGCCGCGCCGGCGCCGTCGAACAGCGGCCGACCGGAAGTGAAGTGGTCCATGATGGCCGCCAGGACCGGCGCCTTCAGGTGATCCCAGTCCGCCGAGGCGGCCTTGCCCACGGTGATGAAGTCGGCGCCGAAGAAGACGCGGTTGACCCCTTCGAGGCCAAAGATCTCCGCGGCGAGGGGCGAGGCCCCGGCCTCTTCAGGCGCCCGGAAGTCCTGCGAACCGGCCTCCATCACGGTGCGGCCGGGGAGGAACTTCAGGACCTGAGGATTGGGCGTGTTTTCTGTCTGGATGAACATGGGTTTGATTTGGCGGTTCCCGGGCGATGACGCAAGACCGCCATCACCGCGGCCCGGTCTGCTCCGGCGCATTGAACCCGTCGGGGAAAGGGTGTATCGCGCCCCCCGCGTCCGCCGGCATGGGGCCCTCTGGGCGGGACGCAGATCCTTCGGGGACAGTCATGGCGGATCCGGCCGAGCCTACCAGCGGCGCACCTGCTGCGCCTGCGGACGCCCAGCACGGCCGGCCGGAAGGATTCATGGCCCTGGCCGTCGGCGCCCTCGGGGTGGTTTTCGGCGACATCGGCACCAGTCCGCTCTACGCCATGCGCGAGGCCCTGGCCCATTCGCGTGCGGACGTTTCCCCCGAACTCTCCGTCCTGGGCGTCGTCTCCCTCATCACCTGGGCCCTGATCCTGGTGGTGACGCTGAAGTACGTCGCCCTGATCATGCGCGCCGACAACAAGGGCGAGGGCGGGACCCTGGCCCTGATGGCCCTGGCGCAGCGCGCCCTGAACCGTCGGTCCGGCGTGGTGCTCCTGCTGGGCATGGCGGGAGCCGCCCTCTTCTATGGAGACGGGGTGATCACCCCCGCCATCTCGGTCCTGGGCGCGGTGGAGGGGCTGCGCGACGCCCCCGGGGTGAGCCCCGAGCTCGGCGGGCTTGTCCTGCCCATCGCCGGCGTCATCCTGGTGACTCTCTTCCTGGTCCAGTCCCGGGGGACGGCCAGCATCGCCCGGGCCTTCGGGCCGATCACGGCGGCCTGGTTCCTGATCCTCGGCGGGCTGGGCCTCTATCACATCTTCGACAGCCCGGACGTCCTGAGGGGCCTTCTGCCGCACTACGGCGTGATCTTCCTCCTGAACAACGGGTTCGTGGGCTTCGTCATTCTGGGCAGCGTCTTCCTGGCCGTCACCGGGGCCGAGGCGCTGTACGCCGACATGGGGCATTTCGGGAAAGCGCCCATCCAGGCCGGCTGGCTGGCCCTGGTGCTGCCGGCCCTGCTGCTCAACTATCTGGGCCAGGGCGCCATGGTTCTGGCGCACCCGGAGATGCGGGAGAACCCCTTCTTCGGCATGGTGCCCACCCTAGTCTACTGGCCGGTCCTGCTGATGGCCACGGCGGCCAGCGTGATCGCCAGCCAGGCGGTGATCACCGGCGCCTTCTCCATGACCCAGCAGGCGGTTCAGCTGGGCCTTCTGCCGCGGATCGACATCCGCCGGACCTCCGAGACCCAGGCCGGGCAGATCTACGTGCCCCAGGTCAACACCTTCCTGATGATCGGCGTCATCCTGCTGCTGGTGACCTTCCAGACCTCTTCCAACCTCGCCGCCGCCTACGGCATCGCGGTGACGGGCTCGATGTTCGTCGACACCCTGCTGTTCTTCGTGATCATCCGGTATCTCTGGAAGAAGCCCCTGTGGCTCGCCATCCTGGCGGTGGTCGGGTTCGGCGCCCTGGACCTCGTCTTCTTCTCCTCCAACCTGCTCAAGCTGCCCCAGGGCGCCTGGCTGCCCCTCGTGGCGGGCGCCCTCATGGTGGTGATCATGTGGACCTGGCACCGGGGCACGCGGATTCTCTCGGAGAAGACCCGCCAGGACTCGGTGGCCCTCACCGAACTGTCCGACATGTTGCAGGCCCGGCCGCCGCACAGGGCCCCTGGCTCCGCCATCTTCCTGACCTCCGACCCCGACGTCGCCCCGGTCGCCCTGATGCACAACCTCAAGCACAACAAGGTGCTGCATGAGCGCAACATCATCCTGACGGTGATCACCGCCCAGACCCCGCGGGTCCGCGACGAGGACCGCATCCGGATCGACCCCTTCAACGACGACTTCAAGAAGCTGACTGTGACCTATGGCTTCATGGAGAGCCCGAACATCCCCAAGGCCCTGACCCTCTGCCGGCAGCAGGGCCTGAAGCTCGACATCATGGCCACCAGCTTCTTCCTGGGCCGGCGGTCAGTGGTGCCGTCAGCCAGCTCGGGCATGCCGCTCTGGCAGGACAAGCTGTTCATCTTCCTCATGCGCAACGCCGCCAACCCGACGGACTTCTTCCGGATTCCGCCCGGCCGCGTCGTCGAGATGGGCGCCCAGGTCACCGTCTGAGGCCTTGCGCCTCCCGCCCGTCCGCAGCTAGAGGCCCTTCCCTCCCCGTCTCCCATCCGGAACGCCCGCCATGACCCGTGACATCAAGAAAGTCGTCCTCGCCTATTCCGGCGGCCTCGACACCTCGATCATCCTGAAGTGGCTCCAGACCGAGTACGGCGCCGAGGTCGTGACCTTCACGGCGGACCTGGGCCAGGGCGAGGAGATCGAGCCGGCGCGGGCCAAGGCCCTGGCCGCCGGGGTCAAGCCCGAGAACATCTTCATCGAGGACGTGCGCGAGGAATTCGTCCGTGACTTCGTCTTCCCCATGTTCCGGGCCAACGCGGTCTATGAGGGCCAGTACCTCCTGGGCACCTCCATCGCCCGGCCGCTGATCGCCAAGAAACAGATCGACATCGCCCGCCAGACCGGCGCCGACGCCGTCAGCCATGGCGCCACCGGCAAGGGCAATGACCAGGTCCGGTTCGAGCTCGGCTATTACGCCCTGGAGCCCGACATCCACGTGATCGCTCCCTGGCGGGAGTGGGACTTCAAGTCCCGCGAGGCCCTGCTGGACTTCGCCGAGAAGCACCAGATCCAGATCACCAAGGACAAGCGCGGCGAGGCGCCCTTCAGCGTCGACGCCAACCTCCTGCACTCCTCCTCGGAGGGCAAGGTGCTGGAGGATCCGGCCGTGGAAGCGCCGGAATTCGTGCACATGCGCACCCTCTCGCCCGAGGCGGCGCCGGATGAGCCGACGATCATCACCATGGACTTCGAGGGCGGCGACCCCGTGGCCATCGACGGGGAGCGCATGAGCCCGGCGACCCTGCTGACCCGGCTGAACCAGCTGGGACACGACAACGGGATCGGCCGCCTGGACCTGGTGGAGAACCGCTTTGTCGGCATGAAGTCCCGCGGCGTCTACGAGACCCCCGGCGGGACCATCCTGCTGGCCGCCCACAGGGGCATTGAGTCCATCACCCTCGACCGGGGCTCAGCGCACCTGAAGGACGAGTTGATGCCGCGCTACGCGAGCCTGATCTACAACGGCTTCTGGTTCGCCCCGGAGCGCGAGATGCTGCAGGCGGCCATCGACCTGTCGCAGAAGCACGTGACCGGCCAGGTCCGGGTCAAGCTCTACAAGGGCAATGTCTCGGTGATCGGCCGGACCAGCCCCTGGTCTCTCTACGACCAAGACCTCGTCACCTTCGAGGAGGGCGCCGTGGCCTACGATCACCGCGACGCTGCGGGCTTCATCAAGCTCAACGCCCTGCGCCTGCGGGTCCAGGCCCGCCGGGACCGCCGGATCCGGGGGTAGTTCCCTCCCGGGGCGGAGCATGTCACCTTCCGGGAAACCGGAGGAAATCCCATGAACTTCCCGCACGCCACCGCCATCGTCACCCTTCTCGCCCTCCTGGCCTATGTCTGGATGGGGGTCCGGGTGGGCGCCGCCCGACGCACCTCGGGCATCGACGCGCCCGCCATGTCCGGCGACCCCATGCTGGAGCGCTACCTGCGCGTTCAGGGCAACACCCTGGAATGGCTGCCCATCTTCCTGGGCTCCCTCTGGCTCTTCGCCCATTACTGGGGCGACCTGCCGGCGGCGATCCTCGGTCTGGTCTGGATCGTCGGCCGCGTCCTCTACGCCCTGGGCTACTCCGCCGCCGCCGATAAGCGCGAGCTCGGCTTCATGGTCCAGCTCGTCGCCACGGCGGTCCTGCTGTTCGGCGCCCTGGGCAAGGCTGTCCTGGTCATGCTCGGGTGAGCCTTGGCCACACTTTCGCCGGAGATTGGCTCCAGGCTTTCTCCGTCTTCTGCTGGAGTCCCCGATGCGACTGAAGAGACTCGCCCTCATCGCCAGCCTCGCCGCAGCGGCGGGCCTCGCGGCATGCACCACCGCCACCCCCTATCAGCCCCTCCTGGAGGGCGCGTCAGGGCGCGGCGGCTATTCCGACGTACGGATTGAGCCCGGCCGCTACCGGGTGACCTTCACCGGGAACAGCCTCACCTCGCGGGAGACGGTGGAGCTGTACCTGGCCTACCGGGCGGCTGAGCTGACCCTGGCCAACGGCTACGACACCTTCACCCTCGTCAGCCGGGACACCGACCGCAAGACCACGACCCGGGTCGAGCCCAACCCCGCCTCACTGCCCCACTGGCGCCCTTACTGGCGGTACTACGGGCCTTACGGCTGGCGTTTCTATGATCCCTGGATGGACGGACCGTTCGACCGGACGCCGACAGACATCTCCACCATAGAAAGGTTCACCGCCTCGGCGGAGATTGTCCTGGGCAAGGGGCCGAAGCCGGCGGGCGATACCGAGACCTTCGACGCCCGCGCGGTGATCGAGAACCTCGGACCCCGGATTCAGAGGCCCGAGGACGGCAGGGTGAAGCCGAAGAACGCGGGTTAGGCGGTCTCGTCGGTAAAGGCGAGGCCCGCCCGGGCCTGAAGTCGCTCGACCAGGGGCAGACCCAGGGCGGCGCCGGGCGTCCACACCCCTCCCGGGGTCTCCGGGGTCCGGATCAACTGGATCGCCGTCTCGGCCATCATCTTGGAGGTCGAGCCATAGCCGGGGTCGCGGTCGCCCTTGACCGAGACCCGGACCTTGCGACCGTCGGCGGCGATGCCGACGAAGAGGATGTCGTAGAAGCCGTTTTCACGCTCCTCAAGGCTGGGCCCCTCGCCGGGCTTGGGCGCGCCGGCGCCGCCCAGGTCGGTGAAGGAGGTGCTGGAGCCGGGCGCCGTGACCGCCATCTCGTCGTAGGCGAAGTCCGCCCCCCAGGGATGGCCCTGGAGGAAGTTCGAGCGGTGGACGTTCTTGGTGTTGATGGCGGCCATCATGAAGGGGCCGACCTCGGCCCCGACATCCTCGTCGAAGGCTGTCTCATTCCCTGACGGCTGGGCCGGGCCGGTGAATCCGGGGGTCAGGGCGAAGGGGTTGATCATCAGCTGGAAGAGGGCGGGATTGCGCCGGATGGCGTCCATGGTGGCCGCGCCGCTGGCCGCCGTGCCGCCCGACAGGCCGCCGCGCATGTTGCGCACCCGCCCCTTCACCCGGGGGACCGGCGCACCAAGGCGGCGCTTGGCGGTCTCCTCAGCGAACAGGACGCCCAGCTCGAAGGGGATGGAGTCAAAGCCGCAGGAGAAGAGGATGCGCGCGCCGGAAGCCTGGGCGGCCTCGTGGTGGGCGGCGACCATTTCGGCCAGCCAGTTGGACTCGCCGCACAGGTCCACATAGTCGGTCCCCGCCTCGACACAGGCGGCGACCAGGTCCGAGCCATAGAGCTGGTAGGGCCCGACGGTGGTGACGATGACCTTGGCCCGGCGAACCATGGCCTTCAGCTGGGCCGGGTCGGCGGCGTCGCAGACCACGAGGGGCGTCGAGGCCGGAGCGCCGATCAGGTCGCGGACCTCGGCCAGCTTGTCCGCCGAACGGCCGGCCATGGCCCAGGAGACCTCG
>JADBZH010000015.1 GCA_020402585.1 Phenylobacterium sp. | reverse complement strand
GTGGACTTCGACCAGATCACCTATGCAGAGCCGCCCCTGCGGTTTGAGGCGGGGACGCCGCCGATCGTGGAGGCGGTCGGCCTCGGCGCCGCCGTGGATTGGCTTTCGGCCCTCGACCGGGACGCGGTCCATGCGCATGAGGCCGCCCTCTACCGGCGCGCGGCGGACGGCGTCGCCTCGATCAACGGCCTTCGGGTCCTCGGCCAGGCCGAAGGCAAGGGCGCCGTGCTCAGCTTCACCCTGGAGGGCGCTCATGCCCACGATATCGCCCAGTTGCTGGACCGCTACGGCGTCGCCGTCCGGGCCGGGACCCACTGCGCTGAACCCCTGATGCGCCGGCTGGGGGTCAGCTCCAGCGTCCGCGCCTCCTTCGCCCTTTACAACACCGCCGGGGAAGTTGACGCCTTCCTCGAGGCCCTTGATCGAACCCGGACCTTCTTTACATGACCGCCACCTCCACCGAACCGAGCGGCGAGGGCGCCGCCAGCGCCCTGAGCCAGACTGAACTTGACCGGCTGACCGACCGGCTGATCGAGGCCTTCAAGACGGTTTTCGACCCGGAAATCCCGGTCGACATCTACGAGCTGGGCCTGATCTACAAGGTCGATGTCTCGGATGACCGGGATGTCGCCGTGGACATGACCCTGACGGCGCCTGGTTGCCCGGTGGCGGGGGAGATGCCCGGCTGGGTGGAAGACGCCGTGCGCGCTATTCCCGACGTCCGGCACGTGAAGGTCGACCTGGTCTTTGATCCGCCATGGGATCCCTCGCGCATGTCCGATGAAGCCAAGCTTCAACTGAACATGTTCTGAGCCCATATTAGACCCATGTCCCTCGAAACACTCTCCGCCACGCCCCGCCCCCGGCGCCCCCGCCCGCAGGTCGTCTCGCTCACCCCGGCCGCGGCTGACCGCGTCAGGGAGATCATTGCGCGATCAGAGACGCCCATCGCAGGCCTGCGGGTCGGCATCAAGAATGGCGGTTGCGCGGGCCAGGAGTACGTCCTGGATTACGCACAGGAGATCGGCCCGCTGGACGAGGTCGTCACAGACCAGGGCGTGACCATCCTCGTTGAACCGTCCGCCGTGCTCTTCCTGCTGGGCACAGTGGTCGACTATGAGGTGACGCGCCTGTCGTCAAAGTTTGTCTTCCGCAATCCCAACCAGACCGACGCCTGCGGCTGCGGCGAGAGCGTCACCATCCAGCCCGCCGCAGCGCCCGACGCCTGATCCGGCCTATTTGCGGCTGAACACCGCCACCCGCTTCTGCAGGAAGGCCATGACGCCTTCCTTGAAGTCCGCTGTCCGTCCCGCCGTCCGCTGGGCGACGCGCTCGGCGTGAAGCTGCTGAAGCCAGTGATTGTCCAGGCTGTCCCAGATCAGCTTGCGGATCGACCCAAGGGCCCACGGGCCGTCGGCCAGGGAGCGGGCGATCTCATGGGCGGTGGACATCAGCTGGTCGTCGGGAACCACGCGGTTCACCAGTCCCCAGTCGAGGGCGGTCTTCGCAGGGATCTTCTCCCCCAGCAGGGCCATCTCAAGGGCCCTGGCCTTTCCGATCAGGCGGGGCAGGAGGTAGGTCGAGCCGCCGTCGGGAACCAGTCCGATGCGGCGGAAGGCCTGCAGGAAGTAGGCGCTCTCTCCCGCGACGATGATGTCGCCCATCAGGGCGAGGGAGCAGCCCACGCCGGCCGCGGCGCCGTTGATCGCCGTGACGATCGGGATCGGATAGTCCCGCAGCGAGGTCATGAACGGATTGTAGACCGTCTCGAGGGCGGAGCCGGAGTCCGGCCCCTCGGGGTCCGGATTGGAGGACTGGGCGGCGCTTCCGCCGCCGGAGAGGTTCGCCCCCGAACAGAATCCACGCCCTTCGCCCGTCAGGATCACGCAGCGGGCGCCCGAGTCGGGTCGTGCGAAGGCGGCGAAGGCCGCCTTGAGCTCGGCCATGGTGTCCAGGCCGGCGGCGTTCATCGTGGCCGGGTCGGCCATGGAGATGACGGCGATGCCGTCGTTCAGCGAAATCTTGATCTTCTCGTAGGCCATGCGTCCCTCCGGATGATTGTTCTGGGCCCAGCAAAGCGCGGCTGACCCTGCGTCAGGCCAGCCCCCTTGATCAGTCTTCGCTTTCGACCACGAAACGGTTCCGACCCCTGCGCTTGGCCATGTAGAGGCTGGCGTCCGCCCGTTCGATCAGGCCGTGGACCGTATCTCCCGCCCGGTAGCCGGCAATCCCGGCCGACAGCGTGATGACGCCCAGGTTGTCGTTGGTCGAGCGTCGGCGGATGTTCGCTGCGGAGACATCCCGCAGGATCCGCTCGACGAGGGGCGTGGTCTCGAAAAGGTTCTCCCGGGGCAGGATGATCGCAAACTCCTCCCCTCCGAAGCGTGCGGCGAACCTGGGGGGTGTCGCCCGCTTTCGGATGACGCCGGCGACATACCGGAGCACCTGGTCCCCGGTCTGGTGTCCCCAGGTGTCGTTGAACTTCTTGAAGTGATCGATGTCGAGCAGCACGAGGCAGAAGAAGTCGCCGGTCTCGATGGCCTCGGTCCGAATTCGCTCGATGGCCTCGTCGAAAGCGCGCCTGTTTGCGAGCCGGGTGAGGGGGTCAGTGGCCGCCTCCTTGCGGATCTCCTCCAGCTGTTCCCGGAGCATGGCGACTTCTGAGGTCGAGGCCGCCAGGGCGCGCTCCACGGAGGCGTTCTGCGCCTGCATCTGCTTGGTGGCGTCCGTCAGGTCGGCGACGACGCCCTGCAGAGCCGGGCCGCTAGGATCGCTCTCCAGGGTCCGGGAGGTTTCCTCCAGCCGAGTGGAGAAACTCTCGCTGCTCTCCTGGGCGGTCCTGATCGCCTGCTCGGCGCTGGCCAACTCCCGGGACAGCGCCTGTCCGGTGTCCCGGATCTGCTCGCTGAGGCGGCCCTTTGGCAGGTAGATCGAGGCGAGGCGTTCGGCGAGGTCGTCTGTGACCGGTTCGCCCGCCAGACGCAGCCGTTCCAGCTCGAGGGCGAGGGGGCCGCTGGGTTCGGCGATGATGTGGGACCAGAGCTCGTAGTTCACCGGGGTGGGCCAGACGCGCTGGCTTTCAAGCTGCTCCAATGCAAGCCGAGCGAGCTCGTAGGCCTCGGGCGACCTGAACTTGGCGTCCATTTCTTCCGCCATGTTCCCTTTCCCCTGGCTCCCGTCGGAGTGAAACTGATGTTCAAGCGCCGCGCGCGTTATCTTGTCTCAGTTCCGTTCCTGAGCGTCCGAGTCAAGCGCCGAGGTCTGCTGGCCCTATTTTCGCCCGGAGGTTGTAGGGCGGGCGAGGAAGGCGGGCAGTTCGGACCCAAATCCGACCACAGGCTTCTCCGCACCGCGTCCGTCATCGGACTCCTCACGCGGCCGGGACTTCGGCGCTGAAGGGCGTTCCCGTCGCTCGCCGCGGGGGGCGGAGCGCACGGCCGGCGCGGCGTCCGCCACCCGCGGCTCCGCCTTGGGCGCAGGAGCGCGGTCCGGCTCGGCCGAGGCCGCCTCTGCGGGGGCCGTGGCCACAGGCGCCACCGGGATCTCCGACGCTTCCTCCCGGCGGGCCCGCGGCGGGCGGTCGTGTCCGTCCCTGGATCGTCCCCTGGGCGCAGCGCGGCCACGGGGAGACTTACGATCATCCCGCGGCGTGTCCTTGATGGCGGCGAAGTCAACGCCCTCCAGGACAACCTCCTCCGGGTCCTTGCCGATCAGCCTGAGGACCTTGTCGATGTTCTTGGCGTCCGCCGGGGTGACGATCATGAAGGCGCGGCCGGACTTGCCGGCGCGTCCCGTCCTGCCGATCCGGTGGACATAGTCGTCGGCATGGTGCGGCACGTCATAGTTGAAGACGTGACTGACGTCCGGGATGTCTAGGCCGCGAGCGGCCACGTCCGAGGCGCAGAGAAGCTTCAGGTCGCCGCTCCGGAAGGAATCCAGGGTCCGCATCCGGGTCTGCTGGTCGAGGTCGCCATGAATGGCGGCGGCGTCGAAGCCGTGGGTCCGCAGGCTCTTGGCGACAATGTCCACTTCCGACTTGCGGTTGCAGAAGACGATGCCGTTCTTGATCCCCTCGTTCTCGATCAGCATCCGCAGGGCGGTGCGCTTGGCCTTGGGATCGGAAGTCGGCAGGCGCACCATGTGCTGGGCGATGGTCTCGGCGGTGGTGGCCGGTCGGGCCACCTCGATCCGCACGGGATCGTTCAGGAACTGCTTGGTCAGCCGGGTGATCTCGGGCGGCATGGTCGCCGAGAAGAACAGGGTCTGCTTCTTCGGCGGCGTCAGGCGGAAGATGCGCTCGATGTCCGGGATGAAGCCCATGTCGAGCATGCGGTCGGCTTCGTCGACCACCAGGATCTGGACGCCCGTCAGCAGCAGCTTGCCGCGCTCAAAGTGATCAAGGAGGCGGCCAGGGGTGGCCACCAGCACGTCGACCCCTCGGTCCAGCTTCAGTTCCTGGTCCGAGAAGGACACGCCGCCGATCAGCAGGGCCCAGGACAGCTTGCGCACTTGGCCAGCCGAATAGCGTTCAAACGCAGCGGAGACCTGGTCAGCCAGCTCGCGGGTCGGGGCGATGACAAGGGCCCGGGGCATCCGCGCGCGGCTGCGGCCGGACGCCAGACGTTCGATCATGGGCAGGGTGAAGGCGGCGGTCTTACCCGTGCCGGTCTGGGCGATGCCCAGAACGTCGCGCCCCGTCAGGGCGACGGGGATGGCCTCGGCCTGGATCGGGGTTGCGGTGGTGTAGCCAGTGTCGGAGATGGCCTGCAGGATTTCAGGGGACAGGCCCAGTTCAGAGAATTCGGTCATTATTTGCCTAAGGGGCGACGGGCCCGACCCGCGAGGCGGGCGCGCGCACGGCGCAGAGGCGCAGACGTCGGTCGTCGCGCGTGGCGGAACATACGGGCTGGGGCTCCCAAGTCAACGCGCAAGCGAAGCCGCAACCGCCGACCCGGCTAGAGATCAAGGTCCTCAGTGGCGAACTCGGCGTTCTCCTGGATGAACCGGAAGCGCATCTCCGGCTTCCGGCCCATGAGCGCCTCCACGAGGTCTGAGACCGCCTCCTCGGAGCGGGGAAGCGTGACCCGCGCCAGGATTCGCTTGGCCGGATCCATGGTGGTCTCGCGCAGCTGGGCCGGCATCATCTCACCCAGGCCCTTGAAACGACCGATCTCCGGCTTCTTGCCCTTGAACTCAGTGGCCAGCAGGGTCTCCCGGTGGGCGTCGTCCCGGGCGTAGACCACCTTCCCACCGTGGCTGATCCGGTAGAGCGGGGGCATGGCAAGGTAGAGGCGGCCCGCCCGGATCAGCTGGGGCATGGTCCGGTAGAAGAAGGTGATGAGAAGGCTGGCGATGTGGGCGCCGTCGACGTCGGCGTCGGTCATGATGACCACGCGGTCGTAGCGCAGGTCCTCCTCCCGGAAGCGGGCCCCTCCGTGGACGCCGAGGGCCAGCATCAAGTCGGAGAGCTCCCGGTTCTGAAGCAGCTTGTCCGGCGTCGCTGAAGCGACATTCAGGATCTTGCCGCGGAGCGGGAGGATGGCCTGGGTCCGGCGGTCCCGGGCCTGCTTGGCTGAGCCGCCGGCGCTGTCGCCCTCGACGATGAAGATCTCCGACCCGTCGGCCGCCTGTGAGGAGCAGTCCGCCAGCTTGCCCGGCAGGCGCAGCTTGCGGGTTGCGGAGGCGCGGGAGACCTCCTTTTCGCGTCGCCGCTTCAGGCGTTCCTCGGCGCGCTGGATCACGAAGTCCAGTAGGGCGCGCGCCGCCTTGGGCTGGGCGGCGAGCCAGTGGTCGAAGGGATCGCGCAGGGCGGTTTCGACCAGCTTCTGGGCTTCCGCCGAGGACAGGCGCTCCTTGGTCTGGCCCTGGAATTCGGGGTTGGCGATGAAGACGCTGACCAGACCCCCGGCCTGGGCGACCACGTCCTCGGCGGTCAGGAGGCCCGCGCGCTTCTCTCCGACCAGTTCGGCGTAGGCCTTGAGCCCGCGGGTCAGGGCGGCGCGGAAGCCGGCCTCGTGCGTCCCGCCTTCCGGGGTGGGAACCGTGTTGCAGTAGGACTGGAGAAAGCCGTCGGCCTCGCCGAAGCCGGCGCCCGTCCAGGCCACGGCCCACTCGACCTTGCCCGGATCGCCCTTGCGCTCGAAGCGACCGACGAAGGGTTCAGGGGTGACGGTCTCGACGTCGCGGACGCGCTCGGCCAGGAAGTCCGCCAGGCCGTTGGGAAAGCGCAGGACGGCCTCGGGCGGCGTCTGATCGTGGATCAGGGCCGGATCACAGGCCCAGCGGATCTCGACGCCTCCGAAGAGGTAGGCCTTGGAGCGGGCCATCCGGTAGAGGCGGGCGGGCCGGAAGGCGGCGGACTCGCCAAAGATGACCGGGTCCGGACGGAAGGTGATGACCGTCCCATGCTTCCGGGTCGACCCGAGTTTCTCCAGCCCGCCGACGGGCTTGCCGCGGCTGAAGGTCTGGCGCCACTCGAAACCGTCCTTGAAGGCGGTGACCTCCAGGTGTTCGGACAGGGCGTTGACCACTGAAACGCCGACGCCGTGCAGGCCCCCGGAAGTCTCATAGGCCTTGCCCGAGAACTTCCCGCCGGAATGCAGGACGGTCATGATGACCTCCAGCGCCGACTTGCCGGGGTGCTTGGGATGGGGGTCCACCGGAATGCCCCGGCCGTCGTCCCGGACGGTCAGGGCGCCATCGGCGCTGAGTCTCACCTCGATGAGCCGCGCATGTCCGGCGACAGCCTCGTCCATGGCGTTGTCCAGCACCTCCGCAAAGAGGTGGTGCAGGGCCCGCTCGTCCGTGCCGCCGATGTACATGCCCGGCCGCATGCGCACCGGCTCCAGGCCCTCCAGGACCTCGATGTCCTTTGCGGAATAGCCGCCCTTTCCGGTTGCCGGAGGCGGCGAGGGCGCGGCGGACGGCGGCGGCTCCGCGGCCCCGGACGAGCGGGGCGCGGGCTGCGGATCGTCGAAGAGCGAGGCCTGGGGGGGCGGTTCAGCCATCCGGGTTCATTGCCGCGATTCGGGCCCGGAATCAGAAAGGCCGCCGGAACCCCGGCGGCCTTTCCTTGATCTCACCGGGGAGGAGGGGAGATCAGCACTTGTAGTACATGTCGAACTCGACCGGGTGCGGGTGCAGCTGGAGGCGCATCACCTCTTCCATCTTCAGCTCGATGTAGGAGTCGATGAAGTCGTCATCCATGACTCCGCCGGCCTTCAGGAAGGCTCGGTCCTTGTCGAGGGCCTCGAGGGCCTCGCGCAGCGAACCACAGACCTCGGGGACCTTCTTCTGCTCGCGCGGGGGCAGGTCGTAGAGGTTCTTGTCCTGCGGGCCGCCCGGATCGATCTGGTTGATGATGCCGTCCAGGCCGGCCATCAGCAGGGCGGTGAAGGTCAGGTAGGGGTTGCCCATCGGGTCCGGGAAACGGGCCTCGATGCGCTTGCCCTTCGGGCTGTCCACATGCGGGATCCGGATCGAGGCCGAGCGGTTGCGGGCCGAGTAGGCCAGCTTCACCGGAGCTTCGTAGCCGGGCACCAGCCGCTTGTAGGAATTGGTCGTCGAGTTCGCGAAGGCGTTGATCGCCTTGGCGTGCTTGATGATGCCGCCGATGTACCAGAGGCACATCTGGGACAGGCCCGCGTACTTGTCGCCGGCGAACAGCGGCTTGCCGGCGCCCCAGATCGACTGGTGCACGTGCATGCCCGAGCCGTTGTCGGCGAACATGGGCTTGGCCATGAAGGTCGCCGTCTTGCCGTATGCGGCCGCCACGTTGTGGATGACGTACTTGTAGAGCTGCATCCGGTCGGCCATCACCACCAGGGTGTCGAACTTCAGGCCGAGTTCATGCTGGGCGGGCGCCACCTCATGGTGGTGCTTCTCAGGCTTCATGCCGAGCTCGCCCATCACCGCCAGCATTTCGCCGCGCAGGTCCTGGCCGGAGTCCACGGGATTGACCGGGAAGTAGCCGCCCTTCGGGCCGGGCCGGTGGCCCATATTGCCTTCCGGGTACTCCTTGGCAGAGTTCACCGGCAGTTCGGAGCAGTCAAAAGAGTAGCCGGTGTTGTGCGGGGCGGTGGACCAGCGGACGTCGTCGAAGATGAAGAACTCGGCCTCGGGGCCGAAGAAGGCGGTGTCGCCGATGCCCGCAGACTTCATGTAGTTCAACGCCGCCTTCGAGATCGACCGCGGATCGCGGTTGTAAGGCAGGCCCGTGTCGGGGTTCACCACGTCGCACATCAGAGCCAGCGTGGTCTGCTGGTAGAAGGGGTCGATAACGGCCGTGTCCAGGTCCGGACGCAGCTTCATGTCGCTCTCATTGATCGCCTTCCAGCCGGCGATCGACGAGCCGTCGAACATGGTGCCGTCGGTCAGGAACTCTTCGTCCACCAGGTCGATGTCGAAGGTGACATGCTGCATCTTGCCGCGAATGTCGGTGAAGCGGACGTCGACGTACTTGACGTCCTTTTCCTTGATCTGGTCCAGAATGTCCTTGGCCGTGGCCATGATGTTCCCCTTTGTGGTGAAATTGACCGCCGCCTAGACAGCGGCGTCTCCCGTCTCGCCGGTCCGGATGCGCAGCACATCCAGGACCTCCGAGACGAAGATCTTCCCGTCGCCGATGCGCCCTGTCCGGGCCGCCCCGACGATCGCCTCCAGCGCCGCCTCGAGCTGGTCGTCCGGAAGCACGACCTCGACCTTGATCTTGGGGAGGAAGTCCACGACGTACTCCGCCCCGCGGTAAAGCTCGGTGTGACCCTTCTGACGGCCATACCCCTTGGCCTCGATGACGGTCATGCCCTGGAGACCCAGCTCCTGCAGGGCCTCCTTCACCTCGTCGAGTTTGAAGGGCTTGATGACCGCTTCGATCTTCTTCATCTGCCGGCTCCGGCCGGGCCTTGCGCCCGCTGTGTCCGGGCAGGTGAAGGAGGCCGTCGGGCCGTTCAAGGTGTGGCGCGCGCCGGAGCCCGAAGTCCTGCTGGAAAGTTCAGCGGGCGATCAAAAAATAGGCGCCATGTGATCGAATAGTGGGCATTTCATCGCCGGCCGGGAATTCCGCTTGAGACGCGCCCTTCAGAGCCTAGGATTGACCCTACGCAGATGGGGAGACGCCGGGTGAGCGACGAAACGACGCCGGTTCTGATCGGGGGCGGCCAGTTCACCTGGCGCGGCGATCCGGGCGCCTCGCCCTCTCCGACGCAGTTGCTCAAGTTCGCGGCGGAACGCGCCGCCGCCGACGCCGGGCTGGGCCCGTCCGTCCTGGCCGGCATAGATGGCCTCGCCATGATCAGTTTCGCCATCGATGCGCAGGGCGAACGTCGCGTCATGCCCCACTCCACCAACCCGCCGGCGACCCTGGCCCGGCGGATGGGCGCCTCTCCGGCCTGGAGCGTCTACACCCGCGCGGGCGGCAACAGTTCCCAGTACGCCATCAATGTCGCGGCCCAGAGGATTTCCGAGGGGCGCAACCGTCAGGTCCTCGTCGTCGGCGCCGAGTTCATGGGATCCGGCGCCAAGCGCCTGGCCCGCGGCCTGGGGTTTGACGACTGGGATGACGCCGAGGATCTCCCGCCCCCTGAGTGGATCGGGGACGGTCGTCCGGGCGTCTCTCCTTATGAGGCGGTCCACGGCATGGACCGGCCGATCAATATCTATCCCCTTTTCGAGAACGCCCTGCGCGCCCGGGATGGCCGTTCAATCCCTGATCACCAGCGGCGGCTGGGCGAGCTCTTTGCCCCCTTCACCCGGGTGGCGGCGTCCAATCCCGAGGCCTGGTTCCCCATCGAGCGCTCTCCCGGGGAACTTGTGACGGTGACCCCCGCCAACCGGATGATCGGATTTCCCTATCCCAAGTTCCTGAACGCCATCATGGATGTCGACCAGTCGGCCGGCGTCCTGGTCACCAGCCTGGCGCGGGCGCGGGAACTGGGCGTCGCTGAGGACCGCTTGGTCTTTCTCCACGGCTGCGCTGACGCCAACGACATCTGGAACCCGATCGACCGACAGGACTTCCACTCCAGCCCGGCCATGCGCCTGACGGGCGAGCTTGCCCTGGGCATGGCGGGAATATCCGTCTCGGATGTCGCGGCCTTCGACCTCTACTCCTGCTTTCCTTCGGCGGTTCAGGTCGGGGCCGAGTCCCTGGGCCTGGCGCTCGATGATCCGCGGGGCTTCACGGTCACGGGCGGATTGCCCTACGCCGGGGGGCCGGGAAACAACTACGCCATGCATGGCGTGGTGGTGATGATGCAGAGACTGCGGGAGACGCCCGGGAGCTTTGGCCTGTGCACGGCCAATGGCTGGTACCTGACCAAGCAGTCCACCGGGGTCTACTCCACCCGTCGCCCCTCAGCGCCCTTCCGGCGCGAGGATCCGTCTGTTCTGCAGGCCCGGATCGACGCCCTGACGCGCCCCACTGTCATTGAACGGCCATCCGGGCGGGGCCGGGTGGAGACCTACACCGTGATCCATGACCGGGACGGCTTCCGGATGGGGATCATCGTCGGGCGGGACGAAGGCGACAGGCGGTTCGCCGCCATCATCCCCGGGACCGAGGCTCAGGCCCTGGCCTCGCTGGAGGCGCGGGAGGGCATTGGCCGCACCGGGACTGTCGCCCGCTCCGAGGATGACCGTCGCAACCTCTTCACCCTGGACTAGACCATGCAGAAGCTCTTCCTGATCCGCCACGGCAAGCCCGCCGCCGTCTGGGGCGAGGCCGACGAGGACCCGGGTCTTGATGACGCCGGCCGCGCCCAGGCGGAGGCCGCCCGGGACTTTCTCCTGTCCCTGCCCGAGGACCAGCGCCCCCTTCGGGTGGTCAGTTCGCCCCTGCGTCGCTGTCGCGAAACGGCGGCGCCCACAGCCGAAGCCCTCGGCGTGGAGATCGAGATTGACCCGGGCGTCGGCGAGATCCCGACCCCCAAGGCGCTGACGGCCGAGGCGCGCCCCGCCTGGCTGCGGGAAGCCTTCCAGGGGCGATGGGCCGACATCCAGGGCGACCTCGACTATGAGGACTGGCGACGCCAGGCCGCGGCTTCCCTCCTGCCGCGGGGCCGGACGGCGGTCTTCAGCCATTACGTGGCGATCAATGCGGTCATGTCGCTCCTGGCCGAGGATGACCGGGTCCTGGTCTTCCGGCCGGATCACGCCTCCATCACCACCCTGGCCACCGACGGCGGCGGTCTCAGTCTTGTGGAGGCCGGACGCGAGGCGTCGACAGGCGTCCTGTAGGTCCATGTCGCCGAGGCCCATCCTGACCGTGGAGGAGATGGCGCAGGCGGATCGCGCCGCCGTTGCACGCGGCGCCACCGTCAGCCAGCTCATGCAAAAGGCGGGGCGCGCCGTCGCCCGGGCGATCGAGGCCCGGTTCGCAAGGCAGCCCGTCCGGGTGCTCTGCGGACCCGGTGACAATGGCGGCGACGGGTATGTGGTTGCGTGCGAACTCGCCGGTCGCGGCTGGCCTGTCACCGTCGAAGCTCTGGCCCCGCCCGCCACTCCGGCCGCGCGAGAGGCGCGGGAGGCCTGGACGGGCCCAGTCGTCGTATGGGGTCAGGAGGGTGCCGAGGCCCTTGTCGTCGACGCCCTGTTCGGCGCCGGGCTCAACCGTCCCCTCGATTCCGCTGTGGTCCGCCGGCTGGAGGCCCTGACCGCCAATCCCCGTCAGGTCGTCGCCATCGACATCCCGAGCGGGCTCTCCGGCGATACCGGGCGTCCGGTCGGCCCATCGGCCCTGTCCGCAGTGCTGACCGTCACCTTCCAGGCGCGCAAGCCGGCCCATGTCCTGCTGCCCGGCCGGGAACGCTGCGGCGAAATTGTCGTGGCCGACATCGGTCTGGGCGAAGTGTCCTCGTCCCTCTTCGAGAACGATCCGGACCTCTGGATTGAAAACTTCCCCTGGCCCTCCCTTTCGGGTCACAAGCACAGCCGGGGCCGGCTCGGGGTTGTCAGCGGCGGTCCCTGGCGGACGGGCGCGGCGCGGCTGGCCGCCCGGGCGGGGCTGCGCGTCGGCGCCGGTGTCGTGACCCTGGTCTCGCCCCGGGACGCCCTGGCCATCAATGCGGCGCATCTAGAGGCGGTGATGCTGGCCGCCGCGGACTCCGCCGACGAGGTCGAGGCGGCCTGCGCCGACATGGACGCCGTCGTGGTAGGCCCGGCCGCCGGAGTTGAGGACTCCACCCGGGAGAAGGTTCTGGCCCTCGGGCGGACAGGCGCCGCCCTGGTCATCGACGCCGACGCCATCACCGTCTTCCGGACCTCCCCGGGGGAGTTGTTCGGCCTGCTGGACCTGGACGATGTCTTGACCCCGCACACGGGCGAATTCGAGCGTCTCTTCCCGGGGATGCTGTCCTCGTCCAGCACACGTATTTCGGCGGCCCGGGAGGCCGCGAGGCGGGCCGGGGCGGTGGTCCTGCTTAAGGGAGGGGATACCGTAATCGCCCATCCGGACGGGCGGGCGGCGGTCACCCTGAATGCACCCGCCTGGTTGGCCACGGCCGGATCGGGAGATGTTCTGGCAGGTCTTGTCGCGGGGCTGTTGGCGCAGGGAGCCCCCAGCTTCGAAGCCGCCTGTGCAGGCGCCTGGATCCATGCCGAGGCCGCAGACCGGTTTGGTCCCGGCCTTGTCGCGGAAGACCTGCCGGGCCTGGTCCCGGCGGTCCTGGCGGTCCTGTTCGCCCGCCACTGAGAAGGTGCCTCACTTGAAAGGGTCCGCACCGGAACAGGCGTCAGAGACCCTACAAGTCGGGGTGACCTTTCTGGGTTGCCGTCTAATGTGATGGTCCGGATTCAATTATTCGAGCTAGGTTTAAACTTTCTTCAACGATATGGGGCTTCCAGGTCCCATAAGTCCCGAGTAAACTTGCGACAAAACGGATCACTGGGTTTGGGAAAACTAAGAGAACTGCAAAATACAAATCAGTTTTATTTAAATCCAATACATCTACATCGTTTATATAAAAACAACATATGGTTTCCGAATTAAATACATTTCCATTTGGCATTGTCGTAATTGTTTTCTTTGATGAATATACAATGCAAGAATTTTCTTCAAATCGGTCCATCTCGAATACATGTTTTACATGCTGGCCATCAACGGTCTCTTCGCAGTCTATCACAGATTTTTCCGCCAATGGACCTCCACCCCTAACTCTAAAAAAGTGGTGAGCTGGTGATGTTTTATGATATATTTCTTCAAGTCTAATTAAAGTATTCCAGACATTATTGCGTGAAGAATTTATGGAGTATTTATATTCCATCAAGATATAGTGATTTTTGCCTATCTTTATGTCGGGCGGAGATTTATCGCGACCTTTGACCGGGTCTGCGCTGGCGAATTTAAACGTAGACGTTGTTTGTGTCATAGCGATGCGCCTTTCGAGGCCTTGCACAGTGGGGCAAGTTCCGTACATTGTATATTTACAGTGCATCGTATGCAATCACTCGGTCTGCAAGCCCGCATTTTCGGGGTGATGGCGGGAAGCCGGTGACGTAGACGAAAGCGTCGACCGCAATGCCCTGAGAGGCCTGACTCTCTACCGTCTGAGTGCGCTCTTAGGTCAGGTCGGGGTTTCCAGTCAGAGGCAGCGCCGCGCACATAGCTGAATGCAGGGTTGGGTTTGGAGACCTGACGTGCCGCTGCGATGAGAAAACGCGGCTCGCGGAGTGCGGTATCCCAGTAGCCTTAGCCCACATGTCAGGTGGTCTGAACTCAAAGGGGATCGGACCTGGTGCCCTCCGCCGGAGTCGAACCGGCACGCCTTGCGGCACGGGAACCTAAATCCCGCGCGTCTACCAATTCCGCCAGGAGGGCGACGGTCCGGTCGTCCTATGGCGGCTGCTCTCCCGATACAAGCGGCGGACGGGTTTCAGGTCTTCGGACGCACAATGCAGCGGAACCCCAGATGGCTCATCGAACTGTCGATGGACTGGGCGTGTCGCGCGGCCGGGCGGTAGCGGCGGCAGTAGGACGGCGCGCAGAGGAAGGAGCCCCCCTTCAGGACTTTACGTGGGATCGGGATGTCCGGCATTGCAGGGTCCAGGCTGTCAGCCTCCTGGCCGCCCCTCGGGTTCTCCACGGCGCAGCAGGCGCTGGATTTCAGGCCCGCTTCATGGGGCCCATACCAGTCGGCCGTCCACTCCCAGACATTGCCGATCATGTCGGAGAGCCCGTAGCCGTTGGCCGGGAAGGCGCCGACGGGTGATGTGCGGTCAAAGCCGTCCTCCCCAGTGTTCCGGAAGGGGAAGTCGCCCTGGAATATGTTGGCCATGTGCCGTCCGGAGGGCGCCAGTTGCTCGCCCCAGGCGAACTCGGCTGTGGCAGGGCCCCCGCCCCAGGCGGCGAACTCCCACTCGGCCTCGGTGGGCAGGGTCTTTCCCGCCCAGGTTGCATAGGCCTCCACGTCCGGCCAGGCCACGTGGATGACAGGATGATCGCCCAGTCCCTTCAGGCTGCTGCCGGGCCCGAGGGGGCGGCGCCAGTCCGCGCCGAACGTCCATCGCCACCACTGGGAGGCGTCATTCAGGGGGACCGGACCGCGCGTGGGGGTGAAGACCATTGACGCGGCTCGCAGGAGCGCTTTGGGCGCGCCGGGATAGTCTTCCGCGCGGGGCGCGATCTCGGCCACTGTAACATGTCCTGTCGCTGCAACGAAGGCGGCGAACTGGTCGTTGGTGACGGGAGTCCGGTCCATCCAGAAGCCGTCGACCCGGACGGACCGGGCGGGTCGCTCCTCAGGATAGTGGCGGTCCGAACCCATGGTGAAGACCCCGCCGGGGATCCAGGCCATGCCGGGGAAGGGGGCCTCCCCGGGCGATGGAGCAGGTTCATCCGTCACAAACGTCTCCCGAAATCTCCTCCACGGCTGTCCACAGAGGGCGTGGCGAGGTGATATCCGAGGCCGCCGCGCGCCGGGAGTCCCGATTGGACCGTCTCCTCGCGGATTTCCGGCCCTGGCGTGTCCCAAGGGACGGCTTTGCTCTTGGCCCGCAGCCGGTCGCGTGACATAAGGTCGCCCCCTCGCCGCCGGGTTCCGGCGGCGCCCGTTTTTCCGGAAGAAGGCGGATCTGGCCTGCGCAAAGCGCGGAGGGTCCGGTGGCTTGAATGTCGATGCAGATCGTTGAGAAGTCCGTTGAAGGTCTGAGCCGGGTCTACGGCGTGACCGTGCCCTCCGCCCTGCTGGCCGAGAAGGTCGAGGCGCGGATCGCCGAGATCACGCCCACCCTCAACCTGAAGGGATTCCGGCCCGGCAAGGTGCCGACGGCCCACGTCCGCAAGATGTTCGGCCGGTCCCTGATGAGCGAGGTGGTCGAGCAGACCATCACCGAGACCACGCAGAAGGTCCTCTCGGACAACAATCTGAGGCCTGCCGGTGAACCTGACCTGCGCCCCGATGGCGACATCCAGGAGGTTGTCGAGGGCAAGGCTGACCTTTCCTACGAGATCGCCCTTGAGGTCATCCCCGAGTTCGAGCCGACCGACTTCTCAGCCATCTCCCTGAAGCGCCCGGTCTATGAGCCCACCGACCTGGAGGTCGACGAGGCGGTCGCCGAACTGGCGGAGTCCTCCAAGACCTATGAGCCCCGCAAGGGCAAGACGGTGAAGGCCAAGGACGGGGACCAGCTGCTGATCGATTTCGTGGGCCGCGTGGATGGCGAGGTCTTCGAGGGCGGGTCGGCCGAGGACGCCACCCTGACCCTGGGGTCGGGCCAGTTCATTCCGGGCTTCGAGGAGCAGTTGGTCGGCGCCAAGCCCGAGGACGAGGTGCTGGTGAAGGTGACCTTCCCCGCCGAGTACCAGGCGGCCCAGCTGGCCGGGAAGGATGCGGAGTTCACCGTCACGGTGAAGGAAGTCCGCGCCCCCAAGGCCAGCAAGATCGACGATGAACTCGCCAAGCGCCTCGGAATCGAGGACCTGGAGAAGCTGAAGGAGCTGCTGCGGTCGAACCTGCAGTCACAGTTCGCCAGCGCCACCCGGTTCAAGCTGAAGCGGGCCCTGCTCGATGTCCTGGACGAGAAGCATGACTTCCCGCTGCCGCCGCGGATGGTCGAGGCGGAGTTCTCGCAGATCTGGGACCAGCTCCAGCAGGACAAGACCGCGGGCAACCTGCCGCCCGAGGACGCCGACAAGACCGACGAGCAACTTGATGCGGAGTACCGCAAGATCGCCCAGCGGCGGGTCCGGCTTGGTCTCGTCCTGGCCGAGATCGGCCGGGTGAACAATGTCCAGGTGACCGAGCAGGAGCTGGCGGAGGCGATGCGCGCCGAGGCCATGCGCTATGGTCCGCAGGCTCAGCAGATCTTCGATTTCTTCCGCCAGAACCCCTCGGCCCAGGCCCAGCTGCGGGCGCCGATCTTTGAGGAGAAGGTCGTCGACCTGATCGTCGCCAAGGCGCAGGTCGAGGACGAGAAAGTCTCCAAGGAAGACCTCCTGAAGGAGGATGACATGCCGGCGGCCTACAAGGCCTAGACCGGGGAGAATCCGGGGCGCGGCCTTGCCACGGCCCGGTCGAGACGCGATATCGGAAGCGAGCGCCTCTGCTGAGGAGTCGCCGCTCCAGCCTGAAGGTGCACGCCAATGCCGGATATGGTGACGACCGCCCTCAACCTTGTTCCCATGGTGGTCGAGCAGACCAGCCGGGGCGAGCGAGCCTTCGATATCTTTTCCCGGCTCCTGAAGGAGCGGGTGATCTTTGTGTCAGGTCCCGTCGAGGACGGCATGGCCGCCCTGGTCTGCGCCCAGCTCCTCTATCTTGAGGCCGAGAACCCCAAGAAGGAGATCCAGATGTACATCAACTCCCCCGGTGGAGTGGTGTCGTCCGGCCTCGCGATCTACGACACCATGCAGTACATCCGCAGCCCCGTGGCGACCCTGTGCATGGGTTACGCCGCCTCCATGGGGTCCTTCCTGCTGGCGGCGGGTGCGCCCGGCCAGCGCATCAGCCTGCCGAACGCCCGCATCATGGTGCACCAGCCCTCTGGCGGCTACTCGGGCAAGGCCTCGGACATCCAGCGCCACGCCGAGGACATCCTGAAGATCAAGCGTCGCCTGAACGAGATCTACGCCAAGCACACCGGGCGCACCTACCAGGAAGTCGAGGACAAGCTCGACGCCGACACCTTCATGACCCCCGAGGAAGCCCGCGACTGGGGCCTTGTCGACCAGGTCCAGGAAAACCGCGGGGACGACTGACCCCGCTCAGGGTCGCTCCCGGAATTCCCGGAAGCCGGCGTGTGCGGCCTGTGACAGCATCTCGGTGTCTCCCGAGGTGTCTCCGTAGGCCGCCGCAAGGCTCATGTCGGGCCCAAAGACCTCCGTCAGCCGGCGCATCTTCTCCGGTCCGCGGCAGTTGGCGCCGTCCAGTTCCCCTGTGATCCGCCCCTCTGCGTCTTCCACCAGGCGCGTTCCGAGAAGGTGGTCGGCGCCCAGCCCTCGGGCGAAGGGCGCCACAAGGATCTCGGGCGAGGCCGTGACGATCGCCAGGGTCGCCCCCCGGGCGCGCCAATGGCGCCAGGACCGCAGGGCGTCCGGCCGCAGGAGGCGCGTGGCGTGGGTCTCGGCGAAGGCCCGGGCCTGGGCTTCCAGCTCCGCGCGCGGCGTGCCGGCCAGGAAACGCCGGATTGTCGCCGCCTTGAGGAGGCCTCGATCGTGGTTGACGAGGTAGCGGCCGGCTGACGGCGCCAGGGACGCCAGGCCCCGCGCCCACCCCGCCGCACCTGCCCGCCAGGCGAGAAAGGCCGTGAAGCTGTCCCGGACCGTAAGGGTCCCGTCGAAGTCAAAGGCGACCACCCCGACCGGGCGTGAGGGATCCTCGGGGAAGTCCTCCGGCGCGAGGTGGACCTGAACTCTCTCTCGGGCTTTGGGCTTCGGCACGTCCAGGATTTCGACTGCTACAGGTTGAAGAAAGGAGCGGAATCCCCGGATTCGCCCCATGACGACAATGCCACAGGTTTGGGGTATAGCCCCTCTCTACGGGACCGCAGGCTTGTGATCAGCGTCGGGATCGGGGACTGTCAACACTTCGACAACCCGGCGCCGGTAGCTTGAATCAGGCCTTAACGGGTGAACCGGGGTTCGACGGCGCGACGTCAGGTCGCCCGCCGAAGGAGTGAGAGACGCATGACCAAGGCCGCCGGCGGGGATTCCAAGAGCACCCTCTATTGCTCTTTCTGCGGCAAGAGCCAGCACGAGGTCCGCAAGCTGATCGCGGGCCCGACGGTGTTCATCTGCGACGAGTGCGTTGAGCTCTGCATGGATATCATCCGTGAAGAGCACAAGATTTCCTTTGTGAAATCAAAGGATGGCGTCCCGACTCCGAAGGAGATCCGCGAGGTTCTCGACGACTACGTGATCGGCCAGGACCATGCCAAGAAGGTGCTCTCGGTCGCCGTCCACAACCACTACAAGCGCCTCAACCACGCCTCCAAGAACAACGATGTCGAGCTGGGCAAGGCCAACATCCTGCTGATCGGGCCCACTGGCACCGGCAAGACCCTGCTGGCCCAGACCCTGGCCAGAATCATCGACGTGCCCTTCACCGTCGCCGATGCGACGACCCTGACCGAGGCCGGCTATGTCGGCGAGGACGTCGAGAACATCATCCTCAAGCTGCTGCAGTCCGCCGACTACAATGTCGAGCGCGCCCAGCGGGGCATCGTCTACATCGACGAGGTCGACAAGATCAGCCGCAAGTCGGACAATCCCTCCATCACCCGCGACGTCTCGGGCGAGGGCGTCCAGCAGGCCCTGCTGAAGATCATGGAAGGCACGGTCGCCTCCGTGCCCCCGCAGGGCGGGCGAAAGCACCCTCAGCAGGAGTTCCTGCAGGTCGACACCACCAACATCCTCTTCATCTGCGGCGGCGCCTTTGCGGGCCTCGACAAGATCATCGCGGCCCGGGGGCAGGGGACCTCCATCGGCTTCGGCGCCCGGGTCTCTGACCCCGACGACCGCCGCACGGGCGAGATCTTCCGCCAGGTCGAACCTGACGACCTGCTGAAGTTCGGCCTGATCCCCGAGTTCATCGGCCGCCTTCCCGTGCTGGCCACCCTGGATGACCTCGATGAGAAGGCCCTGGTGAAGATCCTCACCGAGCCCAAGAACGCCTTTGTGAAGCAGTACCAGCGTCTGTTCGACATGGAGAATGTCGGCCTGACCTTCACGGACGACGCCCTGGCGTCAGTGGCCCGCAAGGCCATTGCCCGCAAGACCGGCGCCCGCGGTCTGCGCTCCATCCTCGAGGGCATCCTGCTCGACACCATGTACGAGCTTCCGACCTGGGAGGGCGTCGAGGAGGTTGTCGTCAACGCAGAGGTCGTGGAGGGGCGTTCCCAGCCTTTGGTGATCTACTCCGAGCGGCGCGACAAGGGCGGCGCGGCCTGATCACCTGGCCGGAGTGAGCGGCTTGACCCGCGCCATCCAGTCGAGGCCTTTCAGCCAGTAGGCTTCCGTCGAGGGCAGGAAGCCGTCGCGCTTCCGCGCCGAAATCCAGCCGTTCAGGAAGTTGAGCATGTTGGTGTCGCCCTTGCGCAGGGCGAAGCCGTCCGCCGTGCGCCCCAGGGGGTCTCCGGAGGCGACCACATAGCGCTGGGGCGCCGAGGAGGCGACGGTCAGGGTCGGGACCGGCTCCTTGAAGGCGAGGGCGTTGACAGCGCCGTCATCAAGGGCGCGCTGGGCCCCGGCCAGGTCGACGAATTCGCGGAAGGTGGCCTCAGGCAGGGTGCGGCGGGCGAGTTCGGCGGCGAGGGTTCCTGTCACGATCCCGATCGCGGTGTCCGGCACATTCAGCTGGCCAACCCGGATCGGCGCCTTGGAGCTGGCGACGATCCGGATCTCGGATTCGGCGTAGGGGTTGGTCATCCAGACCTGAACGAGCCGGCCCGGGTCGATGGCCAGAGCTGCGATGGCGACATCGCATTCCCCGGCGTTGAGGTGGTTGAGGACCTCGCGCCCGGAGGACGCCTTGAGGTCGAGTGTGAGGCCCAGATCGCTGGCCAGTCGCGCCGCAATGTCGACCTCGTGTCCGATCAGTTCGCCGCCTGAGGTCCTCAAGGCGAAGGGCGCCGCCTCGACGGTGCAGACCCGCAGGGCGCCCCGGGCCAAGGCGTCCTCAAGCCCGCCGGCCAACACAGGGGAGGCGGTCGCCACCGCCAGGACAAGTCCAGCCAGGATCGTCTTCATTGCACCCTCCGCCCGCTTCCCGGTCAGCTTGCATTCAGCTTGCCGCGCGCACAACCGCCTGCGTAAATTCCCCTAGGCCGTTCCAGGAGACCGCCATGCGTCCTGTGCTTCTGTTCGCCGCCGCCACCGTCGCCGTTGGCGGCGTGGCGCCCCCCGCGCCGGCCCGCGCGGACTCCTACATTACCTGCGCCTCCCAGGACTATCGGCGCAGCTGGTGCCCGGTCTATTCCTCCGGGCGGGTCTGGCTGGATCGGCAGTATTCCAGCGGCCGCGGGTCCTGCGTCGAGGGCTCGACCTGGGGGCGTGACCGCCGGGGCATCTGGGTCGACGGCGGTTGCCGCGCCCGCTTCCGGGTGGAAGACCGCTACGGCTCCTATCCCGACAACAGCTATCCCGACTACGGGAGCAACAAGAAGGACGACACCGGGGCCCTGATCGGCGGCCTGATCCTCGGGGGTCTGGTGGTCGGGGCGATTGCTGCGGCCAACAGCGACAAGGAAAAGGCGGCGTCCAGCGCCTCGAGCGCTTCGTCCTCGGCCTCCTCGTCCTCGGGCGTCGCTGTGGAGGCCTGCCGGCTTGAGGCCGTCCACAAGATCGGCGCCTATGGGCAGCGTCCACGCATTGACCGCATTACGACCACGACAGCCGGGGCGGGCGGCTGGACGGTGCAGGGGTATGCGTCCGTGGACGCCGGACCCAAGGCGGTCTCCTACGCCTTCACCTGCCGGTACGACAATGGTGCGGCGACAATCACCAAGCTCGACTGATCCCCCGATTTCCAGCCCCTTTTGAGCCTTTGTCCACGACTGTCTGGTCCGCACAGCTTGAACCGGACCCCCGACGCGCCACATCTACCCTGCAGCCGCCCGCCCTGGCGATCGTCGCAGGGAGGCGCCACCGTCCCAGCTCATTGGAGGGGGGCGGACAGGAGTAAGTGACCATGACCGAAGCCCGCACGCTTCCCATTCTCCCCCTCAGGGACATCGTCGTCTTTCCACACCAGCCGGTGCCGCTTTTCGTCGGCCGGGAGAAGTCCGTCCGGGCTCTGGAAGAAGCGATGAAATCGACAGAGCGGGAAATCCTGCTCGCCACGCAGAAGAACAAGGATGACGACGACCCGGGTCAGTCGGACATCTACGAAGTCGGCGTGGTGGCCGCCATCCTCCAGCTGCTGCGCCTTCCCGACGGAACGGTGAAGGTCCTGGTCGAGGGCCGCGGCCGGGCCGGGATCGTCCGCTTCCTAGACGAGCCGGAGTGGTTCGCCGGCGAGGTCGCCCTGGTGATCGAGGACGCCGCACCCTCCGCCGAGGTCGAGGCGCTCAGCCGGGCCGTGATCGAGCAGTTCGAGACCTACGTGAAGCTCAACAAGAAGGTGCCGCCCGAGGCCCTCGCCGCCCTGTCCGCCATCGAAAATCCTGGCGAACTCGCCGACCGCGTCGCCTCGCACCTCAACGTCAAGATCTCCGAGAAGCAGGAGCTGCTGGAGGTCTTCAGCGTGTCCAAGCGCCTGGAGAAGGTCTACGCCCTGATGGAGGGCGAGATCTCGGTCATGCAGACCGAGAAGAAGATCCGCAACCGCGTGAAGCGGCAGATGGAGAAGACCCAGCGCGAGTACTATCTGAACGAGCAGATGAAGGCGATCCAGCGCGAGCTGGGCGAGCAGGACACCGAGCGCGACGAACTGGCTGAGCTGGAAAAGCGCATCAAGCGCACCCGCCTGTCCAAGGAGGCCCGGGTCAAGGCCAACGCCGAGCTGAAGAAGCTGCGCTCGATGAGCCCGATGTCGGCGGAATCCACCGTCGTGCGGAACTATCTCGACTGGCTGCTGTCCATTCCATGGGGCAAGGCGAAGTCAAAGCCCATCGATCTCGACAAGGCCGAGGCCGTCCTCGAGCACGATCACTACGGGCTGGAGAAGGTCAAGGAGCGCATCCTCGAATACCTGGCCGTCCAGTCCCGCACCGGCTCGCTCAAGGGCCCCATCCTTTGCCTGGTGGGCCCTCCGGGCGTGGGCAAGACCTCGCTGGGCAAGTCGATCGCCGAGGCCACGGGGCGTGAGTTCGTCCGCGTCTCCCTGGGCGGGGTGCGCGACGAGGCCGAGATCCGCGGTCACCGGCGCACCTATATCGGCTCCATGCCGGGCAAGATCATCCAGTCCATGAAGAAGGCCAAGTCGACCAACGCCTTCTTCCTGCTCGACGAGATCGACAAGATGGGCGCCGACTGGCGGGGCGACCCGTCCTCGGCCCTGCTCGAGGTGCTGGACCCGGCCCAGAACGCGACCTTCGCCGACCACTATCTGGAGGTGGACTACGACCTCAGCCCGGTCATGTTCGTGACCACGGCCAACAGTCTCAACATGCCCCAGCCCCTGCTGGACCGCATGGAAATCATCCGGATCCCCGGCTACACCGAGGACGAGAAGGTCGAGATCGCCCGCCGCCACCTGCTGCCCAAGCAGATGAAGGACCACGGCCTGACAGACGGGGAGTTTTCACTTCCCGACGCGTCCCTGCGCGACCTGATCCGCTACTACACCCGTGAGGCGGGCGTGCGTTCTTTGGAGCGTGCGATCGGCAACCTCGCCCGCAAGGCGGTGCGTGACCTCATGCGCCGGAAGGTGGGGGAGGAGACCGGTCCGATCGTCGTCGAGGGCGAGCGCCTGGCCGAGTACGCCGGCGTCCGCCGCTTCAAGTACGGCGAGATGGACGGGGAGGACCAGGTCGGCATCATCACCGGCCTCGCCTACACCGACTTCGGCGGCGACATCCTGACCATCGAGGCCGTGCGCATGCCCGGCAAGGGCCGGATGCAGGTCACCGGCAATCTCAAGGACGTCATGAAGGAGTCGGTCCAGGCCGCCCACGCCTATGTGCGCAGCCGGGCCACCCACTTCGGGATCGAGCCGCCCCTGTTCGAACGGACCGACGTAGCCATCCACGTTCCCGAGGGCGCGACCCCCAAGGATGGTCCCTCGGCCGGCGTCGCCATGGCGACGGCGATGGTCTCCGTCCTGACCGGGGTTCCGATCCGCAGGGACATCGCCATGACTGGCGAGGTCACCCTTCGCGGCCGGGTCCTGCCCATCGGCGGCCTGAAGGAGAAGCTCCTGGCGGCCCTGCGGTCGGGAGTAAAGACCGTCCTGATCCCCCAGGAAAACGCCAAGGACCTGCAGGACATCCCCGAAAACGTGAAGGCGGGGCTGGAGATCCTTCCGGTGAGTTCGGTGGACGAGGTCCTGGCCCACGCCCTGGTCCGTCCCCTGACCCCCATCGAGTGGACCGAACCCACGCCTCCGCCGCCGGTGGCGGAGGACTCCGGGGATGAGCAGGTCCTGACCCACTGACGGCTGTCGACGGGGCGTCTGACCTCGGCCCCGCCTCGGCTGGCGTTTGACACGCCGCTGGGGTGGGGCATGATGGCCGCCTGTGGCTTCGCCCGGGATTTTGTTGTTTGAGGCGGAGCTTGAAACAACACCCCGGGGGGTTACGCCGATGAACAAGGCCGAACTGGTCGCCGCGGTCTCCGAGACCTCCGGGCTCTCAAGCCCTCAGGTCCGCACCGCCCTGGACTCCATTCTCGATGCCGTTTCCGCAGCGCTTGCGGCGGGAGACGAGGTCCGCCTCGTTGGGTTCGGAAGCTTCTCGACCGCCTTCCGACCTGCTGGTCATGCGCGAAATCCACGCACGGGTGAGCCTGTCCGCAGGCCGGCCGCCAGGACCGTCAGGTTCCGGGCCGGGGAGGGACTCAAGCGGGCCCTGAACTGAGGACGCCGTCTTCGGCGGATTTCCCACCGGCGCGAAGACGGGTAAACACAGCTCCGGCCTGCGGGCCTCAAGGGCGGCTAGCTCAGCTGGTCAGAGCACCTGGTTTACACCCAGGGGGTCGGGGGTTCGAACCCCTCGCCGCCCACCAACCGCCGGAGAGACGCCATGCTTTCCCGTCCGCTGGGCCGCACGGGACTGAAGGTCTCGGAAATCGGCTTCGGCGCCGCCTCGTTCTGGGGCCATCCCGCCTTTTCCGAGTCTGAGGCCCTGCGCCTCGTCCACCGGGCCCTTGACCTCGGCGTCACCCTTTTCGACACCGGACCGGCCTATTCCCGGGGCCAGGCGGAGGGCCGCCTCGGCCGGGCGCTGGCGGGGCGGGACGCATCGGGCCTGGTGGTGGCCACCAAGGCGGGCACGCGCTTCGAAGGCGGGCGGGTCCGCCGCGACATGTCACTCGCCGCCATCGAGGCCAGCCTTGAGCACAGCCGGCGCCGCCTCGGCCTGGAGACCCTGCCGCTGATCCACCTGCACGGTCCCTCTGTCCAGGAGCTGGTCCCGGACTTCCTGGGGGGCCTGGAGCGGCTCAGGGGGCGGGGGCTCTTCCAGCGACTGGGTGTGAACAGCTTTGATCCCGCCGTCATTGAGGCCGCCCTCGCCCTGCCGGAGATCGACACGGTGATGGTCGACATCAACGTCCTGAGGCCCGAGCGGGTCGCCCTGGCGGCGCGCGCGGCGGCGGCGGGCAAGGGCGTCCTGGCCGGCATGCCCCTGGCCATGGGCCACACGGCGCCGAAGTCCTGGCGCAACCTTCGCCTCCGGGACGCCTGGTATCTCGCCCGGGCGTTGAAGAACCACCGGGCGGACCGGGCCGCCGGCCGGCGGTTTCGCTTCCTTCACGGGCGAACCGACGTCACCGGGGCCCAGGCGGCTCTGGCCTGGGTCCTGGGAGTTGAAGGGGTGTCCGCCGCCGTGGTCGGGACGACTCGGCGGGCCCATCTGGAGGATTGCGCCGCCGCTTCCGGCCGAAGCCTGCCGCCAGATCTGGCCGGGGCCATTGCCGATGCGCAGGTCCTCAGCTGAAGCTCACCCTTGCCGGGCCAGCCGGTTTGGGTTTTCCTGACTGCCAACGGGGCGCTTTAGGACCCCGGAACGCGGAGGAAACCCCATGGCCGACGGTGCGATCAGTCTGGATGAGGCGCGGGCCCGCGCCTACGCCCTGAAGCTTGAGGACCTCAACCCCGGCGATCCGGAGCTCTTCAAGTCCAACGCCTTCTGGCCGGTCTTCGAGCGCCTTCGGAACGAAGACCCCGTCCACTGGTGCAGGGACTCCGAGTTTGGACCCTACTGGTCGGTCACCCGCTACAACGACATCATGGCGGTGGACACCAACCACGGCGTCTTTTCCTCCGAGGCGGCCCTGGGCGGCATCACCATCCGCGACGCCCGTTCGGACCTGCGCCGGCCCAGCTTCATCGCCATGGACCCGCCGCGGCACGACGAGCAGCGCAAGGCTGTCAGCCCCATCGTCTCGCCGGCCAACCTCAAGACCATGGAGCCCATCATCCGGGAGCGGGCCTGCCGCATCCTCGACAACCTGCCGGTCGGCAAGGCCTTCGACTGGGTCGACCGGGTCTCGGTCGAGCTCACCACCCAGATGCTGGCGACCCTGTTCGACTTCCCGTTTGAGGATCGTCGTCGCCTGACCCGCTGGTCGGATGTCGCCACCACCATCCCCTATCCGGGCGGCCTGGTGGAAACCGAAGAGGAACGCCAGGCCGAGCTGATGGAATGCCTGGAGGTCTTCACCGGCCTCTGGAACGAGAGGATCAACAGGCCGCCGGCCGGCGACCTCGTCTCGATGATGGCCCACAGCGACGCCACGAAGAACATGACCCCCGAGGAGTACCTGGGGAACATCATCCTGCTGATCGTCGGCGGCAACGACACCACCCGGAACTCCATTTCCGGCGGCGTCCTGGCCCTGAACCAGAACCCGGCGGAGTACGCCAAGCTGCGCGCCAACCCCGGCCTGATCGAGTCGATGGTCCCGGAGATCATCCGCTGGCAGACGCCGCTGGCCCACATGCGTCGCACCGCCCTCCAGGACATCGAGCTGGGCGGCAAGACCATCCGCAAGGGCGACAAGGTCGTGATGTGGTACGTCTCGGGCAACCGCGACGAGCGGGCGATCGAGAACCCCGACGCCTTCATCATCGACCGTGAGCGCCCGCGCCAGCACCTGTCCTTCGGCTTCGGTATTCACCGCTGTGTCGGTAACCGCCTGGCCGAGCTCCAGCTGAAGATTGTCTGGGAGGAAATCCTCAAGCGCTTCAGCTTCGTCGAAGTGCTCGAGGAGCCGCATCGGGTGCGTTCCAGCTTCGTGAAGGGCTACGAGACCCTGAGGGTGAAGCTGCACCCCGCCGGCTGACGTCGGGGCGCCCTTCCTTTCCGGTCCGGCCTGCGGTTTCATGCCGCCAAGAGGATTGCGATCCCGGGGGAAACAACGTGTCCGACATCGACCTGACCCAGCTCGACAGGGCGCTCGCCGCCGCCCACCAGCCGGCCCTGCAGGCGGCCCTGGTGCACCTGACCGGACAAGATCACTGGCTCCGGCCCGAGTGGACACCGGCCTATGTGCCCCTGTCCCGGGGCGACACCGGCGTGCCCGAGGCCGAGCAGCAGAAGTTCCTGGCCGAGGCCAAGGTCGCCCTGGTCGACTGGTTCACGAAGGGCCAGGGCCGGACCCACCAGCCCCCCGCCGCCACCCTTCGGCGGATGATGAGCTTTGTCGCCGGCGCCGAGATCCCCGAGGGATACGCCGACTTCCTGGTCGATGAGCTGAGCCTCAGCGAGACCAATACCAAGACGCCGGTCTGGGACTCCCCGCGCCTGAAGGACAGCGCCGCCAGGATGCACGTCCTGGTGATCGGGGCGGGCATGTCGGGCCTTCTCACCGGCATCCGCCTGAGCCAGGCGGGGGTCAGCTACGAGATCGTCGACAAGAACGCCGACGTGGGCGGCACCTGGTTCGAGAACACCTATCCCGGCTGCCGGGTGGATTCCTCCAACCACATCTATTCCTACAGCTTCGAGCCCAATCACCATTGGCCCCAGCATTTCTCGACCCAGCCGATCCTGCTGGACTACTTCCGGGGCGTCGCCGACCGCTACGACCTGCGGGGCAAGATCGCCTTCGAGACCGAGGTCGAGACCCTCGACTGGGACGAGCTCCGGGCCCTCTGGAGGGTCACGGTCAAGGACAAGGCCGGCGCGCGCCGGGTCATCGAGGCCAACGCCGTCGTCACCGCCGTGGGCCAGCTGAACCGGCCCCGCATGCCCGACATCAAGGGCCGCGACCGCTTCGCCGGGCCGGACTTCCATTCGGCCCGCTGGCGCCATGACGTCGACCTCACCGGCAAGCGGGTGGCGGTGATCGGCACCGGGGCCAGCGCCTACCAGTTCGTGCCCGAGATCGCCGGCAAGGTCGGCAGCCTGACCATCTTCCAGCGGACCCCGCCCTGGGGCTTCCCCGTGCCGCACTATCACGAGGACGTGCCCGACGGCATGAACTGGCTGATGGAGCACGTGCCCTACTACGACAAGTGGTACCGCTTCTGGATGTTCTGGATGGTGACCGACGGGCTCCTGCCCATGGTCCAGGCCGATCCGGGCTGGAATGGCCCGCAGACGGCCGTCTCCGCCGCCAACCTCGAGTTCCGGGAGATGATCGCCGCCGCCATCGCCGCCCAGGCGCCCACCCGCCCGGACCTGGTCGAGAAGGTGGTCCCGACCTACCCGGTGGGCGGCAAGCGCTCGCTCCTCGACAACGGCGTCTGGATGGCGGCCCTGCAGCGCGACAATGTCTCGCTGGTCACCGACCCGATCGCCGAGATGACCGAGGCGGGCATCGTCACGGCCGACGGGACCGCCCGCGACTTCGATGTCATCATCTACGGCACCGGCTTCCACGCCTCGAAGTTCCTCGAGCCCATGAAGATCCGCGGCCGGGGCGGCGCTGACCTGCATGCGACCTGGGACGGCGACCCGCGGGCCTATCTGGGCATGACCGCGCCCGGCTTCCCCAACCTGTTCATGATCTACGGGCCGAACACCAACATCGTGGTCAACGGCTCCATCATCTTCTTCTCCGAGTGCAGCGTCCGCTACATCGTCGGCTGCCTGAAGCATCTGGCCGAGACCGGAGCCCGGGCCATGGAGCCGAAGCGCGAGGTGCATGACGCCTTCAACGCCAGGGTCGACGCCGCCAATGGCCTGATGGCCTGGGGTGCGCCGCAGGTCTCCAGCTGGTACAAGAACGAGAAGGGCAGGGTGACCCAGAACTGGCCCTTCGCCCTGGTTGACTACTGGCGGGCGACCCTCGCTCCGGACCCGGGTGACTTCCAGATCGAGAAGGCGGCCGAACCGGTCGCCTGAGCCCGCCCCCGTCCTCCCGGAGACTTTGCGTGAAGCTTCAGACGATCATCTGCTCGACCCGCCCCAACCGCGTCGGGCCCCACATCGCGCGCTGGTTCCAGGGGCTGGCTGAGGCCCATGGCGACTTCGAGGCGACCCTGGTCGACCTGGCGGACTTCAACCTGCCGATCTTCAATGAGCCCTGGCATCCGCGCCTGCGGAACTACCAGTTCGACTACACCAAGGCCTGGTCGGCCAGCGTCGAGGCCGCAGACGCCTATGCCTTCGTCATGCCCGAGTACAACTTCATGCCGCCGCCGGCCTTCGTGAACGCGGTGGACTATCTCTACGCCGAGTGGAACGGGAAGCCCGCCGCCTTCGTCAGCTATGGCGGCCAGTCGGGCGGAGTCCGCGCCGTGCAGATGGCCAAGCAGATGCTGACCACCGTCAAGATCATGCCCCTGGTGGAAGGCGTCGCCATTCCCATGGTCGGCGAATACCTGGATGCCGAAAAGGGCTTCGTTCCCAATGACGGGCACAAACTCGCCGCCAAGGTGACGCTGGACGAGCTGTCCCGCTGGACCCGGGCCCTGAAGGGCATGCGCGAGGGCTGAGGCCGCCGCCGCGCGCTTTTCCTGGAAGGGGAGGGAAGTGGCGCGAATGACGGGGCTCGAACCCGCGACCTCCGGCGTGACAGGCCGGCGCTCTAACCAACTGAGCTACATCCGCACTCGTTCTCACGCGAACGCGAGGCGCGTCTGATAGGTCCGGGCCGGAATCGTGTCAACTGTCCATGAGGGCGTTAGCGCAACGGTAGGGACTCTGGGGTCTTCTGCCGTCCGCCCGGCTTTCGGATCGGACCGTGTTTGGGGGCAAACCGAGGTTTGAACCCGGCGCAAGGCTGGTCTAGAAGGACGCGCGACTCTGGCGGGGAACCCATGGACGCCTTTCTTCTCGAGTACCTTCCGATCGCGATCTTCCTGGGGATTTCCTCGGCGATTGGGATCGTTTTCATCCTGGCCTCGGCCGTCTTCGCGCCCAGGGCGCCGGACCCGGAAAAGCTCTCGACCTACGAGTGCGGGTTCAACGCCTTCGATGACGCCCGCATGAAATTCGACGTGCGGTTCTACCTGGTCTCGATCCTCTTCATCATTTTCGACCTGGAGGTCGCCTTCCTGTTTCCCTGGGCCGTGTCGCTCATGGACCTGCCGCATGAGCAGGCCGTCTTCGCCTTCTGGTCCATGATGACCTTCCTCGGGGTCCTGACCGTCGGCTTCATCTACGAATGGAAGAAGGGGGCCCTGGAATGGGACTGACCGTTCCCGCCGGCGCCGGCGCCCGTTCCACGGTGGAGAGCTACGACCCGAAGCTGCATGACCCCTATTTCGACGGCGTCTCGCAGCAGCTCGCCGACAAGGGCTTTGTCACGGCGGCCGCCGACGACCTCATCACCTGGGCCCGCACCGGCTCTCTGATGTGGATGACCTTTGGCCTGGCCTGCTGCGCCGTGGAGATGATGCACGCCTCCATGCCGCGCTATGACCTGGAGCGCTATGGCTTCGCCCCCCGGGCCAGCCCGCGCCAGTCCGACGTGATGATCGTCGCCGGCACCCTGTGCAACAAGATGGCCCCGGCCCTGCGCAAGGTCTACGACCAGATGCCTGAGCCGCGCTACGTGATCTCCATGGGCTCCTGCGCCAACGGCGGCGGCTACTACTATTTCAGCTATTCCGTGGTGCGCGGCTGCGACCGGATCGTCCCGGTGGACATTTACGTCCCCGGCTGCCCGCCGACTGCCGAGGCCCTCGTCTACGGGGTGCTGCAGCTGCAGAAGAAGATCCGCCGGACAGGGACCATCGAGCGATGAGCTGGCCTGTCGCCGAAGACACCCTCCAGGCCCTGGGCGCCGAGATCGTCGCCGCAGCGGGCGCCGGCGTCTCCGCCTCCACGACCTATGGCGAGCTGACCCTCGAGGCCCCGGCTGGGCGCATCGTCGAAGTCCTGACCCTCCTTCGCGACCGTTTCGCCTTCCAGCAGATGACCGACCTGGCGGGCGTCGACCATCCCGACCGGGCGCTTCGCTTCGATGTGGTCTACCATCTCCTGTCCTTCACCCGGAACGTCCGGATGCGGGTTCGGGTGCAGACCGACGAGGACACCGCCGTGGCCTCCGTCACAGGCGTCTATCCGTGCGCCAACTGGTTCGAGCGCGAGTGCTTCGACATGTACGGCGTCTTCTTCTCCGGGCATCCGGACCTCAGGCGCATCCTCACCGACTACGGCTTCCACGGGCATCCCCTGCGCAAGGACTTCCCGATGAGCGGCTATGTCGAGCTGCGCTACGACGATGAGCTGAAGCGGGTGGTCTACGAGCCCGTGAAGTCGGTCGAGTACCGGAACTGGGATTTCCTTTCGCCCTGGGAAGGCGCCCAATACGTCCTGCCGGGCGACGAGAAGGGGGAGGCGCGCTGATGGCTGACGATCTCGCCGCGGGCCCCGCCCTGCCGGAAACCCCCGTCCGCAAGTTCAACATCAACTTCGGCCCCCAGCACCCGGCGGCCCACGGCGTGCTGCGCCTGGTCCTCGAGCTGGACGGCGAGGTCGTCGAGCGGGTGGACCCGCACATCGGCCTGCTGCATCGCGGCACCGAGAAGCTGATGGAGGCCCGCACCTACCTCCAGAACGTGCCCTATTTCGACCGGCTCGATTACGTCGCACCGATGAACCAGGAGCACGCCTTCTGCCTGGCCATCGAGCGTCTCGCGGGCATCGACGTCCCGGTCCGGGCCCAGCTGATCCGGGTGCTCTTCTGCGAGATCGGCCGCGTCCTCAACCACCTGCTGAACGTGACGACCCAGGCTCTGGACGTCGGCGCCCTGACGCCGCCGCTCTGGGGCTTCGAGGAGCGCGAGAAGCTGATGGTCTTCTATGAGCGCGCCTCGGGCGCGCGCCTGCACGCCAACTTCTTCCGGCCCGGCGGCGTCCACCAGGACCTGCCGGATGCCCTGATCGATGACATCGAGACCTGGGCGAAGGGCTTCCACAAGCCGCTGGGCGATATCGACAAGCTGATGACGGGCAACCGGATCTTCAAGCAGCGCAATGTCGACATCGGCGTGGTGACCCGCGAGCAGGCCATGGCCTGGGGTTTCTCCGGCGTCATGGTCCGGGGCTCGGGCATCGCCTGGGACCTGCGCCGCAGCCAGCCCTACGAGTGCTACAGCGAGCTCGACTTCGACATCCCGCTGGGCGTCAACGGCGACTGCTACGACCGCTATCTCTGTCGCATGCAGGAGATGCGCGAGAGCGTGAAGATCATGCTCCAGTGCGTGGAGCGCCTGCGCAAGACGCCGGGCCCGGTCCTGACCGAGGACAACAAGTACGCCCCGCCCCGGCGCGGCGACATGAAGCGCTCGATGGAAGCCCTGATCCATCACTTCAAGCTCTACACCGAGGGCCTGCACACCCCGGCCGGCGAGGTCTACGCCGCCGTCGAGGCGCCCAAGGGCGAGTTTGGGGTCTTCCTGGTCAGCGACGGCGGCAACAAGCCGTACCGCTGCAAGATCCGGGCGCCGGGCTTCGCCCACCTCTCGGCCATGGACTGGCTGTGCCAGGGCCACATGCTGGCCGATGTCTCGGCCATCCTCGGCTCCCTCGACATCGTCTTCGGCGAGGTGGACCGGTGAGCGCGCCCGTCTGCATCACGCCCTTCGATGTCGTTGAGGCCCAGTTCACGGCCTACAACGCCCAGGACCTCGACGCCCATTGCGCCGCCTTCGCCGATGACGTGGTGGTCGCCGACTTCAACGGCGCCGTCACCCTCTCGGGCATCGACGCCTATCGCGAGAAGTACCGCCAGGTCTTCGCAGACTTCCCGCAGAACCGGGCCGAGCTGCTCAATCGCATGGTGGTGGGCCATCACGTGATCGACCACGAGCGGGTCTTCCGCGCGCCAGGGGCCGATCCCTTCGAGGTGGCCGCCATCTATACCGTTTCGGACGCGCGGATCGTGCGCGTCGACTTCATCAAGTGAGGCCGGTCACGTGAGCGTCCGCAGGCTAGCCGCCAACCAGCCCGAAAGCTTCGCCTTCAGCGCCAAGAGCCTGGAGCAGGTGAAATGGTGGATCGCCAAGTTCCCCGAGGGGCGCCAGCAGTCCGCCGTCATCCCGCTTCTCTGGCTGGTCCAGAAGCAGCAGGGCTGGGTCTCCGAGCCCGCTATCCGTGTGGTGGCCGAGACCCTCGGCATGCCGGTGATCCGCGTCTACGAGATCGCCACCTTCTACACCATGTTCATGCTGGAGCCCGTGGGCTCCCACGCCCTCGTTCAGGTCTGCGGCACCACCCCCTGCATGCTGCGGGGCGCCAATGACCTGAAGGCCATCTGCCAGCGCCGCTTCGGGGACCGCGACCATCTCTCCGCCGATGGCAAGGTGACCTGGCAGGAGGTGGAATGCCTGGGCGCCTGCTCGAATGCGCCCATGGCCGCCATCAACGACTATTACTATGAGGACCTCACGCCCGAGACCTTCGAGCAGATCCTCGACGAGTTCATCGCCGGCAAACCTCGGGCGCCCGGCTCGGTCATCGGTCGCCAGGGTTCAGCCCCGGAGGGCGGTTCTCAGGTCCTGTCCGCTCGGTCTCTTTACGACGGCTCGGCGGCCAAGGCGCTGAAGTCCATCCCCAACGCCGAGCCGACGAAGCGCGGCAAGGCGAAGGAGGCGGCGCAGTGATCGGGCGGGGTTCTGCGGCCGGCTCTGGCCGGATTTGTCTTAAGGCTTAGGGGCGCATCGTGGTCGGCATTCTTGAAGACAAGGACCGGATCTTCACCAACCTCTACGGGCTCCATGACTGGGGCCTGGAGGGGGCGAAGCAGCGCGGCGCCTGGAACGGCACCCGGCTGATCCTTGAGCAGACGCCCGAGTGGGTCTGCGACCAGGTCAAGGCCTCGGGCCTGCGCGGCCGGGGCGGGGCGGGCTTCTCCACCGGCCTGAAGTGGACCTTCATGCCCAAGACCGAGAGCGAGCGTCCGCACTACCTGGTGATCAACGCCGACGAGTCCGAGCCCGGCACCTGCAAGGACCGCGAGATCCTGCGCAACGATCCGCACCTGCTGATCGAGGGCGCCCTGATCGCCAGCTACGCGATCCGCGCCCACGCCTGCTACATCTACATCCGCGGCGAGTACGTGCATGAGCGCGAGCGCCTGGAGGCTGCGATCAGGCAGGCCTACGAGGCCAAGCTGATCGGCAAGGGCAATGTCCACGGCTGGGACTTCGACCTTTTCGTCACCCATGGCGGCGGGGCCTACATCTGCGGCGACGAGACCGCCCTCATGGAAAGCCTCGAGGGCAAGAAGGGCCAGCCGCGCCTGAAGCCGCCCTTCCCGGCGGGCGCCGGCATCTATGGCTGCCCGACCACCATCAACAATGTCGAGTCGATCGCCGTGGTGGGAACCATCCTGCGCCGCGGCGCCTCCTGGTTCTCGGGCTTCGGTCGTCCGAACAACACCGGCACCAAGCTCATGGCCATTTCGGGTCATGTGAACCGGCCCTGCGTGGTCGAGGAGACCATGTCCATCCCGCTCAAGCAGCTGCTCGAGGAGCACTGCGGCGGCATCCGCGGCGGCTGGGGCAACCTCAAGGCGGTGATCCCGGGCGGCTCATCGGTGCGCATGATCCCGGCCCATGAGGCCGAAACGGCCCTGATGGACTTCGATTCCCTGTCGGCCCTGAAGTCGGGTCTTGGCACCGCGGCGGTCATCGTCATGGACCAGTCCACGGACATCGTCCGCGCCATCGCCCGCCTGTCCTACTTCTACAAGCATGAGAGCTGCGGCCAGTGCACGCCCTGCCGCGAAGGCACGGGCTGGATGTGGCGGGTCATGGAGCGCATGGCCACCGGCGAGGCGGAGATGAAGGAGATCGACATGCTCCTCGACGTCGCCAGCCAGATCGAGGGCCACACCATCTGCGGCCTCGGCGACGCGGCCGCCTGGCCGATCCAGGGCCTCTTCCGTCACTTCCGCCACGAGGTGGAGGAGCGGATCACCAACTATCGTGCGGGTCGCCCGCACGTGCAGGGCGCGTCCCTGCAGGCTGCGGAGTGAGCTGAGCCATGCCGAAAGCCAAGGTCAACGGCGTCGAGGTCGAGTTCGAGCCCGGCATGACGGTCCTGCAGGTGGCGGAGCTGGCCGGGGAGGAGATCCCGCGGTTCTGCTACCACGAGCGCCTGTCCATCGCCGGCAACTGCCGGATGTGCCTGGTCGAGGTGAAGCCCGGGCCGCCCAAGCCCCAGGCCTCCTGCGCCCTGCCGGCGGCGGAGAACCAGGAGATCTTCACCAACACCCCGATGGTGAAGAAGGCCCGCGAGGGGGTGATGGAGTTCCTCCTCATCAACCACCCTCTCGATTGCCCGATCTGCGACCAGGGCGGCGAGTGCGACCTCCAGGACCAGGCCATGGGCTATGGCCGCGACGACAGCCGCTTTGCGCTGAACAAGCGGGCCGTCGAGGAAAAGGCCATGGGCCCCCTCATCAACACGGTCATGACCCGGTGCATCCAGTGCACCCGCTGCGTGCGCTTCATCAGCGAAGTCGCCGGCGTGCCCGAGATCGGCCTGATCTCGCGCGGCGAAGATGTTGAAATCACGACCTATCTCGGCAGCGCCGTCACCTCCGAGCTGTCGGGGAACGTGATTGACCTCTGCCCGGTCGGCGCCCTGACCTCCAAGCCCTACGCCTTCAACGCCCGGCCCTGGGAGCTGAAGAAGACCGAGACCGTCGACGTGATGGACGCCATGGGCGCCGCCATCCGCGTCGACAGCCGCGGCCCGGCGGTCCTGCGGGTCCTTCCGCGCATCAACGAGGACGTCAACGAAGAGTGGATCTCGGACAAGACCCGCTTCGCCGTCGACGGCCTGGCCCGCCAGCGCCTCGACTCCCCCTACATCCGCGAGAATGGCCGCCTGCGCCCCGCGACCTGGGCTGAGGCCCTGTCCCTGGCCGCTGATCGCCTGTCCAAGGCCCGGCCGGAGCGCATCGGCGCCATCGCCGGCGACCTGCAGGACGCAGAGTCCCTGAAGGCGACCCTCGACCTCTTCCGCGCCCTCGGCTCGGCCAATACCGACTGCCGGCAGGACGGCATGGCCCTGGGCGCGGGTCCCCGGGAGTCCTGGCTGTTCAACGCCGCCATCGCCGGCCTCGACGAGATCGATGCGGTGCTGCTGGTCGGAACCAATCCGCGGTTCGAGGCGCCGGTGCTGAACGCCCGCCTGCGCCGCCGCTGGCTCGCCGGAGACCTGGCCATCGGCCTGGTGGGCGAGGCGGCCGACCTGACCTACGACTACGAACACCTCGGCGATACGGCCGCGGCCCTGACCGCCCTGGCCAAGGCCCGCTCAGGCTTCGCCAAGGTGCTGAAGGGCGCGAAGGCGCCCGCCCTCATCATCGGCGCCGGCGCCCTCTCCGGGCCGAACGGCGCCGCGGTGGCCCACGCCGCCGCCCAGGTGGCCAAGGCCTTTGGCATGAGCTGGAATGTCCTCCACACCGCCGCCTCGCGGGTCGGCGGCCTGGACATGGGCTTCGTGCCGGGGGAGGGCGGTCTGGACGCCCGGGCCATGACGGCCAAGGGCGCGCTCGACGTGCTCTTCCTGCTGGGCGCGGACGAGATCGACCTGTCGGCCTCCGACGCCTTCCGCATCTATCTCGGCTCGCACGGCGACGCCGGAGCGCATGCGGCGGACCTCATCCTGCCCGGCGCGGCCTACACCGAGAAGGACGGGCTCTACGTCAATCTCGAGGGCCGGGTGCAGATGGGCCAGAGGGCGGTCTTCCCCAAGGGCGAGGCCCGCGAGGACTGGACCATCCTGCGCGCCCTGTCCGAGCGCCTGGGCAAGACCCTGCCTTACGACAGCCTCGACCAACTGCGGGCCCGGCTCTTCGCCGACCATCCCACCTTCGGCCAGATCGACTGGGCGCCCCGCGGCCAGGCGGACCTGTCGGCCATCGGCGCGGCGGGCGACGTCGGGGATGGGCCGCTGTCCAGCGCGGTGAAGGCCTTCCATCTCACCAATCCGGTCGCGCGCGCCAGCGTGACCATGGCCGAGTGCGCCGCCCTTGCGGCGGGCCCGGCGAAACTGGCGGCGGAGTAGGGCATGGACGCGGCGCAATCCTTCTGGGCCACGCCGGGCGGCTGGACCCTGATCACCGTCCTGCAGATCCTGGCTGTCCTCGGCTGGCTTCTGATCTCCCTCGCCTTCTTCATGTACGGCGACCGCAAGATCTGGGCCGGCGTCCAGATGCGCAAGGGCCCCAACGTGGTCGGCCCCTTTGGCCTGCTGCAGTCCTTCGCCGACCTGCTCAAGTTCATCCTGAAGGAAATCGTCATCCCCGACGGGGCGGACAAGTTCGTCTTCCTCCTGGCGCCGGTCCTGACCTTCGCCCTGGCCCTGGTGGGCTGGGCGGTCATCCCCCTGGCCCCCGGCTGGGTGGTGTCGGACATCAATGTCGGCGTCCTCTACCTCTTCGCCATCTCGTCCCTGGGCGTCTACGGCATCATCATGGGCGGCTGGGCTTCGAACTCGAAGTATCCCTTTCTGGGCAGCCTGCGGTCCGCGGCGCAGATGGTCTCCTACGAGGTCTCCATCGGCTTCGTGATCATCACGGTCATCCTCCTGGCCGGGACGATGAACCTCACCCAGATCGTCGAGTTGCAGAAGGGCGGCTTCTGGAACTGGAATGTCTTCGGCGGCGGACTGCACAACCTGCCCATCGCCCTCGTCATGATCCCCATGTCGGTGATCTTCTTCATCTCGGCCCTGGCCGAGACCAACCGGCCGCCCTTCGACCTGCCCGAGGCGGAGTCCGAGCTCGTGGCCGGCTACCAGGTGGAGTACTCCTCCTCGCCCTTCTTGCTCTTCATGATCGGCGAACTGGCCAACATCGTCCTCATGTGCGCCATGATCTCCATCCTCTTCTTCGGGGGATGGCAGGCGCCGGTGGACCTGGCCTTCGTGCAGTCCTGGTCGCCCACGGCCCAGAGCTTCTACGGCTTCATGTGGCTGTTCCTGAAGATCATCTTCTTCTTCTTCCTCTTCGCCATGGTGAAGGCCATCGTGCCCCGCTACCGCTACGATCAGTTGATGCGGCTGGGCTGGAAGGTCTTCCTGCCCATCTCCCTCGTCGCCGTGGTCCTGGTGGCCGGCTGGCGCGTCCTCGGGCATCCCGGCGCATGAGACCCTTCAGACCCTCCTTCCTCGGTTTGGCGGCGGTTCTGCTTCTGGCGGGCTGCGCAACGCCGGGCGCCGCCCCCGAAGGGGACGTGGCGACCTACGACACCCTTCGCCAGCTGCGCGAACGGTGCACGGCGCAGGGTAAGGAACTGGCCCCGAAGCCGGGCGGAAACGAACGTCGTCTTTCGGGCTACGAGTGCAGGGGAAAGTAGGACGTCATGCTGAATCGCATTTCCCAGGCCATCCGGGGCGCTGCCCTGGCCGACTTTGTCGGCGCCTTCGGCATGGCCATGGTCTACATGGTCCGGCCCAAGGCCACCGTGATCTACCCCTACGAGCGCGGCCCGCAGTCGCCCCGCTTCCGGGGCGAGCACGCCCTGCGGCGGTACCCCAGCGGCGAGGAGCGCTGCATCGCCTGCAAGCTCTGCGAGGCCATCTGCCCGGCACAGGCCATCACCATCGAGGCCGAACCGCGCGAGGACGGCAGCCGGCGCACGACCCGCTACGACATCGACATGGTCAAGTGCATCTATTGCGGCCTGTGCCAGGAGGCCTGCCCGGTGGACGCCATCGTCGAGGGTCCGAACATCGAATTTGCGGTCGAGACCCGCGAGGAACTCTACTACGACAAGGAACGCCTGCTCGATAACGGGGACCGTTGGGAGCGGGAGATCGCCAAGAATCTGGAACTGGACGCGCCCTACCGGTAGACCCGGTCGGCGATTCCGAACGCACTGAAACCTCGCCGGCTCTCTCCTGAGTCCGGCGGTCCAAGAAGAGGGGCTGAACCCGGTGGCCTTGCAGGCAATCGCATTCTATCTGCTGGCGGCGGTGACGATCGCGGCGGGGTTCGGCGTGGTCTCGGCCCGCAATCCCGTGCATTCCGTCCTCTTCCTCATCCTCGCCTTCTTCTCGGCGGCGGGCCTCTTCGTCCTCATGGGGGCGGAGTTCCTGGCCATGCTGCTGGTCGTCGTCTACGTCGGCGCGGTCGCCGTCCTCTTCCTCTTCGTCGTCATGATGCTGGACGTGGACTTCACCGCCCTGCGGCAGGGCTTCGCCCGGTCCATGCCCCTGGGGGCGGCGGTGGCGGGCATTCTGGCCTTCGAGATGGTGGCGGTCTCGGCCGTCGTCGCCAACCGCGGCGCGGCGGGCGGCTCGCAGGGGCCCCTTGCGGCGACGCCGGACGCCCCCAACGCCGAGGCCATCGGGCGGGTGCTCTATACCGACTATGTCTATTTCTTCCAGGCGGCGGGCCTTGTCCTGCTGGTGGCCATGATCGGCGCCATTGTCCTGACCCTGCGCCACAAGCCCGGGGTCAAGCGCCAGGTCATCGCCGACCAGGTGGCGCGTACGCCTGAGACCGGCATGCGCGTCGTCTCGGCCAAGCCGGGTGAGGGGATTTCGGAATGATCATCGGTCTCGCCCACTACCTGGCGGTCGCCGCCATCCTGTTCACGATCGGGGTGTTCGGCATCTTCGTGAACCGCAAGAACATCATCGTCATCCTGATGTCGATCGAGCTCATCCTCCTGGCGGTGAACATCAACTTCGTCGCCTTCTCGGCCTACCTGCACAATGTGATCGGCCAGATCTTCGCCATGTTCATCCTCACCGTCGCCGCGGCCGAGGCCGCCGTCGGCCTGGCGATCCTCGTGACCTTCTTCCGCAACCGCGGCGACATCGCCGTGGATGACGCCTCCGTGATGAAGGGCTGATGTCTCCAGATGACTGCTGAAGCCCTTCTTCTCCTCATCGTCTTCGGCCCGTTGGCCGGGGCGATCATCGCCGGCCTGTTCGGCGCCCGCATCGGCGCCCTGGCCTCCCAGGCGATCACCACCGGCCTCCTGGTTCTTTCGGCTGTCCTGTCCTGGGTGGTCTTCGCCCAGTGGACCTGGGGCGACCTGGAGCCCTTCACCCTGACCCTCGCCCCCTTCATCCATGTGGGGGAGTTCATCTCCAACTGGGCGATCCGCTTTGACGGCCTGTCCGCCGTCATGCTGGTGGTGGTGACCAGCGTCTCGGCCCTCGTGCACATCTACAGCTGGGGCTACATGGCCGAGGATCCGTCCCGGCCGCGTTTCTTCGCCTACCTGTCCCTCTTCACCTTCGCCATGCTGGCCCTGGTGACCGCCGCGGACTTCATGCAGCTGTTCTTCGGCTGGGAAGGCGTCGGCCTGGCCTCCTACCTCCTCATCGGCTTCTGGCACCACAAGGACAGCGCCAACGCCGCCTCCATCAAGGCCTTCGTGGTCAACCGGGTCGGAGACTTCGGCTTCGCCCTCGGGATCATGACCGTCTTCTGGATGTTCGGCTCGATCCAGTTCGCCGAGGTCTTCGCGAACATCGACGAGATCGCCGGGTCGACCTGGCGCTTCATCGGCTATGACTGGTCCGCCCTGGATCTCGCCGCCGGCCTGCTGTTCATCGGCGCCATGGGCAAGTCCGCCCAGTTCTTCCTTCACACCTGGCTGCCCGACGCCATGGAGGGCCCGACCCCCGTGTCGGCCCTGATCCACGCCGCCACCATGGTGACGGCCGGCGTCTACATGGTCTGCCTCTTGTCGCCCATGTTCGAGGCCGCCCCGGTGGCCCGGGACATCGTCACGGTGATTGGCGCGGTCACGGCCCTCTTCGCCGCCACGGTCGGCCTGGCCCAGAACGACATCAAGCGGGTCATCGCCTATTCGACCTGCTCGCAGCTGGGCTACATGTTCTTCGCCGCCGGCGTGGGCGCCTACCAGGCGGCCATGTTCCACCTCTTCACGCACGCCTTCTTCAAGGCGCTGCTGTTCCTGGGCGCCGGCTCGGTGATCCACGGCATGCACCACGAACAGGACATGCGGCGCATGGGCGGTCTCTGGCGTTACCTGCCGGTGACCTACGCGGTCATGACCATCGGCACCCTGGCCATCACCGGCTTCGGGATTCCCAGCCTCGGGCTCGGCCTCGCCGGCTTCTACTCGAAGGACATGATCATCGAGTCGGCCTGGGCGGCGGCGGTCTCCCATGGCGGGGTCGCGGCCTTCGCCTTCTTCGTCAGCCTCCTGGCCGCCGGCCTGACCGCCTTCTACTCCTGGCGCCTGGCCTTCATGACCTTCCACGGAACCCCCAAGTGGGCCGGCGAGGGCGCGCATGGTCACGATGACCATGCCCACGACGGCCATGCCCACGTCGGCCACGCCGCCGCCTCTCATGCGCACGACGTTTCCGCCCATGACGACCACGCCCACGACGACCATGGCCACGGCCACGGCGCCCACACCCCGCACGAGAGCCCGGCGTCCATGCTGGCGCCCATCCTCCTTCTGGCGGTCGGCGCCATTGCTGCGGGCTACGCCTTCAAGAAGCAGTTCGTCGGCGACTATCAGGAGGCCTTCTGGGGCGGCGCGATCTACAACGCCCCCACCAACACGGTGCTCGAGCAGGCCCACCACGCTCCGGCCTGGGTCCTCTGGGCGCCCCTGGCCGTCTCCGCCATCGGCTTCGCCGCCGCCTGGTACGTCTACATCGCCCGGGAAGGGATGGGCGCGCGGATCGCGGCCCGTCGCGGTCTTCTCTGGTCCTTCCTCTACAACAAGTGGTTCTTCGACGAGCTCTACCAGGCCACCTTCGTCCGGGCGACCAAGCTCCTGGGCGACCTGTTCTGGAAGGTCGGCGACCAGAAGATCATCGACGGCCTGGGTCCTGACGGCGTCTCCGGCGTCTCCTACGCCCTGGGGCGCCGCACGGGCCGGCTCCAGACGGGCTTTTTGTACCACTACGCCTTCGTCATGCTGCTCGGGGTGGCGGGTCTCCTGACCTTCGCCCTCTGGGCCTGGCGGGCTTGAGGAGGGCGAGACCATGACCGGCATCCTCTCCCTCATCACCTTCGCGCCCGCGATCGGGGCGGCCCTGATCCTGGCCCTGCGCGCCGGCCGGCCCGCCTCTCCGCAGGGCGATGACCTGGCCCGCTGGATCGCCTTTGGGACCAGCCTCGTCACCCTCGGCCTGTCCGTCCTCCTGACCCTGCGGTTCGACAATGCGAACCCCGGCTTTCAGTTCGTCGAGGACATCCCCTGGTTCGCCGGGCTGCACTACCGCATGGGCGTTGACGGGATCTCCGTCCTCTTTGTCCTGCTGACGGCCTTCCTGACCCCCATCTGCATTGCGGCCTCCTGGAAGTCGGTGGAGAACCGGGTGACCTCCTACATGGTCGCCTTCCTGCTGCTGGAGGCCCTGGTCATCGGCGTCTTCTGCGCCCTCGACCTGGTGCTCTTCTACGTCTTCTTCGAGTTCGGCCTTGCGCCCATGTTCCTGATCATCGGGATCTGGGGCGGCAAGCGGCGGGTCTACGCCGCCTTCAAGTTCTTCCTCTACACCCTGCTGGGCTCGGTGCTGATGCTGGCCGCCGTGCTGGCCATGATCGGCGCCTCAGGCACCAGCTCCATTCCGGACCTGATGGCCTTCCGCTTCGAGCCCTGGATGCAGACCTGGCTCTGGCTGGCCTTCTTCGCCTCCTTTGCGGTGAAGATGCCAATGTGGCCGGTTCACACCTGGCTTCCCGACGCCCACGTCGAGGCGCCCACCGCCGGCTCGGTCATCCTGGCGGGCATCCTCCTGAAGATGGGCGGCTACGGCTTCCTGCGCTTCAGCCTGCCCATGTTCCCGGACGCCTCCCAGGCCTTTGCGCCTCTGGTCTTCGCCCTGTCGGCCATCGCCATCGTCTACACCTCGCTGGTGGCCTTCCGGCAGACCGATATCAAGAAGCTGATCGCCTACTCCTCGGTGGCCCACATGGGCTTCGTGACCATGGGCATCTTCTCCTTCGACGTGGTGGGGGTGCAGGGCGCCATCTTCCAGATGCTCAGCCACGGGATCATCTCCGGCGCCCTCTTCCTCTGCGTCGGGGTGGTCTATGACCGGATGCACACCCGGGAGATCGCCTTCTACGGCGGCCTCGTGAAACGGATGCCGGTCTACGCCGCCATCTTCCTGCTCTTCACCATGGGCAATGTCGGCCTGCCGGGCACCTCCGGGTTCGTCGGCGAGATCATGACCCTGACCGGTGTCTATTTCAGCTCAACCTGGACGGCCCTGGCCGCCACGACCGGGGTCATCCTGTCGGCGGTCTACGCCCTGACCCTCTACCGGCGGGTCATCTTCGGCGAGATGACCAATCCCGCCCTGGCGGACATCACCGACGTCAACCTGCGAGAGATCCTGATCTTCGCGCCCCTGGTGGTCGCCACCCTCTGGCTGGGCTTCCAGCCGGGCCTCGTCTTCAACATCACCGCCAGTTCGGTCGACGGTCTCCTGGACGCCTTCCGCACAGCGGTCGGCAAGTGACGGAGGCCGAAGGAAACCGCCATGTTCGCCACTGACCTCGCTCTCGCCACGCCGCTGCTGATCCTCGCAGGGGCTGCGCTCTTCCTGCTGGTCGCCGGCGCCTACATGGCGCGGCCCGACCGCCTGGTTGGCCTGGGCGCCATGGCGGCCCTGGCCGCTTCGGCCGTGGCTGCGGTGATCGGCCCCCAGGGTCAGGCCTTCTCGGGCGCCCTGTCGGCGGACGCCGCCTCGGTCTTCGCCCAGGTGGTGATCTGTCTCGGGAGCATGGTCGTCATTCCCCTCAGCCAGGCCTGGTTCGAGCGGCGCGGCATCCGCAACTTCGAGTTCCCGGTCCTGGTCCTGCTGGCGGCCCTCGGCATGGGCATGATGGCCGGGGCAGGGGATCTCCTCAGCCTCTACATCGGGATCGAGCTCCAGTCCCTGGCCCTCTACGTCATGGCCGCCCTGCAGAGGGATGATGCGAAGGCCTCCGAGGCGGGTCTCAAGTATTTCGTGCTCGGCGCCCTGTCCTCCGGCCTGCTGCTCTACGGCGCCTCCCTGGTCTACGGCTTCTCCGGCGCGATCCGGTTCGACGCCATTGCGGCGGCGGTGCAGGGGGAGGCCGGCACCGGCGTCCTCTTCGGTCTGGTCTTCATGATCTGCGGCCTCGCCTTCAAGGTCTCCGCCGCCCCCTTCCACATGTGGACGCCCGACGTCTACGAAGGCGCTCCCACCCCTGTGGTCGCCTTCTTCGCCGGGGCGCCCAAGCTGGCGGCCATGCTGCTCTTCGCCCGGGTCCTGGCCGAGGCCTTCCCCCTGGCGGCGGACCAGTGGCGCCAGGTCCTGATCCTCATCGCCCTGGCGTCCGTCGCCGTCGGCGCCCTGGCGGGTCTCGCCCAGACCAACCTCAAGCGCCTGTGGGCCTATTCCTCGATCGCCAATGTCGGCTACGCGGTCCTCGGCCTGGCGGCCGGCACCGCCGCGGGCGTCCAGGCCATGCTGGTCTTCATGGCCCTCTACACCGTCTCCGTGATCGGCTTCTTCGCCTGCCTTGCGGCCCTGTCGCGCAACGGGCGACCCCTGGAAACCCTCGACGACATGGCGGGCCTCTTCCAGCAGCGGCCCTGGCTCGGCCTCGCCCTGACCGTCTTCGCCCTGTCCGGCCTGGGCCTGCCGCCCTTCGCCGGGTTCTGGGGCAAGTATTACGTCTTCATGGCGGCGGTGAACGCCGGCGATCCCATCCTGCTCTGGTCGGCTGTCGCAGCCCTCCTGGGCAGCGTCATCGCCGCCTTCTACTACCTGCGCCTCGTCAAGGTGATGTGGTTCGACCCGCCCCCCGGCGAAACCGACCGTCCGCCTGTGGAGGCCGGGGCCATCGCGGTGGGCGCCGCGGTCTTCACCTTCCCGGTGGTCCTTGGCCTCATGCCCCTGATCGACCGTTATGCAGCCGCAGCGGCGGCCGCCCTCGGCCTGGGATAGGTGAGAGTCCCGCCCATCGAGAGCTACGCCGTCCTCGACTCGACCAATGCCGAGGCCCGGCGTCGGGCCGAGGCGGGCGTCTTCGGGCCCGTCTGGATCCACGCCCTAGAACAGACAGCCGGCCGCGGCCGTCGGGGCCGCGCCTGGCGTGGCGGTGGCGGCAACCTGGCCGCCACGCTCCTGACCCCCATAGACCTGCCGCCCGCCCAGGCGGCCCAGATCTCCTTCGTGGCCGCCGTGGCCCTCTGCGAAACCGTCAACGCCCTTGCGGGAGCTCCCGCCGCCCGCCTGCGCTGGCCCAACGACCTCTACGTCGCGGGAGGCAAGGCGGCGGGCATCCTCGTGGAGTCCGGTCCCCGCCCCGGGGGCGGCCTCTGGCTGGCGGTCGGAATCGGCGTCAACCTGGCCGAGGCGCCGCCCCGGGACCAGGTCGAGCGGCCCGCCGCCGCCCTGGCCGACGTCGCCGGCTTCGCGCCGCCGTCACCCGCCGACTTCCTGGGGCGCCTGGCCAGCCGGTTCGAGTCCTGGCGGCGGATCTGGATCCATGAGGGCTTTCCCCCTGTCGGAGAGGCCTGGACCCGGATGGCGGAGGGTCTGGGCGGACCCTGCACGGCGCGGCTTCCGGACCGGACACTCTCAGGGACGGCGGAAGCCCTGGAGGCCGACGGGGCCCTGCGCCTGCGCCTGGATGGCGGCGAGGTCGTCCGGGTGACGGCCGGCGATGTCTTCTTCGGAGAAACCTGATGCTGCTGGCGATTGAGCAGGGCAACACCAACACCCTCTTCGCGGTTCATGATGGCGCGGAGTGGATCGCCCAGTGGCGCACCGCCACCCAGTCCACGCGGACAGCGGACGAGTATGCGGTCTGGCTCTATCAGCTCCTTTCCATGACGGGGCTGAAGTTCGAACTGCTCGACGCCTGCATCATCTCGAGCGTGGTGCCCCAGTCGGTCTTCAACCTGAGGAACCTGGCGCGGCGCTACCTGAAGGTGGAGCCCCTGGTGATCGGCGAGAACGTCGACCTCGGCATACCGGTTCGCCTTGAGAAGCCCTCTGAGGCTGGGGCGGACCGCCTCGTCAACGCCATCGGCGCCCATGCGGTCTATCCCGGCGACCTGATCGTCATCGACTCCGGGACGGCGACCACCTTCGACGTCATCGCCGCTGACGGAGGCTTCGAGGGCGGGGTCATTGCGCCGGGCATCAACCTGTCCATGGAGGCCCTGCACGCCGCAGCGGCCAAGCTGCCCCGCGTGGCGATCCGGCGTCCGGACAAGACAATCGGCCGGGATACGGTCGGCGCCATGCAGGCGGGAGTCTTCTGGGGCTACATCGCCCTGATCGAGGGCTTGATCACCCGTATCCGGGAAGAGTGGGGACGGCCCATGACTGTCGTGGCGACGGGCGGGGTGGCGTCGCTCTTCCAGGGCGCCACCGAGGCCATCGACCATTTCGACTCCGACCTGACCATCCGCGGCATGCTGGAAATCCACCGCCGCAATTCGGGAGCCCGCTAGGTGGCCAGACCGCGTCCTGACGACGAACTCGTCTTCCTGCCCCTTGGCGGGTCCGGCGAGATCGGCATGAACTTCAACCTCTACGGCTACGGCCCCCCCGATCGTCGCCGCTGGATCGTGGCGGACCTGGGGGTCACCTTCGGCGGCCAGGATACGCCGGGTGTCGATGTCATCCTCCCGGACCCGGCCTGGATTGAGGAACATGCCGACGACATCCTGGGGATCGTCCTCACCCACGCCCACGAGGATCACATCGGCGCCGTCGGCTGGCTCTGGCCCCGCCTTCGTGCGCCCCTCTACGCCACGCCCTTCACCGCCTTCCTGCTGCGCGAGAAGCTGCGGGAGCGGGGTCTGGAGGATGAGGTCGAACTCAACATCGTGCCCCTCGGGGGTCGCCTGGTCCTGGGTCCTTTCGACATCGAGCTCGTCACCCTGACCCACTCCATTCCCGAGCCCAACGGCCTGGTCATCCGCACGCCCCTTGGCGTTGTACTCCATACCGGGGACTGGAAGATCGACCCGTCGCCCCTGCTGGGCGAGGTGACGGATGCAGAGGGCCTGCGGGCCCTCGGCGACGAGGGCGTCCTGGCCATGGTCTGCGACTCCACCAATGTCTTCGTCGACGGGCGGGCGGGCTCGGAGGCCGATGTCCGCGACGAACTCATCAAGGTCATCGCCGCCCAGGGCGGCCGGGTCGCCGTGGCCTGCTTCGCCTCCAACGTGGCCCGGATGGAGACCGCCATTCACGCCGGCCGCGCCGCTGGCCGGAAGATCTGCCTGGTGGGCCGGTCCATGATCCGGATGGCCGCCGCCGCCCGCCACGTGGGCATGGATGTGGACTCCCAGGGCTTCATCTCCGAGGCCCAGGCCGCCCACATGCCGCCGGACCAGGTGCTCCTGCTCTGCACAGGCAGCCAGGGCGAGCCGCGCGCCGCCCTGTCCCGCATCGCAGAAGGCTCGCACCCGCATATCCGACTGGGCGCGGGGGACAGCGTGATCTTCTCCAGCCGGGTCATCCCCGGCAACGAGATCGCCATCCGCAACATGCAGGACCGGCTCGCTGACCGGGGGGTGCGCCTGATCACGGACCATGAGCATCCGGGCATCCACGTCTCGGGCCACCCCTGCCGTGACGAGCTGGCCGACATGTACGCCTGGGCCCGCCCGAGGATCGCCGTACCGACCCATGGCGAGCGCCGGCACCTGCTGGAGCACGCCGCCTTCGCCCGCGACCTCCAGGTGCCGCAGACGGTGGCGCCCCGGAATGGCGACATGGTGCGCCTGGCGCCGGGCCGGGCCGAGGTGATCGACGAGGTTCCCGCCGGACGCATCTACATCGATGGCGGCTTCCTGACCCCCCAGGATGGAGAGCCCCTGCGCGAGCGCCGTATCGCCGCCTCCAGCGGCGTCCTCCACGCCGCCCTGGTCCTCGATGGCCGCGGTCGCATCGCCTCGGGCCCTCAGGTCCGCGCCATCGGTCTGCCGGGAGAGCCGGAGCGTCCTCTGGAGGACCTGCTCGACGACCTGGCCGACGCGGCGGAGGCTGCGGTGCGCCGTCTCGATGGAGACCAGCGCGAGATCGACGCCGAGGTGGAAGCGGCCATCTCGCGCGCGCTGAAGAAGGCCGCCCAGCGCATCTGGGGCCGCCGCCCTGTGGTCCAGACCACCCTCCTCAGGCTCTGAGGCGCGCGGCGGACGGCTTGCCAGCGCGGCCGCTTTCGCCGACCTTCCTCTCAACAGAACAAGAGGGGGAGGGAGCATGTCTGCCTACCGGGGCGTGCGCATCGCCGACTTCACGCAGGGCGTCGCCGGGCCGATGGCCTGCATGCTGCTGGGCGACTTCGAGGCCGACATCGTCAAGGTCGAGCCGCCCGCCGGCGACCGGCTGAAGGACCATCCCGGCTACCCGGCCTGGAACCGCAACAAGACCCTCGTGACCCTCGACCTCGCGGATCCGGCCGATCTGGTGCAGGCGCGGGACCTGGCCCGGGCCGCAGACATCGCCGTCTTCGATCATCCGCCCGGGGACCTGGAGGCCCTGGGCCTCGACGCCGCCAGCCTGCGGCAGGGCGCCTCCCACCTGATCCATGTCTGGATGCCGCCCTACGGGACCCGGGGTCGCTGGAGCCGCATGCCTCCGCGCCACAGCCTGCTGGCGGCGGCCTCCGGCATCGCCTTCCGGCAGGGCGCCTACGGGGACAGCCCCATCCACCTGATCCTGCCCATTGGCTGGTACGGCCAGGCGGTGATGGCGGCGGGGGCCATGGGCGCGGCCCTCTACGAGCGCGGCGCCTCCGGGCAGGGCCAGTCGGTCACCGTCAGCGGCCTGCATGGCGTGTCAGAGGTGGGCGGCGTGGTCATGGTCCTCGACCAGCCCCGCCTGCCGCGCGGCCTGCCCCAGGGGGCTTCGCCAACCTATCGCCTCTACCAGTGCGGGGACGGCGAGTGGTTCTTCCTGGCCACCCTCTTCATGCCCTTCTTCCGGAAGGCCATCGACGCCCTGGGCCTCGGCGCCCACTGGGAGACCCTGGTCCTCAACCCCGCCCTCGCCCTTGATGTGCTGGAGGAGGTGTTCCGGAGCCAGCCGCGGCGGCACTGGCTGGGCCTCCTCGCCGACGCAGGAGTGCCCTGCGCGCCCGTGGGGAATCGCACCGACTGGTTCGCCGGTGAGGCTGTCCGTCACGCCGGCCTGAGGCTTGAATTTGACGATCCGGTACGGGGTCGCCTCGCCATGCCCGGCCCGCCGGTGCGCCTATCGGCCACCCCGGCCTCCGCCCGCAGCCTGCCCGCCGCCGGCCCTCTGCCCGCCTGGTCGCCGCCGCCGCCCGCCGCTGCGGGGTCGGGGTCGAGCCGGCCCCTGGAGGGCGTGAGGGTCCTCGACATGGGCTCGGTCATCGCCGGCGCCCTGGCCGGCGCCGTCCTGGCCAACCTGGGCGCCGAGGTCATCAAGATCGAATCCCCAGAGGGCGATCCCTTCCGCTCCGACGGCGGGCCCTTCCTGGCCTGCAACCGGGGCAAGCGCGGCCTCGGGATCGACCTCAAGCAGCCGGGGGCGAAGGAGATGTTCTTCGACCTCGTCCGCCAGTCCGACGTGGTCCTCGACAATTATCGGTTCGGCGTGCGCAAGCGGCTCGGCGTCGACTACGAGGCCCTGCGCCAGGTCAATCCGCGGATCATCAGCTGCTCGGTCAACGCCTATGGCGACGCCGGGCCGCGGGCGCCCCTGCCTGGCTTCGACCCCCTGCTCCAGGCCGAGGGCGGCATGATGGCGGCCCAGGGCGGTGCGGCCGAGCCCGTGCTGCACACCATCGCCGTCAACGACGTGGCCACCGCCGGCGTGGTCGCCTTCGGCATCATCTCGGCCCTCAACGCCCGGCGCCGGACAGGGGAGGGGCAGGAGGTCATCACCAGCCTGCTGGCCCAGAGCCTGACCTTCCAGCTGGGCGAGGTCGTCACCTGGGAGGGCCGTCCGCCGGCGCCCTCCGGCGGGGTGGACTGCGTGGGGCTCAGTCCTGTCCACCGCTACTACCAGTGCGAAGACGGCTGGCTCGCCGTGGCCGCCGAGACGGTCGCCGAAGCGGAGGCCCTGCTGAGGGTGCTGGAGACCCCCGCGGACCCTGCAGACGCCCTGTCGGCCTCCCCCGAGGGCCCCCTGGCCGGGAGGCTGGCGGCCACCCTGGCCGGCCGCACCCGGGGCGGTGTCCTGGACGCCCTGGAGGCGGCCGGTGTTCCCTGCGCCCCCTGCGTTCGCGGCTACGAGGCCTATGAGGACGCCTGGCTGGCGGAGAACGGCGTTTACGAGGCCTGGCGGCACGGCCGGCTCGGAGAGGCGGTGGGAGTTCGGAGCTACGCCGACTTCGACCGGACCCCCGGCGGTTTCCGGCATCCCGTTCCCGACGCAGGCGAGCACACTCGTCAGGTCCTGGCCGAGTTCGGGCTGGCGCCAGAGCGGATCGAGACCCTGCTGGCGGAGGGTGCGGTGTTCGAGCCGGCGGCGGCGCGCAGCCACCTGAGGGACGGCGGGGCGGCCCTGTTCACCCAGTGACCCCGGGTCATGGATGACGCCGGCCGGCTGGCGTTGTATGCATCCGGCATGATCGGAAGACTGAACCATGTCGGGGTCGCCACGCCCTCCATCGCCGAGTCCGTGAAGCTCTATCGCGACGTCCTCGGCGCCACGCAGATCTCGGCGGTCAAGGCCATGCCGGAGCAGGGCGTCAATGTCTGCTTCGTTGACCTGCCCAACAGCCAGATCGAGCTGATCGAACCCCTCGGCGAAGCCTCGCCCCTTCACGGCTTCCTGGCGAAGAACCCTGCCGGCGGCCAGCACCATGTCTGTTTCGAGGTCGAGGACATCCTGGCGGCCCGCGACGACATGGCCGCCAAGGGCGCCACCGTCCTGAACAATGGCGTGCCGAGGATCGGCGCCCACGGTACGCCGGTGATCTTCGTCCACCCCCGGAACATGGGCGGCGTCCTCGTCGAGCTCATGGAGACCCCAAAAGGTGAGCACTCGTGAACCTCTTCACCGGCATCGCCATCTTCCTCACCCTCTGGTGGACCGTCCTGTTCGCCGTCCTGCCCCTGGGCTCACAGTCCCACGCTGAGGCTGGGATCAAGCCGCCGGCCGGCGGCGATCCGGCCTCGCCTGTCAATCCGCGCCTGAAGGAGAAGTTTCTCCTGACGACGGTGATCTCCGCGGTCCTCTTCGTCCTCCTCTTCCTGGTGATTCATTTCGAGCTCATCTCGATCACCCCCCTGCGCCGGGTCGGCTGAGGCCAGCGCCGCCCAATCACCGGGCGCCACAGAGGCCGTCCGCCCACGAACCGGGCGCCCCGCACGCGCAGTCGAACCGGACGCAGGAAGTCCGGGACGGGGCTGAAGAAAGCCGGTTGTCTGAATTCGCCGACTTCGTCGGAGCGTTCCCCGAGATGGAGAAGGCCGCCCAGCTCCCGGGCGGCCTTCTTTTCGCCCGCGAACCGGGGCATAGCGTTCGGGTCCCACCCCAGTCCGAGCCCATGCCCGACCCCATTGCCTCCGACGTCCCGGACGTCCGCCCCGCCGGCCCCTTCAGTCGATGGGAGCGGATGGTGGCCGGGCGCTACCTGCGCTCCAAGCGTCGGGAGGGCGGCGTGGCCATGATCGGCGTCATCGCCTACGTCGGCATCGCCCTGGCCGTGGCGGTGCTGATCATCGTCATGAGCGTGATGAACGGGTTCCGGACCGAACTCCTCTCGCGCATCCTCGGCTTCAACGGACATGTCTTTGTCTCCACAGCGCCCGCCTCCGGCCTCGATACGGCCGGGCTGACCCGCCAGCTCTCCGGACTGCCCGGGGTGGTCCAGGCCGCCCCGGTGATCGAGGGCCAGGTCATGGCGGTGGGCGACGGCTCGGTTTCCGGCGCCATCGTCCGGGGCGTTTCCCGCGCCGACCTGGCGGCCACCCGCCTCGTTGCGGACAATGTCACCCCCGGCGGACTCGACGGCTGGGGAGAGGGCGAGTACGGCGGCGACCGCGTCCTTCTGGGCGAGAGGCTCGCCGCCAGCCTGGGGCTGCGTCCCGGCGACCCCATCACCCTGATCTCCCCGACGGGCGCCGCGACGGCCTTCGGCGACGCGCCCCAGCGCAAGACCTTCATCGTCTCAGGCCTCTTCAGCGTCGGCATGAGCGAGTACGACCAGAGCTTCCTCTACATGCCCATCGAGCAGGCGGGGCTGTTCTTCGGACGGGAGGGGGCGCCGGACTTCATCGAGCTGAGGCTCTCCGACCCGGAGCGGGCCGCGGAGGTCAAGGCCCAGGCCGCCAGCCTGGCCGGACCCGCCGCCTCCGTCTCCGACTGGACCGAGCGCAACGCCGCCTTCTGGGGCGCCCTGCAGGTCGAGCGCAATGTCATGCGGCTGATCCTGATGATGCTGGTGGTCATCGCCGCGGCCAACATCATTTCCGGCCTGATCATGCTGGTGAAGAACAAGGGACGCGATATCGCCATCCTGCGCACCATGGGCGCGGGGCAGGGCGCGATCCTGCGGATCTTCTTCATGGCCGGTGCTGCTGTGGGCGTTGCTGGCGCCCTGACCGGCCTTCTCCTGGGGGTCGTCTTCTGCACCTATATCGGCCCGATACAGCAGGCGGTGGAATGGGTGACAGGCGCGCGCGTCTTCGCCTCCGACGTCTACTATCTCTCCCGCATCCCGGCCCGGATCGACTGGGCGGAGGTGGTCCTGATCCTCGGCTGGTCCCTCGCGGCCGCCTTCCTGGCCACCCTGCCGCCGGCCTGGCGCGCCAGCCGCCTCGATCCGGTGGAGGCGCTTCGCTATGAGTGAGGAGCCTGTCCTGTCCCTGCGGGATCTTCATCGGACCTACCGGTCCGGTGATCGCCTGCTGCATGTTCTCGACGGGGCGGAGCTTGACCTGAACGCCGGCGAGATCGTCGGCCTGGTCGGTCCCTCCGGCTCGGGAAAATCCTCACTCCTGCATGCCGCCGGCCTGCTCGAAAGACCGACATCGGGGCGCGTCTTGGTAGAGGGGCGGGACTGCACCGACCTTTCCGACGCCTTGCGCACCCGAGTGCGGCTCGCAACCATCGGCTTCGTTTACCAGGCCCATCACCTCTCTCCTGAGTTCAGCGCCGCAGAGAACGTCATGCTTCCCCAGCTGATGGCGGGACGCTCACCGGCCGCCGCCCGGGCCCGCGCTGCTGACCTGCTCTCAGACCTTGGCCTGGCCGAACGGCTCGAGCACCAGCCTGCCCAGCTGTCCGGCGGAGAACAGCAGAGGGTGGCGGTGGCCCGGGCCCTGGCCAATCGGCCGCGGATCCTGCTGGCCGATGAGCCGACCGGCAACCTCGATCCGGAGACCTCGGCTTCTGTCTTCGAGAGCCTGAGATCGATGGTCCGGGGGCAGGGCGTGGCCGCCCTCATCGCTACGCACAACCTTGAGTTGGCGGGTCGCATGGACCGGGTCCTGACCCTGCGCCAGGGACGGATCCTCCCGGCCTGAGGGCTCCAGGCTTTTTCCCTTGAAATGAGAACAAAACCGGAATAGGAACAATCCACGAACATTCGGGGAGATCGAGACATGGCTCGACTTGCAAGGGAATCGCTGGCCTTTCTGTCCGTCGCCGGCTTTGTGTGGATGATGTGCCAGGTCGCTGTCCTGGCGGCCTGAGCCTTCCGGATCCTGCGGCGGCGCCCCCTCCGGGAGGGGGCTGTAGGGACAGGAAGATCGAATGACGGCTGAAACCGGGTTCATCCATCTGCGCGTCCGCTCCGCCTATTCCCTCCTGGAAGGGGCGGCGAAGGCGGACGCCCTGGGTCGCATTGCGGCCGGGCAGGGCATGCCGGCTGTGGCCATCGCCGACCGGGCCAACCTGTTCGGCGCCCTGGAGTTTTCGGTCACCGCCAAGGAGGAAGGGGTCCAGCCCATCATCGGCTGCGCCCTTCCGGTCACCGGGATCGGCGGCCGGGCGCCGGAGCGCTGGGCCCGGACGCCCACCATCGTCCTCCTGGCTCAGTCCGAGGCGGGCTATCTCAACCTTTCCGCCCTGTCCTCAATGGCCTTTCTCGAGGCTGACGGGGTGGAGGAGCCGTCGGTTCCCTGGTCCGAGGTGGTGACGCGCTCGGAGGGCCTGATCCTGCTTTCGGGCGGCTCGGATGGTCCTGTGGATCCGCTCTTTGCGGCGGGCCGGGCGTCTGAAGGGCAGGCCGCGCTCGCCGCCATGGCGGAGGCCTTTGGCGACCGGTTCTACATCGAGCTCCAGAGGCACGGCCTGGCCAGCCAGGCGGCGGCGGAGCCGGGCCTGGTGGCCTATGCCTACGCCCATGACCTTCCCCGGGTGGCGACCAACGACGTCTGTTTCCCCACCGCCGACCTCTACGCCGCGCATGAGGCCCTGCTCTGCATCGCCGACGGCGCCTTCATCGGCCAGGAGGAGCGCCGGCGGGTGACGCCTGAGCACTGGTTCAAGCCGGGGGCGGCCATGCGCGCCCTGTTCGCCGACCTTCCCGAGGCCTGCGACAACACCATCGACATCGCCCGTCGCTGCGCCTTCATGGTGAAGAAACGAGACCCCATCCTGCCACGCTTTCCGACCTCAGAGGGGCGGACTGAGGACGAGGAGTTGGAGAGCCAGGCCCGGGAGGGCCTGCGGGCGCGCCTCGCCCTGCATCCGCTGGCCGTGCCCCTTGAGGCTTACGAGGCCCGGCTCGAGCAGGAGATCGGCGTCATCCAGAAGATGGGTTTCTCCGGCTACTTCCTGATCGTCTCCGACTTCATGAAGTGGGCGGTTGCACAGGGAATTCCCGTCGGGCCGGGCCGGGGCTCGGGCGCCAGCTCCCTGGTCGCCTGGTCACTTTTGATCACGGGCCTGGACCCCCTGCGATATGGGCTGGTCTTCGAGCGCTTCCTCAATCCCGAGCGCGTCTCCATGCCGGACTTCGACATCGACTTCTGCCAGGAGCGGCGGGAGGAGGTGATCGCCTACGTCCAGCAACGCTACGGTCGTGACCGGGTGGCCCAGATCATCACCTTCGGCACCCTGCAGGCCCGCGCCGTGCTGCGCGACGTGGGCCGGGTCCTGCAGATGCCCCTCGGCCAGGTGGACCGCCTGGCCAAGATGGTGCCGGCCAATCCCGCCAACCCCGTCACCCTGGCCAGGGCCATCGAGATTGAGCCCCGGCTCCGGCAGGCCCAGGAAGAGGATGAGTCTGTCGCCCGGCTCCTGGAGATCGCCCTGAAGCTTGAGGGGCTTTACCGCAACGCCTCCACTCACGCCGCCGGCGTGGTGATTGCGGACCGGCCCCTCACCGAACTCTCGCCCCTTTACCGCGACCCGCGTTCGGACCTGCCCGCCACCCAGTTCAACATGAAGTGGGTGGAAAGCGCCGGGCTGGTGAAGTTCGATTTCCTTGGCCTGAAGACCCTGACGGTGATCGACCGGGCCATGAAGCACCTGGCGCGCCGGGGGGCGGATTTTCCCCTGGAGGGCCTCGCCCTTGACGATGCGGCGACCTACGAGCTCATGGCCTCAGGCCAGACGGTGGGGGTCTTCCAGCTGGAAGGCCAGGGTATGCGCGACACCCTGCGCCAGCTGCGACCGGGCTCCATCGAAGAGGTCACGGCGCTGATCTCGCTCTACCGGCCTGGCCCGATGGACTCCATTCCGGCCTATGTGGACACCAAGGCGGGACGCAAGCCGCTGAACGTCTACCATCCCCTGCTGGAGCCGGTCCTGACGGAGACCTACGGGGTCATCGTCTACCAGGAGCAGGTGATGAACATCGCCCGCATCATGGCGGGCTACTCCCTCGGCGAGGCCGACCTCCTGCGCCGGGCCATGGGCAAGAAGAAGAAGGAGGAGATGGACCAGCAGAGGGCCCGTTTCCTCTCCGGCGCCGCCGAGCGCGGGGTGGATCCGGAGCTTGCAGACACCCTTTTCGAGCTGATGGCCAAGTTCTCGGGCTACGGCTTCAACAAGGGTCACGCCGCCCCCTACGCCCTGATCGGCTACCAGACCGCCTGGCTGAAGGCCAATGCGCCTGTGGAGTTCTTCGCCGCCTCCATGAGCCTGGACATTTCCAACACGGACAAGCTTGCGGTCTTCTACCAGGACGCCCGCCGCTTCGGCGTCACCATCCGCCCGCCCGATGTGAACCGCTCGGGCGCAGACTTCGACGTTGGCGACGGCGAGGTGCTCTACGCCCTCGGCGGCATCCGCAATGTCGGTTTGCAGGCCATGGAGCATGTGGTGGAGGTGCGCGCCGCCGGCGGGCCCTTCCGCGACATCTTCGACTTCGTGGAGCGGGTGGATCCCCGGCAGGTCAATCGGCGCACCCTGGAGACCCTTGCCCGGGCCGGAGCCTTCGACAGCCTCGGCTGTGACCGGGCCCAGCTGGTGGAGGCCTCAGAGGTGCTGGCCGGGTATGGCCACAGCGTGGCCGAGGAGCGGGCCTCCTCCCAGGGCTCCCTGTTCGGCGGCGACCAGGTCGAGGCCCAGAGGCCCCGCCTGCCGCGCACCGAGACCTGGTCTCCGTCCCGCCGCCTCGACGAGGAGCTCGCCGCAGTGGGCTTCTATCTCTCCGGTCATCCCCTGGACGACCTGATGCCGGCCCTTCGCCGGCGTCGCACGGACCTCCTGACCGAGGTGATCCCCAAGGCGGAGGCGGGGGCTGAGGCGTTCCGCATGGCCGGCGTAGTGCGCCGGCGGCAGGAGCGGGCCTCCCAGGCCAGCGGGGACAAGTTCGCCTTCGTGACCCTTTCGGACCCCTCCGGCGAGTACGAGGTGCTCTTCCCGCCGGAGTCCCTGCGCCGCTGCCGGGATCTCCTGGAGCCTGGCCGGGCGGTGTCGCTCAAGGTCCGGGCCAAGGCGCGGGACGGTGAGGTCCGCTTCTTCGGCGATGACGCCGAGTCCGTAGAAGCGGCGATCGAGAACGCCGTCGCCGGTCTCCGGGTCCATGTCTCGCCGCGCAGCCTGGCCATCGACGCGCTGAAGGCCCGCCTGACCGCCGCTCCGCAGGGGCGGGGCGGAGAGATCGTCCTGGTGGCGCCGGTCGAGGGGGGGCGGGAGATCGAGGTGCGGCTTCCGGGTCGCTTCGACCTGGGCCCGGCGGTCCGCGGCGCCCTGAAGACCGCCCCCGGCGTGGTCTTTGTCGAGGACGTCTGATCCCACCTGTCGGAAGATGGTTCGGGGCGCCCCTGATCCCTTCAGGACTTGCCTTTTCGGCCGGTTGAGCCTACACGCCGCCCCATTCCACACGCAGGCGTTCGGTGGAGCCGGGGAGACATCCCGGCGGCGCCGTTCCGGTCCCCCGTCCGGGGGGTTTGTCTGCGGAGGTCAACCGGAAGAAGAGGATACCACCCCATGGCGCTTCCCGATTTCTCCATGCGTCAGCTGCTTGAAGCTGGCGCCCACTTCGGTCACCAGACGCACCGCTGGAACCCGAAGATGGACCGCTACATCTTCGGTAGCCGTTCGAACATCCACATCATCGACCTGTCGCAGTCGATCCCGCTCCTGCACCAGGCCCTGGTCAGGGTGCGTGAGGTCGCCGCCGGCGGCGGCCGCGTGCTGTTCGTCGGCACCAAGCGCCAGGCCTCGGACCCGATCGCCCAGGCCGCCCGCCGCTGCGCCCAGTACTATGTCAACCACCGCTGGCTTGGCGGCACCCTGACCAACTGGCGCACCGTGTCCGGCTCGATCAACCGCCTCCGCGAACTGGAAGGCGTGCTGGAAGGCGGCGAGGGCAGCCGCACCAAGAAGGAGCTGCTCCAGCTGACCCGCGAGCGCGACAAGCTGGAACTGTCCCTCGGCGGCATCAAGGACATGGGCGGCATTCCCGACCTGATGTTCGTGATCGACACCAACAAGGAGGCCATCGCCATCCAGGAAGCCCGCAAGCTGGGCATTCCGGTGGTCGCCATCCTCGACACCAACTGCGATCCGGACGGCATCACCTACCCGATCCCCGGGAATGACGACGCCGCCCGCGCCATCCAGCTCTACTGCGACCTGCTGGCCGACGCGGTGCTCGACGGCCTGGCCGCCGGCGCGGTGGCCTCCGGCGTCGACCTGGGCGCCTCGGCTGAGCCTGTCGAACCGGCCCTTGCGGCTGCAGCCCCCGCTGAGGCGGAGGCCGTTGCTGAGCCTGAGGCCGCCGCCGAGGCCTGATCGCCCTGCACTCCGCCGGGCCCGCCGGGCCCGGCGTATCCACTGACCGAAGGAGCTCCCGATGGCGGAGATCACCGCTGCCCTGGTGAAGGAACTGCGCGAGAAGTCCGGCGCAGGCATGATGGACTGCAAGAAGGCCTTGCAGGAGAACGACGGCGACATCGACCTGGCCATCGACTGGCTTCGCACCAAGGGCCTGTCCAAGGCCGCCAAGAAGTCGGATCGCGCTGCGGCCGAGGGGCTGGTGGGCGCGGCCGTGCGCAAGGACGGCGCGGGCATGACCGGCGTTGTCGTCGAGCTGAACGCCGAGACCGACTTCGTGGCCCGGAACGAGCTGTTCCAGAAGGCGGCCAAGGAGATCGCCGGCATCGCCCTGGACCAGGACGGCGTCGAGGCGATCTCGGCGGCCAAGACCGCCGGCGGGGAAAGCGTCGCTGACATGGTGACCAACCTCATCGCCACCATCGGCGAGAACATGAACCTGCGCCGCACCCACCGCTTCTCGGTTCCGGAAGGCGCCATCGCGGCCTACGTGCATTCGGCCATCGTCCCGGACCTGGGCAAGATCGGCGTGCTCGTGGCGGTCGAGGGCAAGGGCGACCAGGCTAAGCTCGCCGAGATGGGTCGCAAGATCGCCATGCACGTGGCGGCCACCAACCCCCTGTCCCTGTCCACCGACGACCTCGATCCCGCCGCCGTCGAGCGCGAGAAGGCCATCTTCACCGAGCAGGCCCTGGCCTCCGGCAAGCCGGCCGGCGTCGTCGAGAAGATGGTCGAGGGCCGGATCCGCAAGTTCTTCGAGGAAGTCGTGCTGCTGAAGCAGGCCTTCGTCATGAACCCCGACCAGACCATCGAGCAGCTGGTGGCCGAGGTGGCCAAGGAGACCGGCTCGCCGGTGACCGTGAAGGGCTTTGTGCGCTTCGCCCTGGGCGAGGGCGTCGAGAAGAAGGTGGATGACTTCGCCGCTGAAGTCGCCTCCATGACCGGCCAGGGCTGATCAAGCCCCGACCGCTTCATCTTTCGGGGGCGTGGTGCGTTCGACGCGCGCCACGCCCTCGTTTTATGTAAACTCCTGCGAGATTCCCGGCCCTACCCCTAACGGGGCGCCTACCTGATGGATCGGACCATGACCGCGCCCAAGCCCCGATACCGCAAGATCCTCTTGAAGATGTCCGGGGAGGTCCTGATGGGCGACTCCCTGTTCGGCATTGATACCGAAACCCTCGACCGGGTGGCCGCGGACATCAAGGAAGTGGTCGACGCCGGGGTGGAGCTCTGCCTGGTCGTCGGCGGAGGAAACATCTTCCGCGGCGTCTCCCTCGCCGGACGCGGCATGGAGCGGGCCAGCGCCGACTATATGGGCATGCTGGCGACAGTCATGAACGCCCTCGCCCTGCAGGGCGCCCTCGAAAAGGCCGGGGTCGACACCCGGGTCCAGTCGGCCATTCCCATGGACGCGGTCTGCGAGCCCTACATCCGCCGCCGCGCCCTGCGACACCTCGAGAAGGGCCGGGTGGTGATCTTCGCCGCCGGTCTCGGGGCGCCCTTCTTCACCACCGACACGCCCGCCGCCCTCCGGAGCGCCGAGATGGGCTGCGACGCCCTCTTCAAGGGCACCAGCGTCGACGGCGTCTATACGGCGGATCCTAAGAAGGACGCCTCGGCCCGGCGTTATGAGTCCCTCAGCTACCACGATGTCCTGGCTCAGGACCTGAAAGTGATGGACGCTTCGGCCATCGCCCTGATGCGCGACAACCAGATCCCGATCGTGGTCTTCTCGATCCGGGAGCCGGGAAACTTCATGAAGGTCCTGACCGGTCAGGGCGTCTTCACCACCATCAACTGACCGCAATCCGGGAGCCGACATGCCTGCCGAGAAGCCTCAACTGTCCCGCTATCGTGACCGCATGGACAAGGCGGTCTCCGCCCTGAAGGAAGAGTTCGCCAGCCTGCGCACAGGCCGGGCCTCAGCCAACCTCCTGGACCAGATCATGGTCGAGGCCTATGGCGCGACGACCCCCCTGAACCAGGTGGCCGCGATCACCGTGCCTGAGCCCCGCTCGATCAGCGTCAGCGTCTGGGACCGCGGCGTCGTGGTCTCGGTGGAGAAGGCCATCCGCTCCTCGGGCCTGGGCCTGAACCCGGTGGTCGAGGGCCAGAACCTGCGAATCCCGATCCCGCCCCTGACTGAGGAGCGGCGGCGCGATCTGGCCAAGATCGCCGCGAAGTACGCCGAGCAGCAGAAGGTGGCGATCCGCAATGTCCGCCGTGACGCCAATGACGACCTGAAGAAGGCCGAGAAGGACTCGGTGATCAACCAGGACGAGCAGAAGCGCATGGAGACAGAGGTCCAGAAGATCACCGACGAGGCCGTGAAGCGGGTCGACGAGGCCTTGAAAACCAAGGAACAAGAGATCATGCAGGTCTAGTCCGGAGGCGGGCGGAGGCGAAATGGCCGGAAGGTCCAAGACATCCCCCAATGCATCCGCGCCGGCGCCTGCAGCTTCGGCGGCGGGGGCGCCCCTGCATGTGGCCATCGTCATGGATGGCAATGGCCGTTGGGCGCAGAAGCGGGGTTTGCCCAGGACGATGGGCCACCGGGCGGGAATCGAGGCCCTCCGCCGGACAGTGGCCGCGGCTCCGGAGCTGAACGTTCGCTGGCTGACCGTCTTCGGCTTCTCAACCGAGAACTGGAGCCGCCCCGCCGCCGAGGTGAGGGAGCTCATGGCCCTGCCCAAGCGATACTTCGACTCGGACCTGAAGCGCCTGGAGCGCGAGGGGGTCCGGGTGCGCGCGGTGGGTCGGCGGGAGGGCCTTTCACCGGACCTTGTCGCCCTCCTGGACGAGGCCGAGCGGCGAACCGCCGGCAATGACCGGTTCTTCCTGCAGATCGCCTTCAACTATGGCGGGCAGGCGGACATCGCCGACGCCGCCCGCAAGCTGGCGCAGGCCGCCGCGGAGGGGCGTCTGGATCCTGCGACCATCACGGAGGCGGTCTTTGCGGGCAGCCTCTCGACCGCCGGGCTCCCACCCCCGGATCTGATCGTCCGGCCATCCGGCGAGCAGCGGCTTTCCAACTTCCTCCTGTGGGAGGCGGCCTATGCCGAGCTGGTGTTCCAGGACATCCTCTGGCCGGACTATGACGCGGCCAGCCTCGCTGACGCCATCACCGCCTTCCGGTCCCGGGACCGCCGTTTCGGGGGAGCTGTCTCCGATGACGTCCTTGTCGCCGGCTAGGGGCTTCGACTGGGGCAACCTGGGTGTCCGCGCAGCGTCGGCGGCGATCCTGTTGCCATTGGCGCTGGCCGCCGTCTGGATCGAGATGGGCCCGGGCCAGCCAGCCTGGCCCTTCCTGCTCATGGTTGTCGTCGCCGTCGCCCGGCTCTGCGTGGAGTGGGGCGGCATGACGGCGCCCGGGGCGAAGACCCGGGTCTCCACAGCGGTCTGTGCTGCGGTCCTGACCGCCGTCTTTTTCGCCCAGAGGGACAGCATGTTCATCGCCTGGGGGGTCCTGGCCCTGGGCGGCGCCCTCGCGGCGGTCGTGGCGCGCGGCGTCTCAGAAAGGCCCGGCAACGCCGCCCTGGGGGTGCTCTACATCGGCGCCGCCGCCGTCTGCTTCATCTGGCTCCGCTCCATGCCCCAGGGCCGCTGGTGGATCATCATGACCTTCGCCGTGGCCTGGGCGGCCGACATCACCGCCTATCTGGTCGGCAACCTGGTGGGCGGTCCCAAGCTCTGGCCACGGTTCTCGCCCAACAAGACCTGGTCGGGCTTCCTGGGGGGGCTGGCCGGGGCAGTCCTGGCGGCCGTGGCCCTGGCGGCCCTGCCCGTGTTCAACCTCAATCCCTGGGCGGCGGCCCTCGCCGGCCTCTGCGGAGGACTCGCCGGCATGGCGGGGGATCTCTGGGAGTCCATGCTCAAGCGCCGGTTTGGCGTGAAGGACGCGAGCGACCTCATCCCGGGTCACGGCGGCCTCCTGGACCGGGTGGACGGCCTGATGTTCGTGGTCGTCATTCTCTCGGCCTTCCGCCTGGTGAACCACCTGGGATGGGGCCATTGAGCACCCCGCGGACGGTGTCCATCCTGGGGTCTACGGGTTCCGTCGGCGTCTCCACTCTGGACCTCTTCGAGGCCCTGGGCAGGCCCATCCGCCTGAAGGCGCTGACAGGGGGCCGGAACGCGGCCTTGCTGGCCGAGCAGGCGCTGCGCTGGCGCCCGGAGGTGGCGGTCATCGCCGATCCCCGCGGGCGGGATGAACTTGCCCAGCGACTGCAGGGGTCCGGCGTCGCCGTGGAGGCCGGGGAGGGGGCGGTCAAGGCCGCCGCCGCCCTGCCGGCGGACTGGGTGATGTCAGCCATCGTGGGAATCGCCGGGCTGGCGCCCACCCTGGCCGCCATCGACGCCGGCGCCGTGATCGCCCTCGCGAACAAGGAAAGTCTGGTCTGCGCCGGGCCAGCCCTGCTGCGTCGGGCCCGGCTGTCGGGCGGGGCTGTGATCCCGGTGGACTCCGAACACTCGGCCATCTTCCAGGCCCTTGACCCTCGCCAGGCCGCCCAGGTCTCCAGGCTGATCCTGACGGCCTCCGGAGGACCTTTCCGCACCTGGAGCGCCGAGCGCATGGCCGCCGCGACCCCGGAGGAAGCGGTGGCCCATCCCAACTGGGACATGGGCCGGAAGATCTCGGTCGATTCCGCCACCATGATGAACAAGGGCCTGGAGATGATCGAGGCGGCCTACCTGTTCGGGGTGGATGCCGACCGGATCGACGTCCTGGTGCACCCGGAGTCGATCATCCACAGTCTCGTCGAGTACGCCGACGGGTCCAGCCTCGCGCAGCTGGGGGCGCCGGACATGCGCACGCCCATCGCCGTGGCCTTCGCCTGGCCGGACCGCGTGGCCTGGCCAGCTCCGAGGCTCGACCTCGGACAGCTTGGCCGACTCACCTTCGAGCCGCCGGACATGGAGCGGTTTCCCGCCCTCGACCTGGCGCGGCAGGCCCTGAAGGCGGGTGGACCGGCTCCGGGGCTGCTGAACGCCGCCAACGAGGTGGCCGTCGAGGCCTTTCTTGACCGGCGTATCGGCTATCTCGATATTGCCGCAATCGTGTCGGAAACCCTGGATAGAGCAGGTGCTGAGCACCTGGGAGACGACATGGCGGACCGTATGCCCGACGACATCCTTGAGCAGGCCCGGCGGATAGACCGCACCGGCCGTCGCCTGGCGGACGCCGCCATCGAGGTCCGGCGGGCGAGGGGAGCCGCCTGACCATGGGTGTGATCATCGACTTTATCTGGCACCTGGCGCCCTTCATCCTCGTCCTGTCCCTGGTGGTGACTATCCACGAGCTCGGCCATTTCCTGGCCGCCCGGGCCTGCGGGGTGGCGGTAGAGCGTTTCTCCATCGGCTTTGGCCGCGCCCTGTACTCCCGGCGGGATCGCTCGGGGGTGGAGTGGCGGATCGGGTGGATCCCCCTGGGCGGGTACGTGATGTTCGCCGGTGATCCCAATGTCGCCAGCGTGCCGGACGCGGCGGGTCTTCAGGCCATGAAGGCCGAGATCCTGGCCAAGAGCGGCCCGGAGGCCCTGGCGCGGCATTATCACTTCAAGCCCGTGTGGCAGCGCGCCTTGGTCACGGCGGCGGGCCCCGCGGCCAACTTCCTGCTGGCTATTGTCCTTTTCGCCGCCCTGTTCATGACCTTTGGCGAGCGAACCCTGGCGCCGCGGATCGGCGCCGTGGAGGCTGGCGGCGTCGCCGAGGCGGCCGGCTTCCAGAAGGGCGACCTGATCGTCGAGGCGGCGGGCCGCCGGATCGGCTCCTTCCAGGACCTGATCGAGGTGGTCCAGGTGCGGGGCGGGGCCTCCACCGAATTCGTGGTCAACCGGGACGGCCGGGAAATTCGCCTGACCGCCACCCCGGAATGGCGCCGGATCGAGAGCGAGCCCGGCGCGCCGCGGGTTGGCCGGATCGGTCTTGGCCCCACCGGAGAGGTCGTGCGACAGGCCTTCGGTCCCATCGAGGCTGTCGCCAAGGGCGTGGAGCGGACCTGGCGCGTCCTGACCACCAGCGTCTACGCCCTGGGGCGGATGATCACCGGCCAGATGTCGGCCGAGCAGCTCAACGGCCCCCTCGGCATCGCCCAGATGTCCGGCCAGATCGCGAAGGCCGGGGCGGAGGCCGCTCCGGACCTCGGCCGGAAGGTGCTCTACGCGGGCGCCAACCTGATCGCCCTGGCGGCGGTCCTCTCCGTCGGCATCGGGTTCATGAACCTGCTTCCCGTCCCAGTACTCGATGGGGGTCATCTGATGTTCTACGCCTATGAGGCCGTGGCGCGCAGGCCCCTCTCCGCCAACGTCCAGGCCGCGGGATACCGGGTGGGCCTTGCGCTGGTGCTGGCTTTGATGTTGTTCGCCACCTGGAATGATTTGCAGAGGCTGCAGGTCTTCCAGTTCCTTGGCGGATTGTTCTCCTGATCACGCGCTTCCTTCTGGTGATGGCCCTGACCATGCATACTCGACGCGCCCGCAGCGCCGCCCTCGTGACGGGACTGACGATCCTTATGGCCGGCGCCGTGGCGATCGCGCCTCAGCCGGCTCTCGCCCAGGCGGGGCAGACCCAGCAGGGCGTGGTCCAGCGGATCATCGTCGCCGGCAATGAGCGTATCGAGCAGTCGACTATCCTGTCCTACCTGCCCATCGGCGTCGGCGACACGGTGGACCCGGCCCGGATCGACCTGGCGCTGAAGGCCCTGTTCCGGACCGACCTCTTCTCGGACGTCAAGGTCGGCCTGTCGGATGGCGACCTGACCATCCAGGTGGTGGAGAACCCGATCATCAACCGGGTGGTCTTCGAGGGGAACTCGGGTCTCAAGGAAGACAAGCTCCGGGACGAGGTCACCGTGCGGCCCCGGGGCATCTTCACCAGGGCCAAGGTCCAGTCGGACGTCCAGCGCATCATCGAGCTCTATCGCCGTTCCGGCCGGATCGCCGCCGCCGTCACGCCCAAGATCGTCGAGCTGCCCCAGAAGCGCGTGGACCTGATCTTCGAGATCAATGAGGGCCAGAAGAGCGGCGTGCTCGGCGTGAACTTCCTCGGCAATGTCGAGTTCTCGGACAACGACCTGCGCGACGTCGTGGTGACGGAAGAGTCAGCCTGGTACCGCTTCTTCTCGAATAACGCGAACTACGATCCCGACCGGCTGGAGTACGACAAGGAGCAGCTGCGCAAGCACTACCGCAACCGCGGCTTCTATGACTTCCGGGTCATCTCGGCGGTCGCGGAGCTGTCTCCCGCCCGGAATGGCTTCGCGGTGACCTACACCCTCGAGGAGGGCCCAAGGTACCGGTTCGGGAAGATCTCGGTCGAGACCGAGCTCAAGAAGCTCGATACGGCCGTCCTGACCCAGCTCGTGCCCATCCGCACCGGGGACCTTTACGAGGACGAGCGGATTGAGTCCGCCACCGACGCCCTGACCTTCGCCGCCGGCGCCGCCGGTTTCGCCGCCGTGGACGTCCGACCCCGCTATGTGGCGGATCCTGTAAGCCGCACCGTGAACGTGGTCTTCCAGGTCAACGAGGGCCCGCGGGTCTACGTCAACCGCATCGATATCGTCGGC
>JADBZH010000140.1 GCA_020402585.1 Phenylobacterium sp. | reverse complement strand
TATCTCAAGGCCCATGAGACCAAGAGCCTCCTGAGGTTCCTGACCTGCGGCTCGGTGGACGACGGCAAGTCCACCCTGATCGGGCGACTGCTCTACGATTCCAAGATGATCTTCGAGGACCAGCTGGCGGCGCTGGAGGCCGACTCCCGGCGCGTCGGCACTCAGGGCGGGGAGATCGACTTCGCCCTGCTGGTCGACGGCCTGGCCGCCGAGCGGGAGCAGGGCATCACCATCGATGTCGCCTACCGGTTCTTCTCGACGGACCGGCGGAAGTTCATCGTCGCCGATACGCCCGGGCATGAGCAGTACACCCGCAACATGGTCACGGGCGCCTCCACGGCGGACGCCGCGGTCATCCTGATCGACGCCCGGAGAGGGGTGCTGACCCAGACCCGCCGGCATTCCTACCTGGTCCAGCTGCTGGGCATCCGGCACGTGGTCGTCGCCGTGAACAAGATGGACCTGGTCGGCTGGTCACAGGAGGTCTTCGACGGGATCGTCGCCGACTACCGGGCCTTCGCCGCCCAGATCGGGCTGGAGACCTTCCAGGCCATCCCCATGTCCGCCCTGAAAGGGGACAATGTCGCCGAGGCCGGCGGCGGCGCCCCCTGGTACGAGGGGCCGACCCTCCTGTCCTGGCTGGAGACGGCGCCGGTGGGCGACGATGCATCAAGTCAGCCGTTCCGCCTGCCGGTCCAGTGGGTGAATCGCCCCAATCTCGACTTCCGGGGTTTCTCGGGCCTGATCTCCGCCGGGACCGTGCGTCCGGGCGACTTGGTGCGGGTCTCGCCGTCCGGGCGGGAAAGCCGGGTCCGGCAGGTCATTACGGGAACCTCGGAGGCCCCGCAGGCCCAGGCCGGCCAGTCGGTCACCCTGACCCTGGAGGACGAGATCGACATCAGCCGGGGCGATGTCCTGGCGCAGGCGGACGCGCCGGTCAGCGTCGCCGACCAGTTCGAGGCGACCCTGGTCTGGATGGACGAGTCGCCCATGCTGCCGGGGCGCCCCTACCTCCTGAAGCTGGGAACGCGGACGGTCTCGGCCTCGATCACCGAGCCCAAGTACCGGGTGAACGTGAACACACTTGAACATCTGGCCGCCAAGCGACTGGATCTGAACGAGATTGGTGTCTGCAACATCTCGACGGACGCGCCCTTGGCCTTCGAGCCCTATGCCGAGAGCCGCGACCTGGGCGGCTTCATCCTGATCGACCGGATCACCAACCGGACGGTGGGGGCGGGCATGATCCGCTTCGCCCTCCGGCGCAGCCAGAACGTCCATTGGCAAGCCCTCGACGTCGACCGGACGGCGCGCGCCGCCCTGAAGGGGCACCGGGGTCGCGTCATCTGGTTCACGGGGCTATCCGGATCCGGAAAATCCACTATCGCCAACATGGTGGAAAAGAAACTTCATGCCATGGGGCGGCATACCTACCTGCTGGACGGGGACAATATCCGGCACGGCCTCAACCGGGATCTTGGCTTCACGGACGAGGACCGGGTGGAGAACATCCGGCGCGTCGCCGAGGTCGCCCGGCTGATGGCCGACGCCGGCCTGATCGTGCTGGTCTCCTTCATTTCGCCCTTCCGGGCCGAAAGGGCCCTGGCGCGCAGCCTGATGCCGGAGGGCGACTTCGTTGAGGTCTTCGTGGACACGCCCCTGGCGGTGGCGGAGCAGCGCGACGTCAAGGGCCTGTACGCCAAGGCCAGGGCCGGCGAGCTCAAGAACTTCACGGGGATCGACAGTCCCTACGAGCCGCCGGAGTCGCCCGACATCCGCATCGACACCACCCAGGTGTCCGCCCCGGATGCCGCCGAGACCATCACCGCCTGGCTCGAGGGCGAGCCCGACTACACCATCTGAGGCCCTCCCCGTCGCTTGCCCGCAGGGCGCGCGCGGGGTAATCGGCCCCCATGAGCGAGATCCAGGTCACCCAACTGGGCCAGGTGGTGTCGGGCTTTGACAGCCCTGAGGCCGCCGTCCTTGAACGCGTGCCCAACCCGCAGAAGGGGCAGACCTACCTGGCCCGGTTCACGGCGCCGGAGTTCACGTCCCTATGCCCAGTGACGGGCCAGCCGGACTTTGCGACCCTGGTCATAGACTATGCGCCCGGCGACTGGCTGGTGGAGTCCAAGTCACTGAAGCTTTTCCTGTCATCATTCAGGAATCACGGCGCTTTTCACGAGGACTGTACCCTGTCGATCGGCCGTCGCCTGGTTGAGACGGCGGAGCCGCTCTGGCTCAGGATCGGCGGCTACTGGTACCCGCGAGGCGGGATTCCCATCGATGTCTTCTGGCAAACCGGAGCCCCGCCCGAAGGTCTTTGGCTGCCGGACCAGGGGGTGGCGCCCTACCGGGGACGGGGCTGACGCCTTGCGTCAGGCCGTCCAGGTCGAAACCAGGGCTTCGGGTAACGGACGCTCCCGTTCCCGCGGGGGCTCTCCGGCCTCGCCGATCAGGATGAAACCGGCGACCTTCTCGGCCGCCGACAGGCCCAGCACGGCGCAGGCCTCGGCGTCGTAGGCGTACCAGTCGGTGATCCAGTTGGCGCCGAAGCCCATGGCGCTGGCGGCGTAGAGCAGGGTGGTGCAGACCGCGCCCGCCGACAGGACCTGTTCCCACTCGCGGATGTCCGCCTCGCGCGGTCGGGAAATCACGGCGATGCAGGCGGGAGGCGTCCGCAGCTTGCCCAGCTTGCCCACGGCGCGGTCGTCTCCCCGCGTTCTTGCGAGCGCCTCCAGGCGGTCGGCAAAGGCGGCCTTGTGCTCGCCGGCGAGCACAACGAACCGCCAGGGCGACAGCTTCCCGTGATCCGGGACCCGGCTCGCTAGCCGGATCAGCGTTTCGATCTCTTCCGATGAGGGCCCCGGGCCACCGAGGGTCATGGCCGACGCAGAGCGCCGCCGCGCCAGGAAGTCCAGGACCTGCGGCGCCTCCGGCTGCGGGACGGGTTCGCCGAAGGTCGGGGCGGGGGGAAGGGCGGTCCGGGACCTGCGTGTCATCTTAAGCCTCTTTGAACCTGAGGACTCACATAGACGCCGGGCGGAACGGCGCAAGCGGGGGATTCGCGCCGTCGTCGCCCTGTGCTAGGAACACGCGTCAGCGGGGGAGTGACCGGATGACCAAGACACTCGAAGTGATCGATCCGCGCGCCGCGCCGCCGGTCTGGGCCGCCCTGCGGAATGAGGCCGAACACACGGCCCGGACAGAGCCCGCCCTGGCCTCGCTGGTCAACGCCGTCATCCTCAGCAATGACAACCTGGGTGACGCCCTTTCCTACCAGCTGGCCCACAAGCTGGGCGACCAGGAGCTGCGGGCCATGAGCTTGCGGGAGCTGGCGATCCAGGCCTACCGCTCGGCCCCGGAGCTGGTGGTCACTGCTGAAGCGGACCTGAAGGCGGTGTATGAGCGTGACCCGGCCTGCAAGGGCTATGTCCAGCCCTTCCTCTTCTTCAAGGGCTTCCAGGCCCTCCAGACCCAGCGCATCGCCCACTGGCTGTGGGGGCAGGGCCGCGAGACCATGGCCTTCTATCTCCAGAGCCGGATGAGCGAGATCTTCCAGGTGGACATCCACCCGGCCACTCGCATCGGGTCGGGAGTCTTCATCGACCACGGAACAGGCATTGTCATTGGCGAGACGGCGGTGATCGGGGACGATGTCTCCCTGCTCCAGGGCGTCACGTTGGGCGGCACGGGGGCGGAGCGCGGCGACCGGCACCCGAAGATCGGGCGGGGGGTCCTGCTGGGCGCCGGCGCCAAGGTGCTGGGGAACATCCAGATCGGCGACTATGCCAAGATCGCCTCCGGCTCCGTCGTCCTCAAGCCTGTGCCCGCCCACTGCACGGCCGCCGGTGTGCCGGCAAGGCTCATCAACTGCCCAACCGGCGACGAGCCTGCACGCAGCATGGACCACACCCTCGCGGATGTGGTCTACGACTACGTCATCTGATCCCCGGATCAGCCTCCAGGATCGCCGGTCCCGGACACATACATCGACGGAGCAGACCCTTGGACGAACGCACCCTCCGCAAGATCGAAGGCCACCTGCGCGGAACCTTCGCCAATGCGCGGATCAATGTCGTGCCGCGTCCGCGGCAGAAGGACTCCGCCGAAGTCTATGTCGGAGAGGAGTTCATCGGCGTCGTCTTCGAAGACGAGGACGAGGCTGGCTCCTTCATGTTCGAGATGGCCATCCTCGCCGAAGACCTGCCCTGAGGGCCGCGCCGGGGGTCAGAGGACCCCCAGCATCTCGGCCACCAGCGGATGCCGGACGATGTCCCGCTCCGCAAGCCGCACCACGGCGATGTTCCCGACCGCCTCCAGTCGCTCGGCGACGGGGCCCAGGCCGGACAGTTCAGGCAGGAGGTCGGACTGGGCGGGGTCGCCGGTGACCACCATGGTGGAGTGCCAGCCCAGGCGGGTCAGCAGCATCTTGAGCTGAACGTAGGTGCAGTTCTGCGCCTCGTCGATGACCACGAAGGCATTGTTGAGGGTGCGTCCCCGCATGAAGCCGACCGGGGCGATCTCGATGATCCCTTCGGCCATCATGGCCCTGACACGCTTCATCGACAGGCGGTCCGACAAGGCGTCATAAAGGGGGCGCAGGTAGGGGGCGAGCTTGTCCTCCATGTCGCCGGGCAGGAAGCCGATGGACTCCCCGGCCTCCACCGCTGGCCGGGACAGCACGATCCGGCCCACCTTACCCGCCTCAAGCGCCTCCACCGCCTTGGAGATGGCGAGATAGGTCTTTCCCGTCCCGGCAGGCCCGAGGGCGAGCACGAGGTTGTGGGAGTCGACGGCCTCCATCATCGCCTTCTGACCCTCAGACATGGGTCGCACCGTCTTGACGTATCCCTGGTCGCGTTCGTCGTCGGCCTGCTGGGGCAGGGGAGACCAGGTCCGCTGGACCGGCAGCCGCCGGATCCGGGGGTTCCCGTCGAACTCGGTCAGGTCCAGGGCGCCTTCGCGCAGTTGACGCTTCAGGGCTCGCTTGGTCATGAGGGCCTCCGGCTGGGCGTGAAAAAGGGGCGCATCCGGATCGGACCGCCCCTTGGGAAAAATGAACTGGAAACATCGACGCGCCGTCGGAAGGCGCCCGGCGGGCCGCTTCCTCGGTCTGCTGCCTGCGGCCGTGGCCGCCAGGGGCTCTGCATCGACATCAGGTCTCCCGCATTCGGGATGAAGGCGCCGACCAGGGCTTCGCAGCCCCGAATCGCCTGACTAAGATGATACCGGCCGTATTGCGGAAGCGTGAACGCACCGGTCACCAAAGGGTCATGGGAGGGACGATGTCTGTCTATTCATTGGGCGATGCGACGCCCGAACTGCCCTCGGACGATGAGTACTGGATCGCACCGAACGCCGCAGTGATCGGGCGCGTCATTCTCAGGCGAAACGCCTCGGTCTGGTGGGGGGCGACCCTGAGGGGCGATAACGATCCCATCATCATCGGCGAGAACTCCAACGTCCAGGACGGATCGGTCCTGCATACGGACACCGGGTCTCCCCTGACGCTCGGGGCCAATGTCACCGTCGGGCACATGGTGATGCTCCACGGCTGCACCATCGGTGACAATACCCTTGTCGGCATCGGCTCCATCATCCTGAACGGCGCCCGGATCGGGAAGAACTGCCTGATCGGCGCCAACTGCCTGATCACCGAAGGCAAGGAAATCCCCGACAATTCCCTGGTCATGGGCGCACCGGGCAAGGTGGTCCGGGAGCTCTCGGACGCCCAGGCCCAGTCCGTCGCCCTCGGCGCCCGGCACTATGTCGAGAACTGGAAGCGCTATCGCGCCAGCCTGAACCACAAGGGTTGACCAGAGGGCCTGGAGCCCGCTTTCTGGACTGAGAAACTCCAGGGAGCAGGGCCATGGCCTACGAACACATCCGCGTCGACCGTGAGGGTCACGTCACCATCATCACGCTCAACCGGCCGGACGTGATGAACGCCCTGCACTCACCGGCCCACTTCGAGATGCATGAGGCCCTGGACGCCTTTGCGGCGGATCCCGAGCAGTGGGTGGGCATCATCACCGGCGCTGGCGAGCGGGCCTTCTCGGCGGGCAATGACCTGAAACATCAGGCGACGGGCGGGGAAATGCGCAGCCCGCCGACGGGCTTTGCCGGCCTGACCTCGCGGTTCGACCTGAACAAGCCCCTGATCGCGGCGGTCAACGGCGTGGCCATGGGCGGCGGGTTCGAGATCGCCCTGGCCTGCGACATCATTATCGCCGCCGAGGGCGCCGTCTTCGCCCTGCCCGAGCCGCGGGTCGGCCTGGCCGCCCTGGCCGGCGGCCTGCACCGCCTGCCCCGGGCGATTGGCGTGAAGCGCGCCATGGGCATGATCCTGACGGGCCGTCGCGTCTCCGCCGCCGAGGGGGCGGAACTGGGCTTCGTCAACGAGGTGGTCCCCGCCGCGGAACTGATGGCCGCCGCCCGTCGCTGGGCGGGCCAGATCGCCGAGCTCTCGCCCATGTCGGTCCGGGCCTCCAAGGAAGCCGTGTTCAAGGGCCTGGACGAGCCGACGCTGGAGGCCGCCATCAAGGGCCAGAACCGCTATCCGGCGGTGTCGGCCTTGTTCACCTCGGAGGATTTCGTCGAGGGGCCGCTGGCTTTCTCGCAGAAGCGGGCGCCGAACTGGAAGGGCCGCTGACGCGGCCCCCTTGCCGGGGGCGGGCAAGATCGTCAGAAGGGCGCAACTGAACACCGTTTAGCTGAGAGGCCCGCCCATGGACGCCTACGACTACATCATCATCGGGGCCGGCTCGGCCGGCTGCGTACTGGCCGCCCGCCTGACCGAGGATCCTTCGGTTCGGGTGCTGTTGCTGGAGGCGGGGGGCAAGGACAACTCCCTGATGGTGCGCATGCCCGCCGGCGTCGGCGGACTGATCGGCGACAAGAACGATCACAACTGGGGCTTCTGGACCGAACCGGAACCGCATCTTGACGACCGGCGCCTCTGGTGGCCGCGGGGCAAGGGCTGGGGCGGGTCGTCCTCCATCAACGGCATGATCTATATCCGCGGGCACGCCCGGGATTACGACCAATGGCGCCAGATGGGCCTGGAGGGCTGGGCCTATCGGGACATTCTTCCCTATTTCAAGAAGTCGGAAGCCTTCGAGGGCGGGGCTGACGACTGGCATGGCGCCGAGGGCCCCCTGAAGGTCTCCAAGGCCTCCGACCCGAACCCGATCTACTCTGCGGCCATCCAGGCCGGCGCGCAGGCCGGGCATCCCCTGACAGGCGACTTCAATGGCCGCCAGCAGGAGGGGTGGGGCCCCTATCAGATGACCGTACATGACGGCGAACGCTGGAGCGCCTCGCGCGGCTACCTGCACCCGGTGATGTCCCGTCCCAACCTGACCTGCGTCACGGGCGCCCGGACGACCCGGATTCTCGTCGAGGACGGCGTAGCGACCGGCGTGGAGTTCGCGGACGAGAAGACCCGCGCCCGGACCCAGGTGAAGGCGAAGCGCGAAGTCCTGGTCTGCGCAGGCGCCGTGCAGTCGCCTCAGATCCTTCAGCTGTCCGGAATCGGCGATCCCGCCGACCTCGCCGCCGCCGGGATCGAGACCGTCCATGCCCTGCCCGGGGTGGGCCAGAACCTGCAGGACCACCTGGATGTCACGCTGTCGTGGGCCTGCCCCCAGCCCATCACCATCTATTCGCAGCGAAAGGGCCTGAAGACCCTGCTGGTCGGGCTGAACTACCTCCTCTTCAAGAAGGGGATCGGCCGGCGCCAGTTCCTGGAATCCGGCGCCTTCCTGAAATCCCGCCCGGATCTCGACCGCCCCGACCTGCAGGTCCACTGCGTGCTTGCGGTCATGCAGAACCACGGCAAGACCGTGGTGGAGCGGGATGGCTTCACCTTCCACGTCTGCCAGCTGCGGCCCGAGAGCCGCGGCAGGGTGGGGCTGAGGTCCTCCGATCCCTTCGACGATCCCGCCATCTTCGCCAACTACCTGTCGGCGGAGGAGGATCGCCGCGCCCTGCGCGAGGGCGTCCGCATGATGCGCGAGGTGGCCAGACAGCCGGCCCTGGACCCCTATCGGTCTGAGGAGCTCTTCCCCGGCGAGGATACTCAGGGTGACGAGGCCGTCGACGCCTGGATCCGCGCGACGGCCGAGACCATCTATCACCCCGTCGGGACCTGCCGGATGGGGGCGGATGGCGATCCCATGGCGGTGGTGGACTCCCAGCTCCGGGTCCGCGGCCTCAAGGGCCTGAGGGTCGTGGACGCCTCGGTCATGCCCACCCTGGTCGGCGGCAACACCAATGCGCCCACCATCATGATCGCCGAGAAGGCTGCCGACATGATCCTTGGGCGCCCGGCGCCCGCGCCGGAGGACGTCGAGATCGCCGCCTGATCAGGGCGCAGCCCGGCCCCTGGCCGGCAAGGGCCTGACCTCCAGCCTCCAGAGGCGGTCGTTCCGCAGCCACCGGCGGGCGGCCGCCTGGAGGTCGGCGGGGGTCAGCGCCTCCAGCGTGGGGAGAAGGCTCCTGACGGCGTCCAGCTGCCGCGGGTCAGCCTGCACCCCGGACAGGACGCTCAGCCAGTAGCTATTGGTCTCCCGGCTCTGCAGTATGCTCTCCAGCATGGGCTTGCGGGCGCGGGCCAACTCGTCCGCCGTTGGTGGTGAGGCCGCGAGATCCGCCACGATCCTTTGAATGTCCCGGGTCACCTCGCCGATCCGGTCGGGCGGGATCTCCACGACGGTGGAGATGTAGCCCCAGCCTGGGAGGATCAGACTTTGGTTGGCGTCGGCGGTCGGCGAGTAGGTCGCCCCCTGTCTTTCTCTTAGCTCGTCGGTGAGTCTCAGCGACAGGACCGCGGCCAGCAGCCGGTTGGCCCGGGCGCCCCGGGGGTCCTCGAAGAAGCCCGTGGTGGGCCAGGCTGCGAACAGGACCGCCTGGTCTGCACGGCCCTTGTGCGTCCGCACGACCGCCTCGCCACCTCCCGTCGGCAGGGCGACCTGCAGCTGGCGGGCGGGGAGGGGGGCGGGCTCGGCCCGTGTCGGCAGGGCTCCGAAGGTGCGCGCGACGGCGTCGATCGCCTTGTCCACGGTGATGTCCCCGACCACGACCACTTCCAGGGGCCCCGACGAGAGGGCCGGATCCAGGTCGCGCTTCAGGTCTTCGAGGGTGGCCGCGGCCAGGGCTTGCCGGGACGGGAAGGCCCATCGGGCGTCGCCAGCCCGCAAGAGGGTGGCGAGGTCGCGCCTGAGCACGCCGGCGCTTGTCGCCTCCAGTTGGTCATGGACGCTCGAGGTAAGGGCGGCGTACCGGTCAAAGGCCTCCGGCCGCCAGCCTGGACTCGAGACATAGGCGGCGAGCACCTGCATCTGTGTGTCGAGATCCTCACCCCGTGTCGTCCCGGACAGGACGAAGGCGTCGTCTGTCAGGCCCAATGAGGCCGAATACACCCTTCCGGTGAGGGCCTTCTCCATCTCGCGGGTGTTGATCTGTGCCGGACCGCCCTCGATCAGGGCGCCAGCCGACCATTCCGGGCTGGGGCGGTCGGGGGAGAGTCCCAGGCGGCCACTCCCGATGTTCACGCGGACGAGGACTTGGTCCGCCTTGAACTTGGTCGGCTTGACGGTCAGCCGGACCCCATTGCTGAACCGGACAAGGACAGCGTCCAGGTCGGCGACCTCACGGCGCTCGACCACGTCTGTCGGGGCCCCGAAGTTGGTGTAGGGCCAGGTCACCGCCAGTTCGGCCGTGCCCGCACTGACAGGGGCCTTCAGGGCCTCCCGAGCCGTCCCGAGGACAGCGGCCTCACCGCCCTCCAAGGCTTGCGGGGTGGTGAGGAAGATGAGCGGACCCGAGCCGCGAAACAGCTCCGAGGCCGTCCGGTTGAGATCGCCGAGGTCCAGGGTCTTCACCAGCCTGTCGAACCGTTCAAGGTCCTGCTCGGGGCTGGTGAGGACGATCCGATTGACGAGGGTTCCCGTCACGGCGCCGGCAAGGGCGCCGGGCGTCCGGGTGGCGGCGCCCGCCTTGGCGGCGGTCAGGGAGGCGCGGACATCTGCGATCACCCGGTCGATCTCGTCCTGCCGGACCCCGAAGGTCGAGAGTCGCCGCTGTTCTGTGAGGACGGCGCCCAGGGACCTGCGCCAGTCACCGCTGGACACAAGGGCGTAGACGCTGACGCTTCGCTGCGCCCTGAAGGGCTCACTGACCGATCCGCCAGCCGCCAGGAAAGGGGGAGAGCTTCCCCGCGCCAGGTCTGAAAGCCTTTGGTTGAGAACCGCCAGGACAAGGCCGCGCTCGAGGTTGACCTTCCGCCGGGCCTCGGTGTCTGCGGCCCGCTCGGGTGGGGCCGTCCAGGTCACCGAAGCCGCCACCGGGAGTCCGGGATCCACGAGGATGCGGGCCTCCGCCTCCCGGCGGGCCGCACGCCCGAGATCCGGGGCGATGCCGGCGGGGCCTGTCCCTCGCCAGTCCGAGAAGGTCTCGCGGATCCGGGTCTCGACGGCCTCGGCGTCAAAGTCGCCCACCGCCACCAGCACGGCGGTCTCGGGTCTGTACCAGGCCTGATAGAAGGCGCGGAGCGCCCCTGCGTCTGCAGACCGGAGCACCTCCACCTCGCCGATCGGGAAGCGGCGAGGCGGCAGCTGGCCCTTGAACTGGAAGACGGAGATCGCCCGGGCCGCCCTCAAAGCGGGACTGTCCCCAGACCGCTCCTCGGACATCACAACGCCCCGCTCCCTCTCCACTGCGGCCGGCGCGAAACTCAGCTCTCCCGCGACCTCCCGCAGCAGCATGAGGCTGGTCTCCAATGTCTCACGGTCGGTCTTGGGCAGGTCGAGGCGGTATATGGTCTCCTCGAAGCCGGTGGAGGCGTTGGTGTCCGCGCCGAAGGCCAGTCCGAGCCGTTCGAGGATCCGGACCATCTCACCCTCGGGGACCCGTGTGGATCCGTTGAAGGCCATGTGCTCGACGAAGTGGGCGAGCCCCTGCTGGCCCTCGGCTTCATTGAGCGAGCCAGCCGCGATGTGCAGCCGGAGCGCGGCCTGGCCAGGGGGCAGCGTCTGCCGGCGGACGGCGTACCGCATTCCATTGGCCAGCACGCCGAATCGGAACCCCGGGTCGGGGGGGATGTCCGACGCCGCCTGTGGCCAGGCGGGGAGCGCCGTGCTGGCTGATCCGGCCGGCGCCGAGCGGGTCAGGGCTGTTGCGGGGCCCGACAGGGCGAGCCCGCCAACCAGCGCCGCCAGCAGCCCGATGCGCAAGACCCGCAAGAGCCGGCCTGCCGGCATATGGACACAGCTCATGGAAATGCGGAGCCTCCCGGACTTGTCGCACGGCCACCCTGCCCCGAAGATCATGGCGCGGACAAGGCGGCCGCAGGTCAGAGGAGACCCCGGATGAGCGACCCCTGGACCGAAGCGCCCGGAGATCCCGACAGGCGCGAGCCCGCCATCACCGCGCCCGCCGGCGCCCTGTGGCTGGCCGGCCTGCTGGTGGTCGCCTTCCTCCTCCAGACCCTGGTCGCGACGCCCGCCCTACTCGATTCTCTTGTCTATGCACCGGACCCGACACCTCTTGCCCGCCCGCTCAGCCTGCTGACGGCGATCTGGCTGCATGGCGGATGGGGTCACCTGGGCATGAACGCCGCCTTCGCCCTCGCCTTCGCCACGCCGCTGGCGCGCTTTCTGGGCGGAGGGTTCAGGGGAACCGCCGCCCTCTTCCTCTACTTCCTCGCCTGCGGCGCCATTGGGAACCTCGGATTCGGTCTCCTGCACGCCGGACAGCCCTACGGTGTGATCGGGGCGTCCGGCGGTGTCTCCGGGCTCGCGGCGGGCGCGGCGCGTATTGTTGGCGGTGAAGGCGGAATCGGGGGCTTTCGCTCCCCCTTCGTCCTCTCCATGGGGGCCGCCTGGGTGCTCACCAATCTGGTGGTCGCCGTTGCAGGTGGAGCCCTGATCGAGGGAGGCTCCCAGATCGCCTGGGAGGCGCATCTGGCCGGATTCGCAGCGGGGCTTGTGCTTCTGAGGCCCTTCGCCGCCCTGGCCGCGCCACGGAGAGGCTAGCTCCGCTCAGATTCTCCTTGCCAGCGACGCCGTACAGGCCTACTCAGAGCGCCCTCAATCGGCTCGTTGACCTGAACGGCGGCGTTCTTG
>JADBZH010000014.1 GCA_020402585.1 Phenylobacterium sp. | reverse complement strand
GCGGGCGATCCGGGGGAAGAGGGACTCGTCGAATCCGGCGGCGCTGACCGCCTCGATCCTCAGGTCGGCGGAGCCGCTGACGCTGCGCACGGCGGCGTCGAACTCGACCAGGGCGGACCGGTTGACGAGGTGGACGGCGAAGCCCAGGGCCACGCCGACGGCGATGGCGAGCACCGCCACCAGGGTCCGGACCGGATGGGCGCGCCATTCGCCGCGGACCATCCATCCCAGGAGGGTGGGTGAGAGGGGCGGATCCGCCGTCATGCCGGTCCGTCAGGCCGGCCCGTCAGGCCCGTTCGGCCGAGGACCAGGATCCGGTCCGCCGACTCGGCCGCCCGGGCCGAATGGGTCACCAGCAGCACCGCCGCCCCCCGGGACCGGGCGGCGTCCAGCAGGAGGCCGAGGCTTCGGTCGGCCGTCTCCGGGTCGAGGTTGCCGGTCGGCTCGTCGGCGAGGATCAGGGCGGGCCCGTGCACCAGGGCCCGGGCGATGGCGCAACGCTGGAGCTCTCCGCCCGACAGCTGGGCCGGGAAGTCGGCCTCGCGCCCGCCGAGGCCGACGGCCGCCAGCAGGTCCGCCGCCCGCGCCAGGGCCGGGCCGCTGGTCTCTCCGGCCAGCACGAGGGGCAGGGCCGTGTTCTGGGCCAGGGTGAGGTGAGGCAGGATGTGGAAGGCCTGGAAGACGAAGCCCAGCCGGTCGCGTCTCAGGCGGGTCCGTCCGGCCTCGTCCAGGGCCGAGAGGGCCTGTCCCGCGATCTCGATCTCGCCCCGGTCCGCGGCGTCGAGGCCGGCGGCGAGGTTGAGGAGGGTGGACTTGCCGGCGCCGGACTCCCCGGTGACGGCGACCACCTCGCCGGCGCGCAGGTCCAGGTCCAGGTCCTCGAACAGCACCCGGCCCCCGGGCACCGTCTTGGCGAGGCCCCGGATGCGGAGGGGAAGCGGGGGTGCGGGTGTGGACATGGGGTCTATCTAGGGCCGGGGCGCCCCGGGGGGAATACGCCGTCTTGCTCGCCTGCGGGGTGCGGAAGGGGCCCAGCCGGTGTAAGGGGCGGGGCGAGGAGACCTGAATGCACCTGGCCCGCTTCCCCCGCGCCCGCTTCGCCCACCTGCCGACCCCCCTGGAGCCCATGCCGCGGCTCAGCCAGGCCCTCGGCGGGCCGACCCTCTGGGTCAAGCGCGACGACTGCACCGGCCTGGCCGGCGGCGGCAACAAGACCCGCAAGCTGGAGTTCCTCTTGGGCGAGGCGCTCCAGGCCGGCGCCGACACCCTGGTCACCCAGGGGGCGGTCCAGTCCAACCATGTCCGCCAGACCGCGGCGGCGGCGGCCCGGTTCGGTCTGGCCTGCGAGATCATCCTGGAGACCCGCGTCGCCACCCAGGCCGAGGACTACAACCTGTCGGGCAATGTCCTGCTGGACCGGCTGTTGGGCGGCCGGTTGCGGCGGGTCCCGGCGGGCAGCGACATGAACGCCGCCCTGGAGGCCGTAGCCGACGAGGTCCGCGCGCGAGGCGGCCGGCCCTACGTCATCCCCGGCGGCGGCTCGAACGCGGTGGGCGCCCTGGGCTATGCCGAGTGCGCCCGCGAGCTGGTGGCGCAGGCCGACGCCCTGGGCCTTAAGATCGACCGGATCGTCACCGCCACCGGCAGCGCGGGCACCCACGCCGGACTGGTGGCGGGCCTGGCGGTGATCGGCGCCGACATCCCCGTCCATGGCTTCGGGGTGCGCGCCCCGAAGGACCGGCAGGAGGCCAATGTCCACGCCCTGGCCGAGGCCACCGCCGACCTCCTGGGCCAAGGCGACCGGGTGAGGCGGGACATGACCGTCGCCGACTGCGACTATGTGGGCGAGGGCTACGGGATCGCCGACGAGGGCGTCTTCGAGGCCCTGCGCCTGGCGGCGCGCACCGAGGGCCTGCTGCTGGACCCGGTCTACACCGGCAAGGCCATCAAGGGCCTCATCGACTATGCCCGCCGCGGCCGGTGGGCCGGCGAGACGGTGGTCTTTCTTCACACTGGCGGGGCCCAGGGCCTGGCCGGATACACGTCCATCCTGGAGGGGCATCTCGAATGAGCCGCGCACTCGGCGTCCTGGGGGGCATGGGCCCCGCCGCCACCCTCGACTTCCTGGGCAAGCTCCAGGCCCTGACCCCGGCCCAGAAGGACCAGGACCACATCCGGGTGATCGTCGACATCAACCCGCAGGTTCCCGACCGCAACGATCCCTTCGCCCGACCCGGGCCCGTCCTGGCCGAAATGGCGGGAGGGCTTCAGGGCGCCGGGGCCCAGGTCCTGGCCATCGCCTGCAACACGGCCCACGCCCACGCGGACCTGATCAGCCGGGCCTCCGGCCTGCCCCTGGTGGACATGATCGAGACCGCCTCCCGCGCCGCCCGGGACACGGGCGCGCGTCGCGCCGGGGTCCTGGGCACCAGGGACGCCGTTCGCCTCTATCATGAGTATATCGCCGCCCAGGGCATGGGTCTGGTGACCCTGTCCCGGGACGATCAGGCCCGGTTCATGGACCTGCTCGGCCGGATCAAGGCGGGGGATGTGGGCCCGGCGGTTCGTGAAGGCATGGCGGAGCTGGCGCGCGCGCTCGTGCGCGAGGGCGCCGAGGCGGTGATCGCCGGCTGCACGGAGGTTCCCCTGGTGATGGGCCCGGCCGATACCGACGCGCCGTTCATCGACGCCGGCGAGGAGCTGGCCCGGCGCTGCGTCTCGGTCTGCCTGGGGCTGGAGCCCCTGCCCCAGGGCCGCTGAGCCCCGGCGTCAGGGCTTGAACTTCTTGGGCAGGGCCTCGACCTGCTCGGGAGTCAGGCGCTCGATCGACCGGATGATGCAGCGGCGCGAGATCGGCCCGGCAACCCCGAGGTTAAGGTCCAGGGGCTTGCAGATCTGGCTGGAGGCGCCGAGGGGTTCCAGGACCAGCGGATCGGAGTTGGTCACCCCCGCCAGGCAGGACCCGCTGAAGGTGAACTTGTACACCTCCTTGCGGCGCACCGAGTAATACAGGGTGTCAGGGCCGGCGATCCTGTGCCCGCCCAGGTCGCTGAGCCGGAAGCAGGGCGCATTCGCCGTGCGCGGGGCCTCGGCCTTGCTGGTGGGCGCGGCTTCGGCGGTGAGGGCTGAGGCGGAGAGAAGGACCGCGGAGAGGGCGGCGGCTCGGATAATCATTTCAGGTCACACTCCTGTGGCGTGATCGGCCATCCCCAGCCCCCTTCAGAATCGCCCGGCGCCCCCATCCTCGTCAAGTGACGGCGTGTAAACGGCGGTGAAGCCCGGGGCTGGCGGCGGTCCGACCGCGCAGGCGGGAACAGGCTCCGATCATTGGATACCGGATCTCGGAGCGAAACCTGATCTCACAGGTTGGACCTGGAGCCCGTTGTGTCCCGTCAGGCGTTCCGTCTGAAGGGAACAGGCTCTAGAAAAAGGCCATGACCGCTCATGTCCCTCCTGAAAGCCTTCCCGTCTGGCGCCTGGACGACCTCTACGCCGGCCGGGAAGACCCTCGCCTGGGCGCCGACCTCGACGCCGCCGTCGCTGCGAACACCACCCTCCTGGAGCTGAAGGGCCGGCTCGTCGCCGCCCGGGCCGAGCCTGCAACCCTTGGCGGCCTCCTGGACCGGGGAGTCCGGCTCTATGAGGAGGCGACCAACGCCCTCTGGCGGGTGGGATCCTACGCCAGCCTCGCCGCCTCGACGGCCCGGAGCGATCCGGACTGGGCGCGGTTCGAGGCTGACATCCGGGCGCGCTCCGCCGCCATCGGCGCCGAGAGCCTGTTCTTCACCCTCGAGATCAACCAGCTGGAGGACGCCGAGGTCGACGCCGCGCTGACCGCTGTTCCGGAGGCGGCGCGCTGGCGGCCCTGGCTGCGCCGGGTGCGGGCCTTCCGCCCGCATGAGCTGACCGCCGACCTGGAGCGCCTCCTGGTGGACAGGGGGCCCGCAGTCGCCAACTGGACCCGCCTGCATGACGAGACCCTGGCCCGGCTCAAGGTGCGCGCCGGTCGCAGCCGGCTGACCCTGCCCGAGGCCCTGAACGCCCTGTCGGACGCCGACCCGGCCCGCCGGCGGCAGGTGGCGGGGGGACTGTCCACGGCCCTGGGCGAGGCGGCGCCGACCCTGGCCCTGGTGCTGAACACCCTGGCCTTCGAGAAGCAGGTGGAGGACCGCTGGCGCCGCTATCCGGACCCCGGGGCGCCCCGGCACCTGGCCAATGAGGTGGACCCCGAGGCCGTCCAGGCCCTCGAGACCGCGGTGTCCGCAGGGTACGAGCGGGTCAGCCACAGGTACTACCGGCTCAAGGCCAAGCTGATGGGCCGGACCGCCCTGGACCATTGGGACCGGAACGCGCCCCTGGACACAGGCGCGCCCCGCCTATGGTCCTGGGCCGAGGCCCGCGAGGTGGTCGAGGCCAGCTTCCGCGACCTGGCCCCGAAGTTCGCCGACAGCGCCAGGGACCTGTTCGAGCAGCCCTGGATCGACGCCCGGCCCCGTCCCGGCAAGCAGTCCGGGGCCTATTCGCACCCGGTCATCGCCCCGCACCACCCCTATGTCTTCATGAACTATATGGGCGAGCGCCGGGACGTCCTGACCCTGGCCCACGAGCTGGGCCACGCCGTGCACCAGAGGCTCTGCTCGCCCCTGGGGACCCTGCTGGCCGACACGCCGCTGACCCTGGCCGAGACCGCCTCCATCTTCGGTGAGGGCCTGGTCTTCGAGCGATTGCTGGCCGAAGCCGGACCCAGGGAAAAGCTGGGCCTTCTCGCCGGGCAGATCGAGGACGGGCTCAACACCGTCGTCCGGCAGATGGCCTTCCACCGGTTCGAGACCCGGTTCCACGCCGCCCGCCGCGACGGCGAGCTGTCCGCCGAGGCCATCGGGGGGCTCTGGCTGGAGGTGATGGGCGAGAGCCTGGGCCCGGCCGTCCGGCTGAACCCCGGCTACGAGCACTACTGGGGCTATATCAGCCACTTCGTGCACGCGCCGTTCTACGTCTACGCCTACGCCTTCGGCGACCTCCTGGTCCGGGCCCTGATGGAGAAGCGGCGGGAGGACCCGCAGGGCTTTGTCCCGCTCTACGAGGACCTGCTCGCCTCAGGCGGCGTGCGCACCTGCGTGGAGGCCCTGGCCCGTTTCGACCTCGATCCCCGCGAGACGGAGTTCTGGGCGGCGGGCGTGCGCCAGCTTGAGCGCCGGGTCGACGCCCTCGAGGCCCTGGTCGGCTAACCGCGCCTTCGCCTAACGGTGTCGGTAGGCGGGCGGCAGGGGGGCGCCAAGATCCTTGTACCGGTCCCGAAGCTCGGTCTGGCGGGTGGTCAGGTCCTGGGCCTGGCCGCGGATATAGACCGCCCTGGGCGTCGACAGGGGTTCGAAGGGATCGCCCGACCAGATCACCAGGTCGGCGTCCTTGCCGGGCTCGAGGCTGCCCGTGCGGTCGCCCACGCCGAACATCCGCGCCGGATTGACCGTCACCGCCGCCAGGGCCGCATCCCAGGGCAGGCCCCAGGCCACCGCGGTCCCGGCGCCATAGCGGATCTCGCGGGCCCGGTGGGCGGCGCCTTCCGGGCCGGTGAAGGCCAGGGTCACGCCGGCGGCGTGCAGCCGGGCGGCGTTCTCAAGGGTCGCGCCGAGGATCTCGAAGCTGTCTGGGCGGTTGGTGATGGGATTGATGATGACCGGAACGCCGGCGCGCGCGATCTCCGCCGCCGCCATCCAGCCTTCCTCCGCGCCTTCAAGGATGAGCTTGAGCTTCTCCTCCCGGGCCAGCTTGAGGACGGCGCGGATATCGGCCGCCTTGTGGACGCGGGCGATCAGGGGGGTGCGGCCCTGGACCAGCGGGACCAGGGCTTCCAGGTCGGCCTTGGACAGGCCAAGCTCGCGATAGCTCCCCTGCTCCCAGGCGCTTCGGTTCGCGGCGTAGGCCCGGACATCGGCGAAGACCGCCTTCAGGGCGGCGACCTGCGCCCCGCGTGCGCCCCCGGCCGCCCGGGCCCCGGCGTTGCCGAAGGCGACCATCACGCCGACGCCGCTCCGGACCACCATGTCCTCCGAGCCGTTCAGGCGGATCACCGCGCCCTGGCCCGCAAACAGGGTGTTCGGCCGGGGCTCGTGGCCGCCGCCAGCCGTGAGCCGCCCACCCGAAATCTCGCCATCATGCTCATGGGCGGCGAATCCACCGCCCGCCGGCTGGGGCAGGACCACCGCGCTTGTCAGCCCCCCGGTCCGCGCGATCGGAATGAGGGTGGAGGCGGGATCCAGGCCATCGCGGACATCGAAGGCCGCGCCGATCTGCGGGTTGTCGACGGAGAGGTCGTCGCCCAGGGCGCTGACCTCCACGGCGCCCAGCAGGCTGCCCGTCGCAAAGAGGCCGGGCGTGACCACGGCGCCGGAGGCGTCGATCACCCGGGCGCCGGCGGGGGGCGCCCCCCGGCCGACAGAGACGATTCTGCCGTCACGGATGACGACGACGCCCTGTTCCAGGGTCCCGGCGGGACCCGCGGTGAGGATCCGCGCGCCGGTGATGGCGACAGTCTCCGCCATGGCGGGCAAGGCGGCGCCGAGGGCCAGGAGGGCGGCGAGGGGAGCGAGTTGACGGCGCATCAGCGGACTCCCTCGCCGGGCTGACCAAGGTCGAAGTCCGATCTCGGCTGGTATCTTGGATCCCGGCGGTCCCATGTCAGGGCTCCGTCTATGAAGACCTTCTCAGTCCGGGCGTAGACCGAGAAGGGATTCCGGTCCCACAGGACGATGTCCGCCCGCTTTCCGGCCTCCAGGGTTCCGGTCTGGTCGAGGATGCCCAGGGCCTTGGCCGGGTTGGCCGTGATCCAGCCCATGGCCTCGGCCTCGGAGATCTGGAGCCCGGCGGCGCGCCCGGCGGCGAGTGCGACCGCCGCCTCCTGGTTCAGCCTTTGGATGAGGTCGGAGTCGTCGGACTTGATGACCCCGCAGGCGCCTGCGGCCTCCAGCAGGGGCACGTTGGCCTCAACGGAGTCATAGGCCTCAAGCTTGAAGCCCCACCAGCCGGCCCAGGTGGCCGTGCAGATGCCGTTCTTCGCCAGCAGGTCGGCGATCTTGTAGGACTCCACGGCGTGGTGGAAGCTGGCGATGCGGTAGCCGAATTCGTTGGCGACATCGATCATGATGGCCATCTCGTCGGCCCGGTAGCAGTGGTTCTGGACCAGGATCTCGCCCCGCAGGACGGCGGAGAGGGTGTCCAGACCCAGATCCCGGCGGGGCGGCTCGGCCTTCTCGTCGCGCCCGATCTTCGCCCGGTAGTCGTCCCACTTGCGCGTGTACTCCGCCGCCTCGATCCAGGCGGCGCGATAGCCGGCGACATTGCCCATGCGTGTGGAGGGCGCCCGGCCCCGCGAGCCATAGACCCGCTTGGGATTCTCGCCGCAGGCCATCTTAAGGGTGTAGGGCGCGCCCGGGAACTTCATCCCCTGGACCGTCCGAGAGGGCACGTTGCGCAGGGTGACCCCCCGCCCGCCGATCAGGTTGCCGGACCCGGGCAGGATCTGGACGGTCGTGACGCCGCCGATCCGCGCGGTGTGGAAGCCGGGGTCCTGGGGCCAGACCGAGTGCTCGGCCCAGACCTCCGGCGTTGTCGGGTCGCTGAGTTCATTGCCGTCGGAGTGGGCGTCCACGGAGGGCGAGGCATAGACCCCGAGGTGAGAGTGCGAGTCGATCAGCCCCGGGGTGATCCACTTGCCGCGGCCATCGACGACCAGCATGCCGTCCGGCGCCGCTAGCCCCTCGCCGACGGCGGCGATCCTCCCGTCGCGGACGATCACCGTGGCGTTCTCCAGCGCCTGCCCGGTCCCGGTGTAGGCCCGGGCGCCCACGACGGCGAAGGATGCGGAGGGAAGCGGTCGGTAGGTCGACGGGAAGGGGTCGGGCCGCGCGCCCGGGTCGAGCCCGGCGGGAAGTGCGCCGGCGGCCCCGTCCTTGCCACCCGCCTTTGGGGCGGTTCCCGATGTCGTGGCGCACGCTGACAGGGCGAGGGCGGCGAGGCCGACCACCAGCACTCCGGATCTCAACATGCCGAACACCCCCTGCGAGATTGTGGAGTCCCTGTTCAACCATGCGGCGGCGCCTGCGCCAAGCCGGAAGGCGCTTGCCATTTCCCCGGGGTCCTTTAGTCACCCGGGCGCAATGTCCGATGACCTGACCGAAGGCCAGACCGCCATCATCCCCGATGGCTTCGTCAGCAATGTCTGGGGGCACGGTTTTGGCCACGCGGTCGGACCCTTCTACTCCCGGCGTGATCCGCAGACCCACCTGGAGGTCATGGCTTTCCGGGTGGCTTCACACCACGCCAACGGCATGAACAACTGCCATGGCGGGATGCTGATGAGCTTCGCCGACATGGCCTGGGGAAGGGTCATCTCCAACCAGCGGGAAGTCGGCTGGGTCACGGTCCGGCTGGTGACGGACTTCATCGGTCCGGGGCTGATGGGCGACTGGGTCGAGGGAACCAGCGAAATCATCGCCGAGGACGGCGACATCTTCACCGTCGCGGGAAGGGTCTGGTCAGGAGAGCGGGTGCTCATGACCGGTACTGGGGTCTACAAGGGGATCCGGTCGATCCGCCGCAAGGCGGGCTACCGGGAGGCGAAGGAGTAGGACATGGCCATCGATCCGGCGATCAAGGAGGGCGCACCCGTCGGCTATTACGACGACCGGCCTATCCATACCGAGCCCGGCGCCCTGCCGCCGGAGGTGCAGGCGCCCCTGGCGCCCTTCCGGGGCCGCGAACCGGATTCCCCCGAATGGTTCCGGAGCGCCCTCGACCAGGCGCCCGAGCGCAGCCATGTCGAGTCCCTCGGCGCCCGGATCGAGATGCTGGTCTGGGGTGAGCGCGGCAAGCCCGGCCTGCTGCTGGTGCATGGCAACTCCGCCCACGCCGACTGGTGGAGCTTCATCGCCCCCTTCCTCGCCCAGGACTTCAGGGTCGCCTCCATGTCCCTGGCCGGCATGGGCGATTCCGACTGGCGCGAGACCTACGCCTTCCAGGACTTCGCCGCCGACGCCGAGGCGGTCGCCCGTGCGGCGGGGCTCTATGACGCCGGCAAGCCAATCTACATCGGCCACTCCTTCGGCGGCTCCCAGGTCTTTTTCGCCGCCGCCAGCCATCCCGAGCGCATGCGCGCCGCCATCCTGGTGGACACCGGCTTCGGCGGCCCGCCGCCGGACTCCCCCGAGGGCAAGCGCATGGCCGAGCGCATGGCCGAGCAGGCCCGGAACATCCCCACGGGCGACCGGGCCCAGCGGGTCTACACCACCCTCGAGGAGGCCCTGTCGCGCTTTCGCCTGATGCCGCCCCAGGCCGCCGGCAACCTGTTCATCGCCGACTACATCGCCCGGCGGTCGCTGAAGACGGTGACGGGTCCGGAGGGCGCGGAAGGCTGGAGCTGGCGTTTCGATCCCAACATGTGGGCCAAGCTGGACCGAAGCGTCATGAGCGGCCTGATGGATGGCGGCCCGCCGAAGGTTTCCATTCCGCTGGTCCACATCTATGGCGACCGCTCGGCCATCATCAGCCGCAGGAAGGAGGGCGGGGACTCTCCCCTGCCGCCGCACACCCTGGAGATCGCCATTCCGGACTCGGCCCACCACATCATGATCGACCAGCCCCTGGCCCTGATCTCCGCCCTGCGCGGGCTCCTGGCGGTGTGGCCTGACGCCTGAGCAGCGCCGGACTTGAGCGGCGCGGCCGGACCGTGTAACCCCAACCCCAGATCCTGTGTCGGAAACAAGAGAATCCCGAATGGCTTCCGAATATCACCGCGGCGAGATGGACATCAGCGAGCAGACCGCCACCTACGCCGTCTTCATGGCCCTCACCAAGTGGGGCTCCCTGGCGATCACCGCCGCGCTGGTCCTCTTCACGCTTTGGTTCTGCACCCCGGCGGGTTTCATTCCCGGCGCCATCTCAGCCGTGGTCGTGACGGTGATCGGCATCCTCGTCCTCCGCGACAAGCCTGGCGCAGGCCACTAGACTGGGACGAGCGGTCCGCCACCTGGCGGGCGTGCAATGGGAGGGCCGGTCCAAACCATGGCCGTGATCGCCGTCATCCGTGAGTCCCACCCGGGCGAGACCCGGGTCGCCGCCACGCCGGAAACCGTCCGCAAGCTGATCGCCGCGGGCTTCGAGGTCTCTGTCGAGGCCGGGGCCGGTCTTGCCGCGTCCTGTTCCGACGCCGACTACGCCGCCGCAGGCGCGCGGATCTGCGCCTCAGCCGCTGAGGCGGTCGCCGGCGCGGATGTGCTGTTTGGAGTCCGCACGCCCTCGGCCGAGGCCCTGGGCGCCCTCAAGGCCGGCGCCATCGTGGCCGCCTCCCTCAACCCCCACCAGGATCGTGCGGGCCTGGAGGCCCTCGCCAGCCGCGGGGCCGAGGCCTACGCCCTGGAGTTCATCCCGCGCATCACCCGGGCCCAGGTGATGGACGTCCTGTCCTCCCAGGCCAACCTTGCGGGCTATCGCGCCGTCATCGAGGCCTCCACCGCCTACGGGCGCGCCCTCCCCATGATGATGACCGCCGCGGGCACCATCGCGGCGGCCAAGGTCTTCGTGATGGGGGTCGGGGTCGCCGGCCTGCAGGCCATTGCGACGGCCCGTCGCCTCGGCGCCGTGGTCACCGCCACCGACGTCCGGCCCGCCACCAAGGAGCAGGTGGAGTCCCTCGGCGCCAAGTTCATCGCCGTCGAGGACGAGGAGTTCCGCAACGCCCAGACCGCCGGCGGCTACGCCAAGGAGATGAGCGCGGAGTACCAGGCCAAGCAGGCCGAGCTGATCTCCGGGCACATCGGCAAGCAGGACATCGTCATCACCACGGCCCTGATCCCGGGCCGGCCGGCTCCGCGCCTGGTCACGGCCGCACAGGTCGGCGCCATGAAGGCCGGATCGGTCATTGTCGACCTCGCGGTGGAGCAGGGCGGCAATGTGGAGGGCGCCAAGGTCGGCGAGGTCGTCGAGACCGCCAATGGCGTGAGGATCCTGGGCATTCCCAACCTGCCGGGCCGCATCGCCGCCGACGCCTCGGCCCTCTACGCCCGCAACCTCCTGGCCTTCTCGGGCCTGCTGCTCGACAAGGAAGGGGCGCTGGCCCCCGACCGCGAAGACGAAATCCTCAAGGCCGCCCTGGTCGTCAGCGGCGGAAAGATCGTGCACCCGGCCCTCGCCGGGTCCTGACGGAGACGCCCATGGACGTTGATCCCACAGTCTTCCGGCTGGCCATCTTCGTCCTGGCCATCTTTGTCGGCTACTACGTGGTCTGGAGCGTGACCCCGGCCCTGCACACCCCCCTGATGGCGGTGACCAACGCCGTCTCGTCGGTGATCATCGTGGGCGCCCTTCTCGCGGCGGCGGCCCAGGCTGCTCCTGGCGCGGGCGCCGGCGCCGTCATGATCTCCAAGAGCGCCGGAGCCCTCGCGGCGGCCCTCGCCGCCGTCAACATCTTCGGCGGCTTCCTGGTGACCCAGAGGATGCTGGCCATGTACAAGAAGAAAGAGCCGGCCAAGAAGGACGCTGCGAAGTGAGCGCCAACCTCGCCGCCATCCTCTACCTCTTCTCAGGGGTCCTCTTCATCCTCGCCCTGCGCGGTCTCTCCAGCCCGGTGACCAGCCAGGCGGGCAACCGCAACGGCATGATCGGCATGGCCCTCGCCGTGGGCGTGACCCTGGTCACCCTGTTCAGCGAGGGCAAGCTCGACGTCCTGACGGTGGGCCTGATCCTGGCCGGCGTCGGCGTCGGCGGCGTGATCGGGGCTGTGATCGCCCGGCGGGTCGCCATGACCTCCATGCCCCAGCTCGTGGCGGCCTTCCACAGCCTGGTCGGCCTCGCCGCCTGCCTCGTGGCGGTGGCCGCCATCTACACCCCCGGCGCCTATGGGATCGGGGCCCCGGGCGCGATCTACGCCATCTCCCTGGTGGAGCTGTCCCTTGGCCTGGCCATCGGGGCGGTGACCTTCACCGGCTCGGTGATCGCCTTCGCCAAGCTGAACGGCAACATGTCGGGGGCGCCGATCCTGCTTCCCGCCCGGCACCTCCTCAACATCCTGATCGCCCTGGCCCTGCTGGGCCTGGTCGGCGTCCTGGTCGTCAGCGGCGGCTCGGCCCTGTGGGCCTTCTGGGCCATTTTCGCCCTGGCCCTGATCCTCGGGATCACCCTGATCATCCCGATCGGCGGCGCCGACATGCCGGTCGTGGTGTCCATGCTGAACAGCTATTCCGGCTGGGCGGCGGCGGCCCTGGGCTTCACCCTCGAGAATGTCACCCTGATCATCACCGGCGCCCTGGTGGGCTCGTCCGGCGCCATCCTGTCCTACATCATGTGCAAGGCGATGAACCGCAGCTTCGTCTCGGTCATCCTGGGCGGCTTCGGCGCGGATGACGGCGCGGCGGCGGCGGGCGGGCGCATCGAGACCCGGCCCGTCAAGCAGGGCTCCGCGGAAGACGCGGCCTTCATCATGAAGAACGCCTCCAAGGTGATCATCGTCCCCGGCTACGGCATGGCCGTCAGCCAGGCCCAGCACGCCCTGCGCGAGATGGCCGACAAGCTGAAGGAGGAGGGCGTCGACGTGAAGTACGCCATCCATCCCGTCGCCGGCCGCATGCCCGGGCACATGAACGTCCTGCTGGCCGAGGCCAACGTCCCCTATGACGAGGTCTTCGAGCTCGAGGACATCAACGCCGAGTTCCCGACCGCCGACGTGGCCTTCGTGATCGGCGCCAACGACGTCACCAATCCGGCCGCCAAGACCGATCCTTCCAGCGCCATCTACGGCATGCCGATCCTGGATGTCGAAAAGGCCCGGACCGTGCTGTTCGTGAAGCGGGGCATGAGCTCGGGCTATGCCGGCGTAGAGAACGAGCTCTTCTTCCGCGACAACACCATGATGCTGTTCGGCGACGCCAAGAAGATGGTCGAGGGCATCCTCAAGTCCCTTTGAGCTCTGATCGCCCTTCACGGACCGAAGACTTGCCGCAGGCCCCCTGTGGGTACATGCTCTCCCCAATAACCAGGGAGGCAAGCCATGCGCAGTATCTTCGGCGGGCTTTTGCTCGCGTCGGTTCTCCTGATTTCCGCCTGTTCCGATCCGCAGGAAGCCGCCGCCCCGGCGGTGTCAGCACCCTTCGCGATTGCCCTCGAACCCAACACCAACGGTGTTCTGGAGGCCCGCTCGGCCCGCGTCCTGGTGGGGACAGGGGTCAAGACCTATGCGGCCCAGGTGGCCATGACCCCCAGCTGGTGGGTGACGGGCGACGGCTTCAAGATCGTCTGGTTCGCCGGCAAGAGCCAGACCAAGCGGTACTTCCAGATCACCAGCGAGTCGCCGGGCGTGTCGGCCAGGCCCGAGCTCCTGAAGGCGCCCGAAGAGGCGGTCCGGGAGGTGAAGGTCGCCTTCGACGGGGCCCCGCCCATGTCCGTTCGGCCCGAGGCCACCCGCGCCGTCTTCCTGCCGCCGCCGGGCGCCAAGGCGGTGACCTCTGTCGAGATGACTTTCGGACCCGCCAACTCGCCGGTCACCTATACTTGGAAGTAGGCCGCCCGACGGCGCAGGACAGGCCCTCATGACCGTGGCGCCGGGACCCTCCAGGGGCGAATGGGTCGACATCGGCGGGCGTCGCCTGCGCGTCGTCCGGGCCGGACCGCGAGACGGCGGGCCCCTTGTCGTCATGGAGTGCGGCGCCTTCGGCTGCGCTGCGGACTGGCATAGGGTCCAGGAGGCTCTGGCGGAACTTGGCGTTCGCAGCCTGGCCTATGACAGGGCGGGCCTTGGCCTGTCCGACCCCGGCCCGGACCCGCGGGATGGGCGCGCCATCGCCGATGACCTCGAGGCCATGCTCGAACGCCTGGAGGACCCGGCGCCCCTGGTCCTCGCCGGCCACTCCATGGCTGGACTGTTCCTGAGGATTCTCGCGCCAAGGGTCCGGGACAGGTTGGTCGGCCTGGTCCTGGTGGACGCCGTCACGCCCGAGGCCGTCGATCATCCGGCCGCGGCCCGGATGATCGATGGCTTCCGCCGCGCCATGTTCCTGCTCGACAGGGTCGCCGACCTCGGCGTCATGCGGCCCTGGGCGCTGGTGGCCGGCGACCGGATCGGCCTTCCGCCGGAAATCTCGCGGGAGAAGCGCCGGATCTACGCCTCGGCCTCCCACGCCCGGGCCTCCGCCCGGGAGGTCCAGCAGTGGCTTGAGACCGCCGCCCAGGGACGGATTGCAGGGCCCTTTGATACGGACCTGCCCGTCGCCGTGGTGACCGCCGGCGCCGTCCCCCTCCCGGGTGATCTCCAGGCGATCCAGAATGCGCCGGCCCTGGCCTCCCGGGCCGGTCATGTGGACCGGGTCGAGGGCGCCCGCCACGCCAGCCTGTTGGGGCCCCGCTACGCCTCCAGGGTCGTACAGGGAATCACCCACATTCTTGACGTCAGCCAGACGTCTCCCGGCTGAGGGCTGTCGCCGCCGCTTCGTCTGGCGTCGTATCGCAGGCGGCGAGCAGCCGGCGCCGCGCCAGGGGACGAATCCAGACGCCAGACGCCGGTGTCCCGGCCAGACGAAAAGCGCCTCCAGCCTCAACCCCCGGCAGGGCGCCGCGAAAGGCTGGCGGGACGGTCGCGAGCGCGTTCCGGTCCGCCGCGGCGAGGTGCGAAAGCCGGCCTTCCAGGGGCGTGATCCGCACCGCTGAGGTCGTCTCGACCTCGAAGCGACCGTCAAAGACCCCTGCGCCGCCTGCGGGCAGGGCGAGGTCGCGGACGCCCTGACGCCGCATATCGCCGGCCGCCCGTCCGAAGGCGACGCCGTCGTTCGCCGCAATGACCAGGGCGCCGGCCAGTGTCGCCTGGAAGAGCTCCGACCCGGCAAGGCGCGCCGCCAGGCGGTCGAGGGACCCGCCCCGAGGCGCGCGCACCCCGCCTCCCGCGGAGAGACAGGCGGCCGCGATCACGCCCCGCGCCGCGCCCGGGGCGGCGTTGCGCAGGAGCTGGCGGGAGATCTCCAGCCCGAAGGGCCGCGCTTCAACCCGGAGAGCCAGGTCAGCCGCCGCCCGCCGGTCGGGGCTCAGGGTGCAGTCTGGAACCGGTGCAGGGGGCCGTCCCGCAAGGGCGGTCCTGGCCCGGCTGCGGGCGAAGCGGGGGTCGAGGTTCCCGGGATCTTCGATCCAGGTCTCGCCCCGGGCGGTCAGCCAGTCCCTCAGGGACTGGCGGCCGACCCCAAGCAGGGGACGCAGCAGGAACACGTCCCTCCCCTCAGGCCAGGCGGGGGAGGGCGCCCACTCCCGGGGGGAGGGCGTGGTGGAGCCGCCGGCCCTCATGGCCCCGGCCTCGGCCACATCGTCCAGGGTGTGGCCCATCAGCAGGACCCGGGCGCCGGCGTCGCGGGCGGCCTGCGCCAGCAGGCGGTGCCGGGCCTGACGGGCGGCGGCGGGCAGGCCGCTGGAGGGCCGTCGTCCGGTCCATTCCAGGGCCTGGAAGCGGGCGCCGATCCGCCGCGCGGTCTCGCCGCAGGCCCGGGTCCAAGCGAGGCTGTGGGGATTGAGTCCATGGTCAACGGTCAGGACGAGGAGGGTGCGCGAGTGCTCCCGCGCCCACCGGGCCGCCATCAGGGCCAGGGCGAGGGAGTCCCCGCCTCCGGACAGGGCCAGGGCGAGGGGCGATCGGGCCTCGCCATCCAGGCGGGCGTCAAGCCGCGCCCTTAGATCGGAAGAGCG